>QIKY01000109.1 GCA_003233175.1 Planctomycetaceae bacterium | reverse complement strand
GATCACGATGTCGCTCAGCGCCGACGCCGACCCACTCGCCGACAAACGCCTGCCGAAATCGCAGCGGGAACACGCCCGCCAATACTTCGACAAACTCCGCGAAGGCGAAGAATAGGGCCGGCGGCGAGTGCAAGTGATCAGGCGTGCATCTCCTACAAAACGGAAACGTTTCGTAGCCGGCGCGTTCGTCACATTCGCTGTGCTGACCATGGCCTGGCAGATTTCTTTCCCGATCAAACGGCAGACATCAAAGTTGCTCGCCTTTGTCGCTCGATACTTGTTTTGCGTGCGCTCGATGCGCGCGTCGCATGCAATGAGAAATCGAGGAGCACGCCATGAAATCCACTTATTTGTTATTGGCGGTTGTGATGTTGGCTTCTTCCGCCACCACGCTGCCCGCCCAATCGCCATATCCGCGCACACCCAGCAAGTTGAATTGGGTTGCTCGTTTTTGGGGCCTGGGATGGAGCGCCGGTTATCATGCTCGCACTCAGGCCGGACCGGCCATGTATGGAGTTTATGGGCCAGAGCCGATCTGGGCGCCGATTGAAAATGTGCCGCCGCCCGCCGCAGCGCCACAACCCCTGCCAACGCCCTCCGACCCCGCCTACCTTTCGATTCCCCGACCCTCGCCCCCGCGCGACGCCGCAGGACCAGCTTTGAATCATGGCGCGTTTCATGGTCCGCATGCTCCGCAAGAACGCGCGGCGGCTGACGGTGGTCGTGTTCGCTAGAGCCGCTTTGCCATGAGTATCGAATACGTCGCCTCGGCCGACGACCCTCGCTTGGCGCCGTATCGCGACTTAAAACGCGCCCGCCAGTCGCGGCAATCGGGTCTGTTCGTGGTGGAAGGAACGCACTGCGTTGGGCGGCTGCTGGAGAGCGATTTTGAAACGGTTTCGGTGTTGCTCGACGACCGGCAAACGCAACGCCTGCCGGTCGATCCGCCGGCGCACGTGATTACCTACCACGCTCCGGCGGACGTACTGCGCCGCCTGGTCGGCTTCGATTTCCATCGCGGCGTGTTGGCCTGTGGACGCCGCAAAACCATTTCCGATCCTCAAGCGTGGCTGGCGAATCTGCCACAACGCGCGTTGGTGGTCGTAATGCCCGACGCGCAAATCGCCGAAAATTTGGGAAGCCTGTTGCGAAGTTGCGCGGCCTTTGGCGTGCGGGGAATCATGCTGGGCGAACATGGGGTCGATCCTTTTTCCCGCCGCGTGGTGCGAGTCTCGATGGGCGCTGTGTTTTGCCTGCCGATTCTGGAGTCGGACGCATTGCTGGCGGAGGTCGCCTGGCTGCGCGACGAAGGCGGCTTTCACCTGCTTGCCGCCACACTCCGCCCGGAGGCGGCGCCCTTGGAAACGACAACCAGAAAGCCGCGCACCGCGTTGGTGCTGGGCGGCGAAAGCCACGGCTTGAGCGACTCCTGGGTTTCTGTTTGCCACCGCCAGTGCCGTATCGCGATGAGCGGCGGGGTCGACTCTCTCAATGTCGGCGTGGCGGCCGGCATTTTTCTCCACCACCTGACGCGCCGCCACGACGACGCGGAGTGAGTAGTAATACACTTCGCCGCCCACCGTTGGAGTTCACGCTTTAGCGTGTTTTCGTCGTTGCGCGTCAGTTGGCGCCTCCGCCCAAAAAGTGCTCGAAAAAAGCATAGATTACGGCGTTCGATTTTTCATTGGGCGAGTGGTCGGGGCGGTTGGTCATGGCGACGCGGTTGGTGCGACCCAAGAGTGTGTTGACCGCAATACTATGATTGAGCGCCGCCCAGCGGCGCGGTCCATCTTCGGAGCCGCCGGAAACGAGAAAGGGACGCGGCGCCATCAGGGCATGCAATTCGTGTAGGTCGCGGTGTTGGGCGACCAATCGCGGGTACAAGCCGCGAGCGGGATTTTCGGCGGTGATCAACCCGCGTGTTCGCCATGGCGGTCGATGGTAGCCCAAATACCAAGGCTCCCAATAATTGACGCTGCCTCGCTCCGCATCGAACACAATTCCCGGGTCGGACCACGCCGCACAAGCGAACTTCTCGAACAAACACGAGCCGAACATGGCCCACTTACCGCCGAACGAATGGCCCACAATGCCGATTCTTCGCGGGTCGACTTCCTTTCGAGCAGCCAACACATGCCAGGCGTTGGCGGCGGCGTAGCCCAACATCGAAAGCGGTTCGACTTCAGCGTTTTCGAGGCTGGGGTAATACAACGCGTAGGTCTTGGCGGCGGTGGCTTCGGTGGTTCCCAACGAAAGCGTGACAAATCCCCGCCGGGCCAGTTGGTAGGCGAAATCACGATTGGGCTTTCCCAAGCCGATGCCGGTTTCCGGTTCGTAAAACACACAAACAACCGCCGGTTTGGGAGCATCGCCATTAGGACCATCGCCGTCGGGAATAAGCAAGTAGCCGGTGGTGAATTCGTGGGGCGTCCAGCGAAAACGGATGCGGAGTTGCTGGAAGTTCTCACGCTGTTTCGATTCCAACACCTCGACCTTCGGCTCGGTAATCAGGGGCGGCCAATGGCCCATCAGGTCATGCCATTGCTGGAGGATTTCACCACGCCGCCGACGCCACTCCTGGGCGGTGCGAACTTTTTGGCCATCGGCAAACAGCAGCGGCGAGCGAAAATCGCCCATCTTTCCCGCCCATTCCGGCGGCGGCTGGAAGTAAGGCGCGATAAGCGTTTCCGCCGACGCGTTTGATGTTGCCGGGCGTTCGTCGGCCAGCAGCACGCCGCCAACAGTCAGGAAAAAAGCAGAGGTTAAAATGAGCCGCCGCATGGAAATCTCCCTGGTTTGCGGGCGTGGAAGGTTGAAGATTGGTAAGGTCGATTATACTTCAAGCGGCGCCGGCCCATGCGCTCCAGCCTTTGCCCGACAAACTTTCTCGGCTAGGCTGTCGGTCGAACACTGTTGGACGAGCGAGAACATTTGCATGACGGAATCGTATCTTAAAATCGCGCAATTGAAATCGGTCGACGACTTCATCGCACGGCTGAAAACGCTGGGGCTCGATTTACCCTGTGATCGCGAAATTCTCACTGCCGAACAAGGCTCGCCGCTGGCCGAGCCGATCAAAATAGCCGATTTTCAACTGGGAAATCGGTGGTGCATCCATCCTATGGAAGGCTGGGACGCTCACCTCAACGGTTCGCCGTCGGAGCATACCCTGCGCCGTTGGCGGAACTTTGGCCTCAGCGGCGCCAAACTGATTTGGGGCGGCGAAGCGGCGGCGGTCCAGGAAGATGGCCGGGCGAATCCTCGCCAGACGTTGGCCACGCCCGAAAACAGAACGGGCTTGGCGCAGCTATTGAACGAACTCCGCACGGCGCATCGCGCGTCGTTCGGTTGCGATGATGATTTGCTGGTCGGTTTGCAGTTGACGCATTCCGGGCGTTACAGTCGGCCGTGGGGCCAGGAACTGGCCCCACGCATCGCTTACCACCATCCGCTGTTGGATGAAAAAATCGGCCTCGATCCCCACGACTCCAGCGTCGTCTGGACCGACGATGCTCTCGAACGGCTGATCGATAATTACGTGCGCGCCGCGGGTGTTGCGCGGCAGGCGGGCTACCAGTTTGTCGACATCAAGGCGTGTCATGGCTACTTGCTGCATGAGTTTCTGAGTGCGCGCGAGCGGCCGGGAAAATACGGCGGCGATTTTACCGGCCGTACGTTGTTGTTGCGAACCATTATTGAACGCGTGCAAGAAGCCTGCCCCGACCTGATGGTGTTGGTCCGGTTGAGTGCGTTCGATACGCCGCCCTATAAAACAAGCCGCGATGTCGGCCAGCCGATGGAGCACCAGCATCTGCTGCCTTACCAATATGGTTTTGGCGTCGATCAAGAACATCCACTGCAATACGATTTGGCCGAGCCGCTGGAACTGTTGCGGCGGCTGCGAGAATGGGGCGTGGCGGCGGTGAACATTTCCTGTGGCAGCCCTTACTATTGTCCGCATATCCAACGGCCGGCTATTTTTCCTCCCAGCGACGGCTACCTGCCTCCGGAAGATCCCTTGGTGGGCGTGGCGCGTCAGATTCACGCCGCGCGAGAGCTTAAACAGGCGGCGCCGGAAATGGTGCTGGTGGGCACCGGCTATTCCTATTTGCAAGATTACCTGCCGCACGTGGCGCAAGCGGTGGTTCGCGCCGGTTGGATCGACATTGTTGGTTTGGGCCGCATGGTGCTGTCGTATCCTGAACTGCCCGCCGACTGTTTGCAACATGGGCGGATGGCGCGGAAACGTGTTTGTCGCACCTTTAGCGACTGCACCACCGCGCCGCGCCACGGCATTGTTTCGGGTTGCTATCCGCTAGACGCCTACTACAAAAAACTGCCCGAAGCGCAACAGGTGCGTGCAGTGAAACAACGACTGAAAGACTGACCGCGCCGTAGGGGTTCAAGCTTTGGTGAGGAGCAGTCCTGAAATAAGTTGCCGGTTGTAGTTCGGAAAAGCCCGGCATTTTCAAAATGCCGGGCTTTTACTTCGGCAGGTAAATTCGGGGCTGTTTCCGATCGTACGAACGCACCTTCGGCGAGCGGCCGTTGTGAATTCATCAACGGTATTCTCCCTTTTTTCTGGTCGAGGGTAACATTTCGGCGGCTCGCGCATTGATACTTACAGCATGACTGACCCCGACCAACCCGATGAAACCGCTCTGTTGGACGATTTGGTTCTGGCCGCTCGCACCGACCGCAAAGCGTTTGGACGTCTGTTTGACCGATTCCATCCCCCCGTGTTCGCGTATTGCCTGCGCCGTTTACTGGTGCGCGCCGTGGCCGAGGATGTTACCTCGGAAGTCTTTCTGCAAGTGGCGGCGCACATCGCCGACTTCTCGGGTGTTTGCCTGGAGGATTTTCGCCGGTGGCTGTTCCGTATCGCAACCAATCAGATCAACGCCCAACTGCGGCAATCGATTCGTCGTCGCGAACTGCTGGAAGCAGCGGTGCAAATGGGCGTCGTCAAGGAAGCGGCGAGTACGCCGCTATTGGCCGACAAGCCAGCCCGGTGGGACGAAGTCTATCAGGCGTTGGGCGAAATGGCGCAGCGCGAGCAATCGATTATTTCGTTGAAGTTTTTTGCAGGACTCCAACACGAGCAGATTGCCGCCGTGCTCGAAATGAAGCCGGGAGCGGTGCGCGTCGCCTTGAGTCGCGCCCTCGACAAACTGCGCGAGCGCCTCCTGGAGAGCGACGCGCCGTCCCAAAGCCCGACCGGTGGAGGCAACTGAAATGACCAATAACCCAAACGAAAACTGGGAGAACCTGTTCGCGAGCCTGCCACTCGATACAACGCCGCGCGATCAGCATCGTGCGCGTTTGAAGGAACAGGTTGAGAAAACGCATGCCGCCCAGCCCATGGCGCCCGCCCGAAATCACACACTCAAAAATATAGGAATCTATCTAATGACCCACAGAGCTCCGCAATGGACCGCCGCCGCGATTATCGTGGCCTGCCTCACGGCGTTTTTTATCACCAACCGTAGTCGTCCCGCCTTGGCGCTCGACGACGTGATCAACACGATCATGAACGCCAAGACTGCGCGTTACGATACGATCGCACAAGTGGAGGGCCAGCCGCCGCAAAAGTTCACGACCTATTTCATGGCGCCCAACCACTTTCGGCAAGAGCTCGTCGGCGGATTTATTAACATTTCAGACCTAGCCGCCGGTAAGATCATGTCGCTTGATCCAAACACAAAGCGGGCAACCGTGTTTAATATGGTGAACATGCCGGCGGGTGCGAAAGATAAAAAGCCCGCGAATCATTTCGAGATGTTGCGAGAGCGACTGCGGCAAGTGCAAGCCGATCCCGACAAAAACGCCGTATCACTCGGAGAGAAGGAATTGGATGGCCGCACCGTGGTCGGATTTCGCTTCAACGTCGCGCCGGCGCCCATGACCATCTGGGCCGATGCACAAACCAAATTGCCCTACCGTATTGAAACCAACGTGCTTGTTCCGCCCAGAGTTGAGGTCGTGATGACGAATTACGAATTCAACCTCGATCTGGACGAATCGCTTTTCAGTCTGGACGTTCCCGCTGGTTACGAAGAGTCGTCGATCGATGTTGACGCCTCGCCGCCGTCGGAAAAAGATCTGATCACGGCGTTGCGGTTGTGCTGCGAAGTATCGGAAGGTGAATTCCCCAAAGGGTTGGATGTCGCCTCCACGACGACCTACCTCGCGAAGTACGTCAAGAAACTGAGCCTCGGCAAGGACGGCCAACTCACCGCCAATCAAATGAAGCAGATGCTACGCATCCCCCGAGGATTTCTATTTGTCACGCTCTTGCCAGCGAATTCCGATGCCCACTACGCCGGCGCCGGGGCAAAATCGGGCCAGGCCGAGCGGGTCGTTTTTTGGTACAAGCCGGCCAAATCCAAGAAGTATCGCGTGCTCTACGCCGATTTCACCGTGCGAGAATCAGAAACCGCGCCGGATGTCGCCAACGCCGTGAAACTACCAACGATGCAACTGATGCAACCCGCCGCCCCGGCCAAGCCGCCAGCCGCCGTCACGACCAAGCCGCCAGCCACCGCCCCGGCCGTCGCCCCGGCCGTCGCCCCGGCCGTAGTCCCTGCCAAGCCGCCGGCCGTCGCCCCGAAAACACCGTCGATCAAGGGCAAGCAACCGAACAACAAATAGTCTGGCAAGGCGGCAAAACCTACAGGCTTTGCCCGAAATTTATCTGGCGAATTAAAAGCCCGGCATTTTGGAAATGCCGGGCTTTTCCGCACCACAAGCGGTGGCCGATATGTTTCGCGAGGCTAAACATTCACGAACTGGTTAGGTTCTACTTCGATCCGCTCAACCTCAAAGCCAGCTTTCTTAACGTCTGCTATGGCCGAAGAAATGGCCTTCTCCATGCTGGTCGACTCTCTGGTGAAATCGACATACCCAACCCCGCCCGTGGCGCCAAACAGTCCGTCATCGCAGCCACATTCGAACAATCGGTTGGCTGCGCTATCGGTTACGTCGGCGGCGCCCGCCAAGATCAAGGTAAAATCATATTCCATCGTTTACCTTCCTTTCTAGTGCGAGCACCGGTCGATACGTTTGCGGATCTTTCTTGCGTGGATTTCGGCGGAACGCGGCGTTCCATAAATCGACATTTGGCAACCACCGCGACCACGGAAGCCGCACCGCAGTATACCATACGCATGGGCTCGCGGGCTGCTTTTTTCAAACGTCCAGCCGGCGGCGATAGCTTCCTCGAGCGCTTGGCGAATGTGCTTGTTGGGGTGCATTTGCTTTCCTTTCGCCGGCTACTGCAACATACGTCAAACTCCAACTACCGGCTTTGCGCCAATTGGTTTTTGCGCCAGGCTTCGAGGTAAGAATGAAAACCGGCTTGGGTTTGCGACGAGGCGTTTCGCAGCGCTGACTGTACGTCGTTCGAGATGATCGGCCGATTTGATTCCTGCACTAGGTGCGCGGCCTGTGCGGCCACGGCGGCGTCGTACGGCGCCAGGCTTTGGAGTAGTTGGGGGAGATCTCCGCAAGATTGCGCGAATAACCGTTCGGCGTATTGGCGGGCCGACGTTCTACGGCCATCGCCATCGATATCCAACCACACCGCGCCGCTGAAGCCCAGTGATCGCGATTTCCAAACCGGCGAAGTCGGTTGGTAGGGCTTGGCGGTATTCCAGTACAGGCCGTCAATTCCAGGACCGCTGGCCAAGGCGACCAGATGCACATCGTGCTTTGGCGCGGGAATGGTCCAATCGGCTTCCCATTTCACGCCCTCGCCAAACGCCGCCGACGGCTTCGCATCGATCTCTTCCTCGCGCAGCAACTGTCCGTTGGCGTACAGCCGGACTCGCGTGGCGCGTGTCCAGTGCGGGCCCAACACGCGGATGTTGAGTCGAATCGAATCGCCGAAAACAGGCGCGATATCGCCCGGCTGGAACTTTCCCTCGACGGTTAGTTCGGTTAGTAGTCCGAAGCTGACCGACACCCGCCCGGCGAGAAAGTTGTTGACGGCCTGTTGGACATCGATATTCGCCGGGTCGGCATCGTTGCAGCGAATGTAGGTTCGGCCTTGGCCCACGATATAACGGCTGACATCGTGCGAATCGCTACAGCCGACGGGCGTCAGAATTCGGCCGCGGTTGAGTTGGGTCAGCCAATCGCGGAACAGTTGCAGGGCGTCGGTTTGCGTGGCGCCGGAATTGATCACTTCCATCGCATTGGCTCGCAAATTCCAGCCGGCCAGATTCTCGCCCACCGCTTCGTTCTGGAGCGAGGGTCCAAACGGACGCGTGCCGGAATGGATATCGCGGGCGTGGTTGAGAATAACGACCCTGACGCCCGGCGTTTGATAGATTTCAGTAAAGATCGACCGCCAATTGTCGCGTTTGAAGTTTGGAATCGGCGAACCGGCCACGACCGGAAACACGTTGAAGTGGCCGAGTTTCGTCGTAACTTCATTACCGATCACGGGCGTGAAATATTGCCTCGCATGCAGTGCGCGTGCTTTTGCCGCGTAATCGAAATTGATGTTGTGCTCCGTGGCAATGGGCAGTTCGATGCCTTCGCCCGCCAGCGTGATCATGCGTTCGGCCAGCGTGGCGTCGCCATGGCCTGATACCTCTCGCGTATGGATGTGCGTATCGCAAGCCACATACCCTTCGGTGGGAGTTTCCCGGCGGATACTCAGTTTCTGTTCTTCCACCGCTCCGGTGGCCAAATCGACCGACCATTGGGCCAACGAGTATTCAAAACCCCGGCCGGCGTAGATCGTATATTTTCCAGCCGGCAGGCCGAATTCGGCGCGGCCGGTGGAGGTGTAAACAACTCCCGGTCGAACGGCAAGATGGTCGTTCGATTCAGCGGCGACTGTTTGCAAAGCGCCATCGGCGCGGACGATCGTCAGCCGGCAGGGCGTCAGTTTTTTGGCGTCTGCATCGAACACTTGAATCGCCACGCGAGCGGCTGACAACACTTCGCGGCGTTCGCGAGCATGCAAGACGATTTCTCCCACGCGAATATCGTCAGGCGATGTCTTGCGGCGTTGGTTGTGTTCGATGCGCAGTTGGTTTCGCCCGTCGCGCAGTGTGTTGGGCGGAACGGTAAAATAAAGGACCCGGTCGGCGCCGTCGTTGGAGAGTTTTCCGAGCGCGTGGCCGTTGAGTTGCACGGCCCAGGTTTGTTTGACGTCTTGTTGGCGGAGTTGGAGCGTAAAGGGCGTCTCGTTCTTTTGAGCGCCGAAGAAAAACTCGCCGATCTCCTCCTCCGCCGTTTGGGGGAAGTCGGACCACTCGCGAGGGCCGGCAATGCGTAGATGTCGCATGCGCTCAAACACGGCCTGCGGCTTCTTTGCGCAGGCCGTCGAAGGCGCAAACACCGGCGCGAGCAAAACGACCAGAATAAAAAACCGCGAAGGAATGATTCTCATGGATGGCATATCTAATATCGAGTGGAGGATTAGGCGTCTTCAACCGTTGACGGGCGTTTGTTACGATAGAGAAATGGAATGGAGTTATTTTAGTCGAAGCGTTCGTGCGTGAAAACGAAGCGGGGGAGAGAAAATGTCGCAATACGCGAGGCCGGGAAACATGACGCCATTAAACGGGCGCCCAGTCCTGATTCTGCTTTCGATGCTTTGCGCCTTGCCGGCGTTTGTAAACGCCGAAGAAGCCGCGCCGCAAGGTAAGGCAACGCAAGCTTCGAACCTTGAAGCCCAACGGCTGTTTACGCAATCGGTATTGCCGCTGCTCAAACGAAAATGTTTTGTCTGCCACGGCGACGACCCCAAGGAGATTCAAGGCGAGCTCAATATGCACTCGCGAGCGGGGCTTTTGCAAGGCGGCGAATCGGAAGAGCCGTCGTTGGTTCCCGGCAGTCCTGACGAGAGCCCGCTTTATTTGGCGGTGAAGTGGGACGGACTGGAAATGCCGCCCAAGGAGAACGACCGCCTGACCGCCGAGCAGATCGAAAATATTCGCCGCTGGATTGCCGCCGGCGCGCCATGGCCTAAAGTAACGGCGCCCGAAACACCAGCGACCAAAGAAAACGATGCGTCCGCGAATGCGAGCGATGCAAGCCAAGAGGGTTCGCGAATCGCCACCAGCGGAGGTATTTCCTCCGACTGGACCAACCGCCGATATAAAGCAGGCGACCTCTGGCCCTACCAGCCAGTGCAACGGTATGCGGTTCCGAAAGTGAAGAGCGCCGCGGGCGAAAGCGTGCATCCTATCGATGCCTTTTTGCGGCGGAAGCTGGAGGAAATCGGCGTCGCGCCGGCGGCGGAAGCCGATCGTCGAACGCTGATCCGACGTGTGACGTTCGATTTAACCGGCTTGCCGCCCGCGCCCGAAGACGTCGAACGGTTCGCCAATGATAAGGCGCCGGGCGCGTATGCGCACGTGGTCGACCGCCTGCTGGCCAGCAAAACGTATGGCGACCAAATGGCTCGCCACTGGTTGGATGTCGTGCGGTATGCCGACACCAGCGGTTTTTCCAACGATTATGAACGGCCCAACGCTTGGCGATATCGCGATTATGTGGTGCGTAGTTTCAACGCCGACAAACCGTACGATCGGTTTATCGTGGAACAAATCGCGGGCGACGAGTTGGATGAACACGACCCCGAAGCGTTGCTCGCCACCGGCTTTCTTAGGATGGGGCCTTGGGAGCACACCGGCATGAGCGTGGCGGCGGTGACACGGCAACTTTTTCTGGACGACGTCACCCACAGCGTGGGCGTTACGTTTTTGGCGCAAGGCTTGCGTTGCGCTCGTTGCCACGACCACAAATTCGACCCCATCCCCACACGCGACTATTACAGAATTCAGTCGGTGTTTGCTCCGGTGCAATTTGTCGACCGCAAAGTCGCCTACCAGTCGTACGAGAACACGAAGAGTTTCGCGGAGCAAAAACCCCGCACCGAGCGCGTGCTGCGGGAAGCCAAGGAGTTCACCGACAAACTGGCGAAGAAAAAGAAACAGCGACTAGCGGCGTATCTGAAAGAGCAGGGCGTAGCCAGCATCAACGACTTGCCGCTGGAGCAGCGCGGCGGTTATTTGGGGCTCACGGATTTGGAAAAAAGTCTCAATAAAATCTACCGCAAGCGGCGCGATTATTTCGTCCGGGAGATGAATCGTTACGAGCCGCTGGCGTTGGGCGTTTATAGCGGTCCCGACAACGGCTACAAATCGACGACGCCGGTGTTTTTGATGCCAGACGCGAAAAAACGCCACGGCGCCGCCACGCCGGTTCATATTCTCAACGGCGGTTCGTTGGCGGCGCCCGGCGAAGAGGCGCCGCCCGGCGTGCTCAGCGCCGTGGCGGGCTCCAACAGTTTGCTGCATCCCACGGCTTGGAACACCATTCCCGCCGACACCCAAGGACGGCGGTTGGCGTTCGCTCGTTGGGTGGCCAGCCCGAACAATACGCTCACGGCTCGCGTTTTCGTCAACCGCGCTTGGCAGATGCATTTCGGCCAGGGCATTTGTAATACGCCCAACAGCTTCGGCAAAATGGGCGGGCATCCTACGCATCCTGAACTGCTCGACTGGCTGGCGGCTTGGTTTGTCGACCACGACTGGTCGGTGAAGAAACTGCACCGTTTGATTGTGATGTCGGCGGCGTATCGGCAGTCGGGAACAAATCCGCAGGCCGACAAATTGGCGGAGGTCGATCCCCGCAACACGCTGCTGGCCTATTATTCGCCGCGCCGAATGACGGCCGAAGAGTTGCGCGACGCCATGCTCGCGGCCAGCGGCGAACTCAATTTGGAACAAGGCGGACCGGGCGTGTTTCCCGAAATCCATTGGGAGGTGGCCTTGCAGCCGAGGCATATCATGGGTTCGGTGGCGCCGGCGTATCAACCTTCGCCGCGTCGTGAGCAACGGAACCGCCGCACGCTCTACGCCTTCCGTTATCGCACTTTGTCCGACCCGCTGCTGGTGGTTTTTAATCAGCCAGGAAGCGATATTTCTTGCGAGCGGCGCGACCAAACGACCGTCACGCCGCAAGTGTTTGCACTGTTCAACAGCCAGTTCACGCAAGACCGCTCGATCGCGATGGCGGCTCGCTTGGAGGACATGGCCGAAAGCGACGCCGCCCGCGTCGAACAGGCGTTTTGCATCGTCTACGGCCGCGCGCCAACAGCAGGGGAAAGCCGGCAATGCTTGGCGCATGTGGCCGCAATGGCGGAGCACCATCGTAGCCATAAGCCGCAAGTGGTGGAATTGCCGGTGCTCGTGGAGCGAGAAATGTTCGAGGAACTGACCGGCGAATCGTTTAAGTTCACCGAAGAGTTGGATGTCATGAAACATTATCAGGCAGACTTGAAACCGTGGGAGGTCGGCCCTCATACGCGGGCCCTGGCCGATTTGTGTTTGGTGTTGATGAACTCCAATGAGTTTGTCTATGTGCGTTAACGGCGAGCGGCAGTTGAGAATTTATCCGTCCTATGGTGCGCAGGCCGCGCCGTTGGAGTTCAGCCTTTAGGCTGTTTGACATGAGTACACAGAAGTAAACATGCTGAAGCATGAACTCCAACGGCGCACGTCTGACCGGTAAGCGGTGGGGAGCAGATCATGAAAAATCAATTAGTAGCCAGACAACCCGACCGGCGAAATTTCCTCTACGGCTTGGGAGCATCGCTGGGCGCCGTGGCGTTCAATGCAATGCTGCAAGCCGATGGCGCCGCCGCCGAAAATGCCGCCAATGCTGCACAAACCGTTCCGCCAGGGCCGCTTGCGCCGCGTCCTCAACATCACCCGGCGAAGGCCAAGGCCTGCATCTTCATTTTTCTGGAGGGCGGGCCAAGCCATATTGATACGTTTGATCCCAAACCCGCGTTGGAAAAACTGCATCTCACGGAGTTCACCCGCAACGATAAATTCCAATCGGCCATGGCCAGCGGCAAGCGGTATTTTGTCAAGAGCCCGTTCAAATTTCACCGCGCGGGAAAATCGGGCCTGCCGATCTGCGAGCATTACGAACACTTGGCCGGCGTGGCCGACGAACTCTGTGTTTACCATGGTTGCCGTGGCGAATCGATCAACCATCCGACCGCTTGTTACCATATGAACACGGGAAATCGGTTCGGCGGAGATCCTGCCATCGGCGCCTGGACAACCTATGGACTCGGCTCGGTCAATCAAAACTTGCCGGCCTTCGTGGTGCTTTCGGAAGTGGCGTATCCTCAGGGCGGCACGGCGAATTGGTCGAACGGATATTTGCCGGCGTATTACCAAGGCACGACGCTGCGTCCTCAAGGCTCGCCGATTCTCGATATCGAACCGCAGCCAGGCGTGACGCGCGCGCAGCAGCGGGCGAACCTCGATTTATTGGCTGCGTTGAACGCCAACGACCAGGCGCAACATCCTCGCCAAGACGACCTCTCCGCTCGCATGGCGGCTTATGAGCTGGCGTTTCGTATGCAAACGCGCGTTCCGGGCATCATCGACATCGACCAGGAAAGCCGGCAAACCAAGGAGCGTTACGGAATCGGCGAGGAAAAAACCGATGTCTTCGGGCGGCGTTGTTTGTTGGCGCGGCGGTTGGTTGAGAATGGCGTCCGATTTGTGCAGCTTTGGGCCGGCGGTTGGGATTCGCACGACAACCTCAACGGCTCGCACAAGGCTCGCATTCGCGCTGTCGATAAGCCGATTGCCGCGTTGATTGCCGACCTGCGGCAGCGCGGCATGCTCGACGAAACCTTGGTCGTGGCGACGGGAGAATTCGGCCGCTCCCCCGACAACGGCATGCGCGGCGGTTCGCAAACCATCGGCCGCGACCACAACGCCAAAGGCATGGCCGTTTGGTTGGCCGGCGGCGGCGTCAAAGCGGGACACGCGATCGGCGCCACCGACGAAACCGGGCGCGAAGCCGTGGAAGTCGCCCATCCTATCAAAAACCTGCACTGCACGTTGCTCCATCTGCTAGGACTCAACGACAACAAAACGACCTTTTTCCACGAAGGCCGCTTCAAGCAACTGAGCCAAACCGGTGGCCGCGTCATTCAAGAACTGCTGGCCTGAGAATCGGCAAGAGTTTGTCGCAAGCCGGCAGGATGCCAGTCCGTTTGCGTACTACACTGAATTCCCACCTGCGCGGGAATGACGGTTCGCACCTCGAATAGGGCTCAGCCCCGGTCTGGTGAAAAACACGTGTCGACCGCAATATCCCTTTCAACGGTTCTGGGAACTTTTTGTCAGGACGCTTCGCGGAATCCGATATCCGCGAATGAAGGGTTTGCCTCTGGGGGCGTCGGCGGTAATGTACTGCACCGCGTAGACGTCGCGATCTGGTAGTTCGACCCATCCACTGTATCCGGCATCGGTGTGTATCTTATTGGTGTCAATGTCGATGATGCCCCAACTTTTCGCCGTGGGTTGATATGTTTTGGGATCATAGGGAATCCTCGACAGGGCTGCCTGGGGAGATTCGACGAAGAAACCGAGTGCTTCGCTTTTGTTTTTCGGACCGTCGACACGATGCAGCACCAGCACGTCACCGCTACTGAGAAGGCCTGCTGTAATTCTGCCGTTGGGACTAGAGATACCGGCGGCATAGGGCCCCTGCCAAGTTAGGCCATCGTCGTCGGAGATCATCTTGAACGCCCCTTTGTTGCGTAGCGTATTACGAAGATACATGACCAGTTCGCCGCCGGGCATCTCGACAAGATCGCCCTCGCCACAAGAGTATTCGGGGTTGTCCAGCACGACCAGCGGGCCGTACCAAGTCTTGGCGTTGTCTTTGGAGTAATAAATGATCTGTGACCAGTAATCCCCTTTGGTGCGATAGTGTTCGCCGGCTAGAATGATCGTGCCGTTGCTGAGCTGTTTCATCGTGAGTGACACCGTCAGGCAAAATGTTTTCCGCGGCCCAGTCCAGGTGCGACCGTTGTCGCGACTGCGATACAGCCATGCGCCCGCATCACCACTGTTGACCGGATCAGCGGGAAAATTGTGGACTGATCCCGGTGGATTCAAAGGGGTCGTGCCGTTGAAGTCGGAGGCAAGCAGCAGTGAGTCGTCCTTGAGACGCAAGATCCATCGACACATCATAAACCCGCGACCAAGGGGGCTGCCTTTGGTTCGTGTGTCGACGACGATCGGCTTGCCCCACGTCCGCCCTTGGTCTTTGCTGATGCATACCAAAGTTCTGGCGCGCGCGCCGCCGCCGTGAGTGTCGGCTTCGGCATAGCTGCAGACCAAATCGCCATTAGCAGCGATACAGAGCGACGGCCAAGCCTGGTGATGTGTGTCGTCGCGAGAGACCGTGAATTGCTGAATCGGACCCTCGGCGGCCGCTGAAGCAGACGGAACAGCGCTGACCAAAAGGCCCAGCAGCAACCAACGGGACGCACCAAACCGAGATGTCAAAAAACAATGAGGTTGCATAACCGTTTGTCCTTGGAAGGTTATTGCGGGCGCGCCGCAAAATCCAGGCCGATAGCAAGCTATTGATCCTAATCCGGGTCACGCCTGATCGTTAAATCTGGCCACAAGAGTCGTAGTTATTATACCTGAACTATTCACCGCAAGGTATGTTTTTCGGTTCCTCCGACTAGAGCGTCTTGTGTCTTGGACGACATGGCGAAATTGCGGCGGCTCGCAAACCGGCAGCCGGTGTCATTCAGGAACAGCTGGCCTGAAAATCGGCAAGAGTTCGTTGCAAGCCGGAGGCTTGGCAGACATGAACCGGCGGTCGAGCGGAGCGAACACCACCGGTTCGCCAATGCAACAAACGCGGCATTCCGGCGACGATGCCAGATGCAGCGGGCGCGGGAAACGCATCGAAACAACATGCCTCAAAACAACGCTGGCATTTGTGTCGCCGCATTGCCGTCACTCACCGTTGGAGTGTGCGTTTTAGCGTGTTTCGTTACTTTTCGCGATTAAAAAAACAGCCTCCAGGCCGAACTCCAACGG
Source organism: Planctomycetaceae bacterium (assembly GCA_003233175.1). GTDB lineage: Bacteria > Planctomycetota > Planctomycetia > Pirellulales > Pirellulaceae > SZUA-33. The sequence goes on along the minus strand of QIKY01000109.1, from coordinate 3,526 downwards.
CGCAGAGCGAACATAATATTCAATCGGCCAGACTGCCGACTTTAAGCTGTTTCGGTATAATGGGTTACGCATTTCGTTGGGCCGGCGAATGACAGCCGACTCACGGCGGCCCAAAAACTATGCCAAGATCGGCGTCTGGCAGGCGAATTCCTTGATAGCGAAAGGCTCCCCGAGGCGAAACATGTTGGAGGTAAACGAGCGGCTCTCCATACCGTTGGCGGAGTTCCATTTCACGTTCTCGCGCAGCGGCGGACCGGGCGGCCAGAATGTGAACAAGGTGAACACCAAAGTGCAGTTGCGCTGGGCGATTCATCGCTCCCGCCATTTGCCGGACGATATTCGCGAGCGATTTTTACAACTGCATCGACGTCGAATCAACAAACAAGGTGAATTTTACATCGGCAGCGAACGGTTTCGCGATCAAGGCCGCAACGTCGCCGACTGTCTGAACAAACTGCGGGTGTTGCTGGACGAAGCCTGCCAGAGGCCCCCCAAAAGAAGACCCGTGAAACCGAGCCGAGGGTCGAAAATTCGCCGCATGCAGGATAAGCGAGCACGCTCGCAACGCAAACAACTTCGAAAACCGCCGGCGAGCGACTAGCCGAACCTGTGAAATCCGAAGCCGTCGAATAACAAGTCTGCTGTTGAAGAAATATCAAAATCCAGCTACAAAAAAGACAACGTCATTGGAGAGAAAAACATGTTGGGCAACGCAAAGTGGTTTGCTGAAAAGCAAATGGGCAAGCAGATCAGTCCTGTCACTTGGCAAGGCTGGGCTTATGTGTTGGGCTGGGGCGGGGCCATGGCCGGACCTTTTGTCGCGTTGTTGGCGCGCGGGCAGAACCCCGAAGCATTTCTCTGGCTGACGGCATCGGCGGCTGCATTGTGGCGTGAGACAAAAACGCTCAGGACCGCCGTTCGTCGCCAATCGGAAGCGGAACTGTTTTACATTGGCGACGACGAAGCCTCGCGCATCGCCACCGAAAACTACGATTTCAGCCTCAAGGCGTAAACACATGTCTAATGCGCCGTCAGACAATCCTTCGTCGTCGGCGCCGCCCGTGGAAGCTGCTCGCGTGGAAGAAACGCCGGGTGATACGCCATTTGCGGCGGTTGCCGCCGAACCAGCAAAGCAGCCCCGCCCAGCAAAGCAACCCCGCGCGATGGGCGTGCTATGTATCGTACTGTTGTTGTTGGGAATCGCGGGCGGTTTTACCGGGGCGTATTCTTTTGCCATGACCTTGCTGGCGCCAACCCTGCAAAAGGCGATGGCGTCGCTCCAGCAGGTGGGCTCGCCAGAAATGCAGGAACAACAACAGCAGCTCACCGCCGCCTCACAAGATCTTGCCCTGCGCTTCCGCACCGTGAATTTGGTGCTCTCGGTGGCGCATATGGCTATCGCTGTCGGACTCATCTACGGCGCCGTGTTGGGGTTGAAAAAGTCGCGCCGGGCGGCGGGCGTGTTGGCGATGATGTGCCTGGCGGCGATTGTCTTTGAACTGGCGAAGACAGCGCCCACCATCATGATGCAGCGGGAAATAGGTCAGCTCATGGCTGAAAATATGCCGGACATGGTGACGGCCAGCCAAGGAAAAAACGCGCCGCCAAACGCACCTGATTTCTCCAAGTTCATGAAACTCGCCATGCAGGTGTATATGGCGGTTATTTTTGTCTTCACGTTAGGCTGGGTGGCGTTCAAAGTGATTCTCTATGGCTTTGTGGTGTCTTATGTTCGCCGCCCCTACGTGAAAGCGGCCTTGCAGTAGAATTGGCCGCCATTACGATATCTGGCAGACACAGCTTGGCCAACTCATCAATCCCAAAAACCGCCGGTCGTCATGGAAGCAAGCAATATTCGCGTTGCGGTTTATACCGGATCGTTCGATCCGATCACGCTTGGGCATCTCGATGTGATTCGCCGGGCCAGCCGTCTGGTCGACCGACTGGTGGTGGGAATCGGCCTGAACGTGGAAAAAACGTCGTTGTTCTCACACGCCGAGCGCGTCGATTTGGTTTCCTTGGTCGTGGCGGATTTCGACAACGTGGAAGTGCGCACGTTCGACGGGCTGGCCGTCGATTTTGTCCGCAAATGCAACGCCCGGGTCATGATTCGCGGCGTGCGGCCGTTGACCGATATCGCCGCCGAATTCACCATGATGATGGCGAACCGTCAGCTCGATGCGGAAATTGAAACCGTTTTCCTCATGGCCGATGAACGATTCGCGCATGTTTCCAGTTCCTTGATCAAGCAGATCGCACATTTGGCGTCCGACGAAAAACTCGCCAAATTCGTGCCCGCCCAAGTGATTCCCTCGCTGCGCGCCAAGATAGAGTCCGCGGGCGCCTAGGCGCATAAAAAACTCTCACCGCAGGATTTTCAATCCAGCGATGAGAGTGGTGGGTTGTCGCTCGCTTCGGAGCTGCGTCCTCCTTGGGGACGCGCCGCCAGATTCAAACCGGCCGGCTCAAAACTGATCCAAAATGAACTGGTGCCCTTGGTGGTAGGCGCGGCCTTCCGGGAACGGGCTGTGCCACTGCCGGTTGTAAACGGGGGTCCGCATTTCCGACGGGTAACGGTAGTACAGCGATTCGCTGCTGCGGTAATACTCGCTTCCCCAGAAGTTGCGAGGGTAGTACACGTACGGGTAGTGGTAAAATCGCTCCCAATCCCGGACATTATTCCCGCCGCCCCAAACACGGCCGAACGCCCTCTCTTGGGCCTGGCACGACGAAGCGCCGACGGCCAGAACGAGAAACAAAGCGCCCGCCAGCGCAATTACTTTGGCTTGAAACATCATTGGCCCCCCTGTGCCACCGACCTCAGACATCGTTTGATTTTCGCCCACAATGGGCGACCCGCCGAAGGCGAATGGAATCGCCCGGGCGGCAGCTCATCTTGGTTGCGGCCTTGCCGCCGTGGTAACGTCGCCAACGCCGCAATGGAGTCACAGCCTGACATCACTTACCATCGGCTGGCCCCGTAACCGGCATTGAGCGATTATGCGGAAGAATCGGCGCAATGCATCGCTGCGTGAAAGTGGGGTAAATAGGTGGAATATTCGGCCGCATTCATGGCGGGGCGAGCCATCTAAGGACCAGTCCCGAAATAAGATCCCTCTGTTCGTAACCGCTTACGGGGCATGTAACGCTGAACCGAGAAACGCAAGAGATGTTTTTTTGAATCGTGGAAGCGAGAGTGTACTATCCCGGCTGATTCATCAGCCGATGCGCGTTAGCTCACGGTTTACAGCATTCTCGAAGGACCGGACGCTAACGCATTCCGGCTGATCTGCGTGGCGCGTTTGGCAAGACGTAACCACTTTTTTGGGGAGAGGTTTATGAGAAGTTCCGACCTGTTCATGAATAACCCGGGTTATATGCCCCGCTCCGTCCGAGATGAAATACAGAAGTTACTTCAGGACTATTCCTAAGGGCTCCTAACTGGACAGCGCCATGTTGACTGTGGCTGGCATCGTTAAATCGTGATCTGGATTGACTTTATCGACCTTGACTTGCGGATGAAAAA
>QIKY01000244.1 GCA_003233175.1 Planctomycetaceae bacterium | reverse complement strand
AAATGACGGGATGCACTGAGGAATAATCACGCCGTTGCACGGCAATGAGTTTAACAATTCAAAATCGCAAGTCGTCACTAATTTCGCGAGCGGTGCTAAGAGCTCCTAACATAACCCCTGTTTGGCGTTTCAAACACGGAGTTTGATGCTGACCCACCAAGTTATGTTAGAAGGTATAAGGTGTTAGGCGAGCGGCGGAAAATAACTGACCCGCACGCAGCGGGAGTCCGTGAGTTTTTTTTGGGTTTCCACCCACGCAGGAATGACCGTTTGCTGATTCACTCGCTTGCGCTTCGTGCTTGTATTGGGTAAATTTTCATCTGCCGCTCGGCGAATGGTTACTCCCCCTCACTTGGTTTCTCTCTATGCCCGCCAAATTAAAAACCGTCACTCTGGGCTGTAAGGTCAATCAATACGAGACCGAATTCGTGCGGGAAGGCTTGGCGCGGGTCGGATACGCCGACGCCGCGCCCGGCGAATTGGCCGATCTTTGTATCGTGAATACCTGCACCGTGACCAACGAAGGCGATTCCAAAAGCCGGCAGGTGATCCGCCGCCTGGCCCGAGATAATCCGCATTCCCGAATTGTTGTCATGGGGTGTTACGCCACACGGGCGCCGGAAGAAGTGGAAAAACTGCCCAACGTGGTGGAGGTCGTGACCGACAAACGCGAGTTGCCCGATTTGCTGGCGCGTTTTGGCGTGATCGATATTCCCACCGGCATTTCCCAGTTCGGCAATCGGCGCCGGGCTTACGTCAAGGTGCAAGATGGCTGCCTGCTGCGCTGCAGCTACTGCGTTATTCCGCAAGTGCGGCCCCAAATGACCAGCCGGCCGGTGGCCGAAATTCTGGCCGAAGTGCGGCGGCTGGTGAGCAATGGTTATCGTGAAATCGTACTCACTGGCGTTCACCTGGGGCATTATGGCGTCGATTGGAACGTGAACAAACCGAAATCGGAATGGACGCGTCTGGCTGATTTGGTGCGTTTGATTATCGAATGCGAAGGAGAGTTTCGCGTCCGACTTTCGAGCATCGAAGCGACCGAAGTTACGCGGGAGCTGCTGGAAATCATGGCGGATAACCCGCGCCGGGTTTGCCCGCATTTGCATATCTGCATGCAGAGCGGTTCCGACGCCGTGCTGCGTCGCATGAAGCGGCGGTGGGGCGTGAAGCGTTTTCTAGACCGCTGCCGGCTGGCCAAGGATATGCTCGACGCACCAGCGCTCACGACCGATGTCATTGTCGGCTTTCCTGGCGAAACGCCCGCTGATTTTGCCGCCACTTGCGATGTCGCCCGAGAAGTTGGTTTTTCAAAAATGCACATTTTCCCCTTTAGCGCCAGACGAGGAACGCCCGCCGCCGGTATGGACGGCCGGATTCCGAAAAGCGTCGCCTCCGAGCGACGGGAGCAACTTCAAGAGTTGGAGGCGGGCTTGCGGGCCGATTATTTCAACTCGCTCATCGGCCGGCGACTGGAAGTTCTGGTCGAAGAAACACTGGCCGACGAAGAAAGCGCCGGCCCGCCTATGATCGCCAAAGGCACGGCATGTCGATATGTGCCGGTCCAGATTGTGCGCCCAGCCGCAGACGAGAGCCGCATTGCTGACGGTAACCTGTTAGGCGTCAACATATTACGCCGATCCGACGGTTGTCTGGTGGGGTCGGCAACACGGGAGTGAATGTGGACTCCCCACATGAATTTCGGAAAACCCGCAGTTATTGCGGAGAACCACCGAAGTTGAAGCGGTCGGAATTCCGATGAAAGTAATGTCAAATCCACGAGGAATGGGCGAGAGAGAAGCGGCCACATACGGGCAGAATGTGGCCGCTTCATTTTTTTTTGCCTGTTCCTTCCCCAGAGAAAAGCACGCTGAAGCGTACGCTCCAACGGTGCGGCCGCTCGTCCTTTCCATGGGCGGCGGTCAATTTCCGAGCGATTTCGAGCAGTTTTGCAGCGTTTCCCGTAGATTCTCCACCGCGACCTCCAGAGCCTGGGGCAATTTCTTCGGTTGTTTCCCCCCTGCTTGGGCCATGTCTGGCTTACCGCCTCCGCCGCCGCCCACGACTTGGGAAACGGCTCGCACCCAATTGCCGGCGTGTAGGCCTTGTTTTACGAGGTCGCGGCTGATTCCGGCCACGATGAGCACTTTGTCGTTGGCTTGCACCGAAGCCAGCAAGACCGCCACGGGGCTGGCTGTTTTTCGCAATTGGTCGATCCATTGCCGCATCAATTCCGCCGTGGCGCCGGGTGTTTCCAGCACAATCGCCCGGCAGCCCTCGATTTCGGTCGCTTTTTCCAGCAGCGCTTCGGGCGACGTTTCCCCGGAACTCTGGAGCGACTCTCGCTGTTTCTCCAGACGCGACGCCTCTTCGAGCAAACTCGCCACGCGCGTAGGCGCTTCGAACAGAGCCACGTTCAAAATACGGGCCGTTTCGGCCAAGGCCGCTTTCCATTCGGCGGGTGTTCCCTCGGCGGGTGTTCCCTCGGCAACTGGCGTTTCGGCTGCATCGGCGCCGCCGCCGGCAAGTTGTTTTTTGAGTTGCCGGATTTGTCGCAACAAGTGCTTCACCGCCGCCGGAGCTTGCATAGGATTCACGTCTAGCAATCGGCCGCATTCGGCCAGAGCGACGTGAATTTTCTCGCGATGCTCCAACGCCTTCTTTCCCGTCAACGCCACCACGCGCCGTGCTCCCGAAGAAACGGCCTCCTCGCTAAACACTTCAAAGCCTTCAATCTCACCGGTGGCGTTCAAGTGCGTTCCGCCACATAGCTCTCGGCTGAATTCGCCCATCGAAACCATGCGGACCGGATCGGGATATTTTTCGCCAAACAGCATCATGGCGCCGGCTTGGCGGGCGTCGCGAAGCGGCAGGGTTTCGGCTTTGATCGGTGCGTTGTCCGCGATTTTGGCGTCAACATCTTGTTGGATGGCGGCCAACTGCGCCGACTTGATGGCGCCCGGGTTGGTGAAGTCGAATCGCAGCAGATCAGCGTCGACCTTCGAGCCCTGCTGTTGGGCGTGCCGGCCCAAATTTTTCTGCAAGGCGTAATGCAGCACATGCGTGGCCGAATGCGCTCGCCGAATGGCCTGCCGCCGTTCGGTATCGACCTCCGCGACGACGCGTCCGCCTTCTTGAATCGTGCCGCTTTGCAATCGCCCGTGGTGGAGAATGAGGTCGGCCGCTTTTTGCGTGTCTTCCACGAGAAACACGCCTGTGTCGCTGACGATGCGCCCGGCATCGCCCACCTGCCCGCCCGATTCGCCATAAAACGGGGTGCGGTCGAGAACCACCGTCATTTTTTCAGTGGCGGGGTTTTCAGTATTGGCGTTTTCGGCATCTGCATCACTTTGAACCGATTCGCAAAGCCGGCCGCCGCAAATAATTCCCTTCACCACTGCCGGCGACGAAGTGCTTTCATAGCCTAAAAACTCGGTGGTTTTCAAAGATTCCTTGAGCGATTCGATCGGCCCCGACTGGAACAGTTCGATCTGCCCCGATCCTGAAAGACCGCGGTGTTTTTCCATGGCTTCCCGGAACCCGCTCCAGTCGAAGGTGAATTCCCGTTCGGCCGCCAACGATTGAAACAGCTCCGGCGGAACGCCGTGCGTGGTGTAAAGTTCGGCCGCCTCGGCGCCGGAAACCGATACGCGTCCGCTGGAGGACAACGTATCGAAGATTTTTTCGATGCGGGCTAGGCCGTCGTCCAGCGTGCCAAGGAAAGCTGATTCCTCTTGTTTGACGACGTCCGCCACGCGGTCTACGGTTTCGGTGAGTTCCGGGTACGGGTTGCGCATCAACTCCGCGACGTTGCCCACCAACTGATACAGAAACGGCTCGCGGGCGCCCATTTGTCGGCCGTCTAAAACGGCGCGGCGCAACAGGCGGCGAATCACGTATTTTTCCTTGTGGGCGCCGGGGTATACGTTTTCGTGAATGGCGAACGTGCAGGCGCGAATATGGTCGGCAATACGGCGCAAGCGGCGGCCGTTTTCATTTTCAGGATCGTACTTCATATCACAAACATCGCCGGCGGCTTCGACCAACGGCCGCAGAATGTCGATATCGTAGTTCGTCGTCACGCCCTGCAAGACCGACGCAATACGCTCCAGCCCCATGCCGGTATCGATATTCCGGCTCGGCAGCGGACGCAAATTATCGGGCGGGTCGCCCACGCGGTTGAACTGCGTGAACACCAAGTTCCAAATTTCAACCTCTCCGCCCTTGCCGTGGTAAAAAATTTCGCTGCACGGGCCACAAACGCCATCGGGGCCTTGCGTGGGCGCGCCGGCGGGCCAGAAATTGTCGTCTTCGCCCATCGGCGTGATGCGGCTGGAAGGCAGGCCGATTTCTCGCGACCAAATTTCGGCGGCTTCGGCGTCGTCCTGATAAACGCTCACCGTGAGTTGGGCGGGGTCGATTCCCAGCCACTGCTTGTGCGTGAGAAATTCCCAGGCCCAATGGATCGCTTCGCGTTTGAAATAATCGCCGAAGCTGAAATTGCCCAGCATCTCGAAGAACGTGTGGTGATACGCCGTCCGGCCGACATTTTCGATATCGCCCGTGCGGAGGCATTTTTGCGACGTGGTGGCGCGGGTGAAATCGAGTTTTACCTTGCCCAGAAAATGATCTTTGAACTGGTTCATTCCGGCTGGCGTGAACAGCACTGAAGGATCCCACGTCGGCGTGAGCACATCGCTGGGGCGGCGCTGGTGGCCTTTCGACTCGAAAAACGCCAGGTATTTTTCGCGTAATTCGTCGGTCTTCATCTATCTGCTTCCGGTGTTCGCGTTTTAGGAAGGATCGGCCCGCTGTAAGGTTGGCAATATCGGCCGATATTGCTACGTTTTTAACAAAGTTGGGCGAACAACGGGAGCGGGTGCGGGGCGCCAACATCAAAAGCCCGGCATTTTGAAAATGCCGGGCTTTTTGGAGAGGTTGGAGAGGATGGCGGAAATCCAGCGCACGGCGGGCATGTTGCTAGGCTATTTCATGGCGTGGTAGTCGAAAACGAGTACGTTGTCTAAACGCGGCCCCACCAGTTTGACAAACGCCTGATGCGCCGGATGCGGCAGGTAGGCGTCCCGACCTTGCTCGTCGCGAAAGGTGACCAGAAAACAGTGCGTGAATCCCGCCGCCTTGTTTTCGACGCTGACGTCCGTGCCGTAATCGAAGTCGACGATTGTGTTGATTTTCTTCGGCAGAGCGGCAAACGCGTCGACCACTTCTTGAACCTGCGCCGGCGAAACGTCGTCCTTGAACTTGAAGAGCACCACATGCCGCAGCAGCCCGCCGGTTTGTTGGCTGACGCCCAACGCCGCCAGCATTCTCTCGGCCACAAAACGATTGCCCTGAACATTCAAATGCACGCCATCGGTGGTGAGAATATTTTTCTCGGCGTTTTTTGGATTGTGCTCCTTCAGGTAGGCCAGGAAATCTTGCCGCAGGTCGAGCATTTGCGATTTCGTGTCCGAGGCGACGTTACGACTGATGGCCGAATATTCCTCCAGCATTTTATCGAGCGGGTTGGAAAGATCGTGCTTTTCGCCAATCGTGCTGGGCGTGCATAAAATGACGCGGGCGCCAGCGGAGTTGATTTTCGCCACCAGCCGCCGCAAGCCTTGCTCGTAGTCGGTTTTCGAGGTGCCGCGTCCCCGCAGCGAGTGCCAGACATCGTTGATGCCGATGTAAATCACGACAATGGTCGGTTTTTTGCTGAGTACGTCTCGCTCGAGGCGAGCTTCCAAATCGGGCACTTTGTGTCCGCCGATGCCCGCGCCGAACACCTTGACATCAATCTCGGCGTTTTTTTCCAGGGCTTTACGCACGAGGGTGATGAAACCGGTGGGTCCGGCGCCGGCTTGGGTGATGGAGTCTCCGAGAAAGACGATGCGGTCGCCGTTTTTGAGGGGCGGCGGAGCACCCTGGGCGGCGTCTGCGGCTGTCAAGAATATCACCATGAGGGAAACGAATGCGGCAAAGAGAAAAGAAAACCTGGCGCTGAGAGATGTTCTTGAAGGGGTGGGCGTCAACATGGGTGTTTCCTTCTGGCGTCATTCAGGGGAGAAAATTCAAGGTAGCTTGTGCAAATAGACGGGCCTTTCGCCCTATCGAGGGAGATTGGCAATTTCAAGTTTCATGTGTAGCTATCATAACTGGTGCGGCATCGTTTGGCACATTCAGTTCGCCGGCTCTCAGCCCCCGGCTAATGGCCGCCAAAGCCTCCCGCTTGTGTGGATTTCCATAAAGTGAGCGGCGAAAACAGATCCTGGACAGGCACAAATGTGCGGCCCGGCCGGGGCTTTGCGGGTTCTACGGCATTTTTGCCAATGGACGCGTTTATGCCGGACCACCGCCTCCGGCTGTCGCAAGATCAAGACAATAGTCGATAGCCCAATGATAGCCGGTGTTCCTACCGCGCAACTCACTCCCGCGCTCACGCCTCCGTAACGACTGTTGAAAGGGTTTCTTGATGCGCCCCATGCGATTCATTTTGCTTGCCGCTTTCATTTCCGTAGGTTTGACGTCTCCATTGACGGCGGGATGGAATGAGTTTATGCATGCCTTCCACCAAGATTACATGCGCATGCGGTGCTGGCCGAAACCCTTTATTTTGGACGACCGCGTTGCCGCTCGCGCCCCTTTTGCCATCATGGAAAGCAAGGGCTGGTCACGCCAAAACACACTTGGACACGAACAATTCGACGCCGATACGCATGAACTCACCCAAGCCGGGGTGCTGAAACTACGTTGGATTCTCACCCATTCGCCGCCTAGCCGACGGTCGGTTTTTGTGTATGGGGCCGAGCAAAGCAAGATCACCTCGATTCGAGTCGATTCCGTGCAGCAACACGTGGTCCGACTCGCGCCCCAAGGGCAATTGCCATCGGTGCTCATTACGCAAATTTCGCCGCCTTCGCGTCCTGGCGATCAGGTTGAGTTTATTCAAACGCAGTCGCTCTCCAACCAGCCGGCGCCGGTGTTGCCGGCATTCGAAAGCGTTGGCGGAAGCAGCGGCGGGGGCGAATAAGGATCGCTCGCTACCGGCTTTTGGAATAATCGCGTCATCCTTATGGGAATGTCACGTTTCCAACCGCGTGAAGAATAATACACCCCCTGGCGCCTGAGAGATTCGTTTTACCCGCACGGAGGTGGGTCGTAGTGAACGAGCGAAAACCGACCGTAGCCGTGTTACTGCTTCTTTTGTGTTCGGGCTGCGCTGGAACCACTGGGTTTGGCCTGGCGAAAGGGCAACAAACCAAGGTCATCGAGCCGGCCGATCAAATCGCGGCGATGGAGCGTCTGCAAAAGAGTAATCGCGAAAAGAGCGGCTCGCAACTGTCGCTGTCGTCGGAGCATGAATCTACCTGGTCGAATAATTCACTCACGCGCGGCGCCAAGAGCGCTATGTCGAAGGTGGCTTCGGCGCTGACCATCGAGCCGAAAGTGATCAAAGCGCCTGATCCCGTCCGACTGGTGGGAAACACCACGCACGTTGGCTACGAAGTGCATTTGGAGGCCGGCCGTTTTTTTGAGAACCAGGGGCAGTTCGACCGCGCACAAGATCAGTACCGACGGGCCTTGGAGAAAGAGCCGAACCAACTGGAAACACTGCTCAGTTTGGGCCGGTTGTTCGATCGGGTGGGGAATCTGCCTCAGGCCGCGCTGATTTACCAGCAGGCGATTGCCGCGCATCCTGAGAGCGCCGTGGCCCATAACGACCTGGGCCTCTGTTTCGCCAGGCAGGAAAAATTCAAACCAGCAACGACGGAATTTTCCACGGCCATCGAGGCTGACCCGCAAAACAAACTGTACCGCAACAACATTGCCACTGTCCTGGTGGAGTTGGGCCGATTCGACGACGCGTTTTCGCAGCTCGCGCTGGCGCACGGCGATGTGATCGCACATTACAATTTGGGTTACTTGGTGCAACAAAAAGCCGGCCCCGAGCGGGCCAGGGTCCACTACGAGCAAGCCTTGCGGTTAGACCCAGATTTCGCCCCGGCTCGCCAGGCGCTATTGCGTTGGGCGGCGCCCGCACAGCCGCCGACCGTCTCTTCTTCAGTCGCGCCAGCGAACGCCCCAGCGGTTGTTGCATTGCAGACGTCGGCGCCCAATCAAGGCGCCGTTCGCCGACCAACAGCACAACCATCCGCCGCCAACCACGCCCGGCTTCAAACGGCGGCTATTCCGGTTCTGTTGCCGAAGGTGTATTGACGCCCTTTTGAAACGGCGGGCTGCGTAAGGGCTCGTCCGTAAATAACGTCGGCTGACGGCGGCGGGCTTTGTTGCGAGACGGTCTTGGTGATGACCGCGCAGTCTTCTATCCCGACGCTCTTCCGTTCGCCGCTCACGCGATGAAAGAGATCGTTGCATTCCATGCTTCGTGCTCTTCGCGTCCTTCGTGGTACACCTATTCGGCCAACAATTCTCCATGCGTCGAACGACGCCGCCAAACGACGCCGCCAAACGATCAATTGCACCACGAAGGACGCGAAGAGCACGAAGGAAAGAGTCGGAAGTCAGAGAACAAAACGTTGGCGCCGGCCGGCAATTTGGCGTTGTTGAAGGGATGTAACCGAAAAATGGCCAGCGAACGAGAGGCGGTTTGCTCGGGAAATGGTCAATCGTTATCAATGAAGTTCAAGTCTTCTTTATCCGTGTTCATCAGTGCCATCCGTGGTTCCTCTTCCGTGGCTCCCCTTACTTGATCGGGGATGCGCCGCCGGTATCCGCTGGGCAATCGCTCCGGCATGCTGTGCGAAGAAGAAGGGAAACGCAGAGGCCGCAAAGAGGCGGAGGGCCGCAGAGAAGAAAAAAAACAGAGAGAAAAATAGGGAAGAAGATATAGAGAGAAAAAATGGCGAAAGGATAAAAACCAAATCTCGGTGGCAGTCATTTTACCATGGGCGGTTCGATCCCCGCCCGGCCAGATTCTGTCCACTCCTTTCCTCAAACGCCATGCCCATTGCAAACCGCAAGGCGCGCTCGCCTGCGGCCTTGAATCCCCCGCCCTTCAGCGGCGCGGGCGTTTCGACACTTTACGGCGAATGCGCATTTCATTGAGACCGTGGTAGGTCATCAAGAGCGCGCCGTTGCTGGCGAGGGCCTCGAACAGATCGAAAATGACTTCCTCTTCGCCGGGCCAGGGGTAGGCGAAGATCAGATCAAAATCCTGGGGCTCCCAACCCAACTCCTCGTAACCGCATTCGACGTGCGTTTCCAGCCAGGTAACATCGCCGAGTTCGTCGGCCAAGTATTGTTGCTCTTCCGGAACAAAGCTGCCTTGAACAAATTGCGTGGGTAAATGGAAGTCGGCGGCGAGTTGCTGGGAAATCTCGACTAAGTCAGGATCGACTTCCAGGCCATGGGCGTTGAATCCTAAGATCGACGCCAAACAGGCCACCGCGCCGCAACCGCTGCCCCATTCGCAGAAAAGATCGCCGGTTGCCAACCGCCGCCGCCGCACTTCATGCAGAGCATCGTAGACCATGGCGAAATCGCTGGGCACAAACGCCGGAACGGGGTTATCGAGCCGCGCTTGCATGAATTGATCGACGCGGCGCGGGGCGTCGCTCAAGAGCCGGCCAGCTTCGCCGCAGGGAGCAGCCGCCCGATCTTCCGGGAAAACATATTCGTATTCGATATCGACCAGCGGCATGGCGAGGAACTGCGTGTTCGGGCAAGTAAGCGAGTCGGCGGCTTTCGTCCTGTGTTTATACACAAATGCACCGAGACAACGTACGATGGCCTTCCAAGGGACGTCGATTTGCTTCCGGAACATCCTGTTTCGACGGCCTTGGAAGGCCATCGTACAATTTATGTATAAACAAGAGGGTGTGTTGGCGCCGGTCAGTTTGGCCATTTCCAACCGCCGCCGGGCGACGCCGAAAAAAATGGCTGCAAGCACGTTTCCTATTACTTTTTGCAAATGTAGGACTGTTCGAGAGATTATAGCCATCTTTCGCTCCCCGGAAAGAACGCTACTTTCGCGGAGAAAAGGCGACTATAAGACAATTATTTCTCAAACGCTCCTGCGTGGGAAGTGGTTTCGCCGCCAAAATCTTGAGAGCCCTGAATTGACCAGCAACGACCAACAACACGCTCCGCGCCCAGCGAACCCGCCCGCGCTCGCCCTTGCCCCGCCGACCCATGCGCCGGCGAGGCTTGCCGGCGCGGAAACGGTCTTCATTTTTTTGTTGTTTGCGGTGTTTGCCGGCGGTCCGCCGCCGGATGTCAACGAAGCCCATTATTTGCTCAAAGCTAGGCATTTCTGGCAGCCCGCGACATTGCCCGGCGACCTCTTCCTGGAATCGGCCGATGTTCACGTGCTTTTTGAAATGGCCATCGGCTGGCTGACGCTTTTTTTTCCGCTGGCCGCCGTCGCCTGGTTCGGCAGGATCGTAACCTGGCTGCTTTTGGCCATCGGCTGGCGGCGGCTCTCCTGGGCGCTCATGCCGCGCGCCGGAGCGGCGTTCGTTTTCGCCCTCCTTTGGCTGGCGCTGTTGCAGCGCTGCCATTTGGCGGGCGAATGGGTGGTGGGCGGCGTCGAGGCGAAGAGCCTGGCGTTTTCGTTTGTGTTTCTGGGGCTGGCGTCGTTGGTGCAAGGCCGTTGGAACGGCGCCTGGATTTGGTTCGGGGCTGCGTCGGCGTTTCATGTGTTGGTTGGCGGTTGGTCGGTGGTGGCGGCGGGCGTCGTCTGGCTCCTCTCTTCCGACGAACGTCCTGCGTTGCGAAGCATGGCGCCAAGCCTCGCGTTGGGCGGAGTGCTTTCGCTCGGCGGACTATTACCGGCCCTCGCGACCGACGCCGGAGTGGCGTCCGATGTTTCGACCGCCGCCCACGAAATATATACCTACGGACGGTTATCGCATCATTTGGTGTTTCACCGATTTTCCATTGTGAGAATCGCGTTGTTCGGACAAATGCTGCTGGCGGGCGTGTTGATGTTCGGCCTGCTCCGCGGCACGACCGACCTGCCGCCTGGCCACAAACGTCTTTTCCGTTTCGTCTTCGGCGGGTTGTTGCTTGGCGCCGCCGGCGTCGCGATCGACGCCGCAACCCGCACCTCGCCGGCCTGGGGCGGCTCGCTGTTGCGTTTGTATTGGTTTCGTCTGGCCGATGTCGCGACGCCGCTGGGAACGGCGTTGGCCTTTATTCTGCTGATGATCAAACTGAGCGAACAACGCAAGCTGCTGGCCGCCGGCTTGACCGTGTTGGCAATTTCGCTGGCCGGTTTCGAAGTCGGCGACGATGTCGTGCGGCGGCTGTACGATGGTCGGCCCGGCGCCGATCGCCAAACCCTGCCGGTCGTGCCTGGAAACGCCGACGCCACGCGAGCCATCTACCAAGACTGGCTGCGGGTTTGCCGTTGGATCAAACAAGAAACACCGCCCGACGCCGGTTTTCTCACGCCTCGCTTGCAACAAACGTTCAAGTGGAATGCAAACCGCAGAGAGGCGATCTGCTGGAAAGACGTCCCCCAAGATAGCCGCAGCCTGGTCGAATGGTGGCGGCGTTTTGAACAGATCTACGCCTCACAAACACTGGCCGATGGCGTCACCGCGCACTCCGACGCCCGCTTGCGGGAGTTGGCCGGCAAATACGGTTTTCAGTACATTCTCGTCGACCGGGCCCGCGCCGTGCGAGAGCTTGGTTTCCCCAAAGTGTACCCCACGGCCCAGCAGCCGAACGAATCGTACGAGGTCTACCGCATCGACGCGCCTTAGCACCTGTCCAAGATCTATTCCGTGCAATAGTGTTATGGAATTCCCGCCAAGCCGGAGGCTTGCCAGCCATTAGCCGGCGGTCGAGCGCAGCGAACGCCGCCGGTAGGCCAACGCACCGAACGTGCATCCCGGCGACGATGCCAGACGCGGCGGGGAGTTAACGTGGTGTTTCGACAAGGTGTGTTCCCGCTCGCGCTCATCGCCTTGTCCGGTGCGGAAGCAAGTTCACCACGAAGGACGCGAAGAGCACGAAGGGGAAGGGTCGGGCGACTCAGAGAACAAAACGCTTGACGGTGGGATGGCGCCGTTTTTGTAGGCCTTTGCCTTGCTTTTTGTGTGCCACTGGTTTCACCAGTGCGAATTCAGTTTGATGCTGAGCCGCGACCATTTGCATTCTTGATGGAAGTCGTCTGGAACCGGTAGGATGAAAGCAAACCACCTCATCGCAAGAAATCAAACCTTACCATCACCCACGCAATCATCAGTTGCCAAACGTTCGTCGTTTGCCCGACGAGACTTTTGAGCAACCACTCCAATGATGCCTCGAAATGCACGGGCGAAAGCCAGTGGCACACGAAAACCATCACGAATATGACGTCGGCAGCGCCACCCCGCCACTGTTTTGAAATGCGAGGCTTCTGGAATCCAGCCGGTCGCACACATCACTAGATTCCCGCCTGCGCGGGAACGACGGAAAGGAGGGGACACCAGCTAGATTGCGTACGTCGATTGTGTAGCATCCCGAAGGGCTGCATCGTTCGCTGCGGCAGCCTACCGGTGGTGTTCGCTGCGCTCGACCACCGGCTAATGGCTGGCAAGCCTCCGGCTTGGTGGAATTCCATAACACCATTGCACGAAATATATTCTGGA
Organism: Planctomycetaceae bacterium; assembly: GCA_003233175.1. Lineage (GTDB taxonomy): Bacteria > Planctomycetota > Planctomycetia > Pirellulales > Pirellulaceae > SZUA-33. The sequence goes on along the minus strand of QIKY01000244.1, from coordinate 6,848 downwards.
CTGGTCCTTAGGCGAGCGACCTCTCTCGTTACTTCGTGCGGCGCATCGAAAGAATGATCACCGGCTCTTGCGGTAATTTGGCGAACTCTTCGGTATCATGAACCGGTGTTTTTGAAATAAGGTCGATCACGTCCATTCCGCTGATCACCTTGCCGAACACGCAATAGCCGTAATCGTTGGGGTCGGCGGTGGCGGTGTCGCTGGTTTCGCTGAGTTGGTAATCCAGAAAAGGGTTGTCGGCCAAGTTGACCCAGAACTGCGAAGTCGCGCTATGGATATACTCCGCGCCCCGAGCCATGGCCAGCGAGCCGCGTACATTTTTCAGGCCGTTATGGGCTTCATTGCGGATTTCGGTGCGAGTGGGTTTGGCCTCGCCCGCCGTGGTGTAACCGCCCGCCGAGGCGATGTAGCCGTCTTCCACGTAGTGGAAAATCGTGTTTTCGTAGAAGCCTCGCTCGACATAGTTGCGCAAGAAATTGTCGACCGTCACTGGCGCCTTTTCGGCGTCAAGTTGAATGGTGAATTCGCCCAGCGATGTTTTCACAACCACTTCAGGGTACAGCTCTTCACCGGTCTGAGCGGCGGGGTTCTCCGCCGCGGTTGTGATCATCGAGGTTGCCGAAAGAGCCACCGGTTGCTCAGACTCAGGCCCCACCCGTTGCCCCTTGGCAGGCGCTTCGATACTCGCCGTAACAGCCTCCCCTCCACTGCCGCAACCAATGCATAGCGAGGAAAGTAGTAGAACCGAAAAACAAAACGCAATAGTCGTTTTCACTTTGAGCCTCCATGCCGGACAAAAATCGCACTCAAACGCGGCGGCTGTTCCACCAGTGGAACCGCAACTTGGCGAGTCCGCGCGTATCATGAAAAGAAAGGAGAATTATTGCAACAGCGTTTTCGGCCGAAATCGCAATAATTCGGCAAGGGTGAAAAAACGCCGCAGCCGGTTTCCGTCCATTTGGAAGATCGCTGGCCAGGAATGCGGCCTGGAATCATTCCAGCCGCCTCTCGCCTAACACGAATGGGCGTAGTGCGTTCCGCAGTTCAGGGGGCTTCATTCAGGGGGCTTGGACGCAGCTTCGAGGTGAAACGTGGGGGCATTGTGGAAATGCGCTGATTTTCCGGCACTTTTCGATTGTAACGTCCATCTAACGAAACAGGGCTGTGCAAAATCGCCACATAATGAGGCCTTTTGCCAACCATTCTGGAGGAAATTTCCAAAAAGAAGTGGAAAGCTCTTGATTTTTTTGGCCGTCTTGTAATTCATGGAATAGGGGAGTTGTTTTGTCCCCACGTCATTGTTCACATCAATACACTGCTCCGCCAACGCCGTTGGGCTCGTTCCTTAGCATAGGAGTTGGCTGGAAAAACGGCGACAACGCCGCCATTTCTGGCGCACTTGGCGCGAAAGCTGCTTTAGCAACACAGAGTGATCTGTTTCGCTCCGACGTTTGCCTGGATCACTTCCTGCTTGCATTAGATACTTCGCGCCTGACAATTCACGCCGATCGAATAAGAGTTGCGCGTCTACCCTAGGGAACTGGAACACAACATGAGTAAGTCGAAACGTTCGAGTCTGCTGCAAAAACTTCGATTTCGTCGTAAGCGCCGTTCGCGCGGGCAAGGCAATGGTCGCTTGAGCGTGCTGAGCCGCAGAGGCGTGATCGAGTGTTTGGAAGACCGGCGCCTACTCGCTGCAGACCTGCCGCTGGTGCTCGACGGCGGCGACTTCCTCCCGCAAGAAGACGCTCCCGAAGGCGAAGGCGCGCGCGTCGAATTCTTTGTCGACCTGACCGACCTCTCCGGCAATTCAATTACGGAAGTCGCGGCCGGCGAGCAGTTTCAAGCCAAGGTGAGCGTGCAAGACGTCCGGCAGGGAATTACCGATGACCTGGGCGTGTTCAACCCCTGGGTCGATCTCTCGTTTGACGCGGGCTTGGCCGCCATCGCAGACTTCACCGCCACGGGCGCAACATCCGTTCCCGACTCGGTAGTATTTGGCCCCGATTATAGGGCGTTCGCCAGAGTAGACGCCATCGCCTCGGGAGTGCTCGACGAAGTGGGCGGCGTGCAAACCGACTTCGCCATTCCTCCCGCGACCTCGCTCGGCGGCGATCCTGTGCTGTTCTTTACGGCAACCTTCACCGCCTCCACTCCTGGCTCGGTGGCCGTGAACGACGCCTTGAGTGTCGCGGCTGGTACGACCGGAAACGTGCTAGATGTTCTCGCCAACGACGAACTACGCGGCACGCTGCAATTCACCACCAGCGCGGCCAACGATACCGGCGCCAACGGGGCGGCCATCGCCGGGCACGATGTGCTCTTGCTCGATACCACGAACGAAGGCTTGGCGCCCGAGGTGGCGGCGAGCGATATTATTTTCAACTCCGATTCCGTGGACGTCACCTCCGCCGCAACGCCCACCATCACCACCGTGGGCGCCGGCGACAACGGCGGCGCGATCACGGTCGCGGCCGATGGAAAGAGCCTGCTCTACACGCCCGCCTCGGGGTTCACCGGCACGGAAACATTTTCCTACACCATCGATAACGGCGAAGGCGAGACGGCCCAGGCCACCGTCGAGATGACAGTCGCCGCCGCGCCCGATAAAGTCGCCTTCGCGAAAGCATTGGCGGCGGCCGGCGTCAAGTTTTTCAGTTCCGCCTCTTGTCCTTTTTGCACACAACAAAAACAACTCTTTGAAGACGGCGCCCAGTTCCTGCCTTCGATCGAAGTTACAAATCCTGATGGATCGCTCAATCAAACCGGCACGGATGAAAACATTCAATCGTTTCCCACGTGGGAGTTCCCCGATAATTCACGCGCCGAAGGCGTGCTGACTCTGGAAGTGCTCTCGCAGCGCAGCGGCGTCGCGATTCCCAGCTCCAACAATCCTTTCGTGGCCCCGCTTTCCGATGTGACTGTGTTAGCCGGCGCGCCGCTGCATGTCGCGCTCGATGGCTACGACCCCAACGGCGATCCGCTCACTTACACCGTCAGCAGCAGCAACACGAGCGTTGTGCAAGCGGTGCTTTCACCGGCGACGAATCGCAGCTTGCGGTTGGTGGTGGAGCGTTACGGCGATATGGTTTTTCAGTTGTTCGACGACCTCGTGCCGGGCGTCACGAATGCGATTGCCAGCCTGGCGAATTCAAACGTCTACGACAACACCATTTTTCACCGCATTATTAACGACTTCGTGATCCAGGGCGGCGACCCCACCGGCACCGGGTTCGGCGATCCCAGCCTGCCCAAGTTCGACGACGAATTCAACGCCCTGTTGCAGCATGTGCAGACCGGTTTGTTGTCGATGGCCAAAGCCGGCGACGACACCAACAGCTCGCAGTTTTTCATCACTGAAGAGAACGCGTCGCTGCCGCAACAACTCCGCTCGCTCGACTTCAACCACTCGGTTTTCGGTTTCATGACCGAAGGCGAACTGATTCGCGCCGCAATTAGCGACGCTCCCACCGGCGCGCAAGATCGTCCAAGCCCTGAAGTCAAACTCACTTCGGCGGAAATTTTTGTTGACCAGGAGAACGGCGTGTTGCGGTTGGTCGCTCCGGAAGGCGCCACGGGCAATTCCGTAATAACAGTCACCGCGACCGATTCCGACGGCAACCAATTCCAGCAGACGTTTAACGTCACGGTGGCGCAAGACCCGTTCAATGGCGGGCCGTATTTGAGCCCGGTTGACCCGATCAGCACGAGCGTCAACACGCCGGTTACGTTCCAGTTGGTGGGTAATGATGTCGAGAACGACCCGATCACGTACGCGGCGTCGGTCAGCGGGAGCACCACGTTTGATTTCACCGTCAACGCCGCCACCGGCGAAGTGACCGTCACGCCGCCAACCGATTTCACCGGTACGTTGGAGTTGCTTGTGGGCGTCAGCGCGACCAACGGCTCCGACACCGGCGATACGTTCGACACGCAAGTTTTGGAGATCACGGTCGGCGGCGCCGCGCCTGCGAGCGTCGACCTACTAGCCGGCTCCGATTCGGGCGTTTCCGATACCGACAACATCACCAATCTGACAACGCTCGGTTTTCAGGTCAGCGGCGTGCAGAGCGGCGCCGTGGTAACGCTGTTTGCCGGCGCCACGGAAGTCGGTTCGGCCACCGCCAGCGGTTCAACAGTCGTGATCAACACCACCAACGCCGCCGCGTTTACCGATGGCGTTCACGCCATCACGGCGCGCCAAACGATTAGCGGCGCCCAAAGCGGCCCCTCGGCGGCGCTCAGCGTCACGATCGACACTGCGGCGCCGGCGGCCTTCACGTCCACGCCTCCCACCGAAATACCGGGCGGCGCCGCGATCGACTACAACGCCCAAAACCCCGACGAGCCAAATGTAATCTATTCGCTGACCAACGCGCCCGCCGGACTCACCATCGCCGCCGCCACCGGCGTACTCTCCTGGACACCCACCGCAGCCCAGGTTGGCTCGCAATCGTTTGATATCGTGGGCTCGGACGCGGCCGGAAATTCGGTCACTCAAAACGTGAGTTTGACAGTCTTGGCGTCGCTGCCCGCTTCGGCCGATACGTACGCCGCCACGGAAGAGCAGGTGCTCACGGTGAACGCCGCCAATGGCGTATTGGCGAACGATAATAACAACGACCCCACCGGCCTCACCGCTTCGCTCGTGGCCAGCCCCACGGGCGGGCAGTTGACCTTCAACGCCGATGGCTCCTTCACCTACACGCCCAATGCGAACTTCGCCGGCGCCGATACCTTCACCTACCAAGCTACCGACGGAACCACCACTTCCAACGCGGCCACCGTGACCATTAACGTGGCCAATGTGAACGATTCGCTCACCGGCGCCGACGACGCCTTCACAACCGACGAAGACGTCGCCTTGGTCGACAACGTTCTCACCAACGAAGACGCCAACAATGTTGACGTGGGCGAAACCCTGACCGCAACACTCGTTACCGGACCGACCAACGGCCAACTAACGCTCAACGCCGATGGCGCCTTCACCTACACGCCCAATGCGGAATTCTCAGGATCCGATTCCTTCACGTACCGCGCCGCCGACGCGGAGTTCCAAGCCGATGTTTCGACGGTCAACATAACAATCAACGCCGTCAACGATCCTCCGGTCGCGCAAGACGATAGCTACTCCGTTTCCGAAGACACCACGCTCACCGTCGATGTTGCGAGCGGTGTGTTGGCCAACGACAACGACGTCGACGACGACAACGCCACGCTAAACGCCTTGCTGGTCACGCAGCCGGTCAACGGAACGCTCAACTTCAACGCCAGCAACGGGTCGTTCACCTACACGCCCAACGCGAACTTTGCCGGCGTCGACCAATTCTCCTACGTGCCGAACGATAACACGATCAATGGCACGGCCGCCACGGTTTCCATTACCGTGGCCGGAATTGCCGATCCGCCCACCGCCACGGACGATAACTTCATCGCCATTCGCAAGAGCGCATCGCGAGAATTGGCGGTGTTGGCCAACGACACCACCGAACCCGACGGCCTGCAAACGATGACCATCACCTCGGTTTCCACGCCCTCCAACGGCGGAACCGTGAGTATCACGTCCGACAACTTGCGGCTGCTTTACACGCCGCCCACCGATTTTATCGGCAACGAAACGTTCACCTACACCATAACCGACGCCGATAACCTGACCGACACCGCCACCGTCACGATTGAAGTCCGCGATGCCGGAAGCCTGGCCGGGTTTGTCTATCTCGACGCCAACGCCAACGGCGTGAAAGACTCCGGCGAAACCGGGCTGGGCGGCGTGCTGGTCACGCTTCAAGGGACCGACGCCGCCAACACAGACGTATCCAACACCGCCACCACCGACGCCGCCGGCGCCTATCGCTTCGAGGGGCTGGCGCTCGGAACGTACACCCTTACCGAAACCCAGCCCGCGTTCATTCGCGACGGCGTTGCATCGGTCGGCTCGCAAGGCGGAACGGCCGGCGTGAACGTACTCACCGTCGACGTGAGTGAAAATACGGTTGGAGCCGACAATAACTTCGGTGAGCTCGGCCGTAGCGTTGCCACCTACTCGATCATCGACTTCCTCGTTTCCACGCCCGCCGATTCCTTCATCACGGCTGTTTCGGCGACCGGCGGCTGGTTCGATTTCGCCAGCGGCTGGGACGGCTTCACCGCTGTGTCGGCCACTCTGCCGACAGGCCAGTCGGTGGTTGATTTTGAAGTCGTCGATAGCTCGCAAAGTCGGTTCACGGGCGCCGCGAACGATAATTTCCTGGTTCTCGCCGACGACGGCACATCACAGATTGTGCGGGTCTTTGGCGACAGCAGTGCTCGCACGCTGACACCCGTGGCGGCGGGTGAAGGCGAAGCCGCGCCAGTTGTGGCGACGGCAAACTCCGGCGCGCAAAACACAATCGCCGAGGGCGAGGCGGTTTCGCAAGTCGTCGTGATTCCCCAGACCGCAACTCTCGATACTGGCGGGTTGATTCTCTTTTCCGTACTCGATGCCGCCTCGCTGCCGAACATCGCCCCGCAGGCCGGCGCCGACAACAACTCTCAAGATCTGCAAGTTCAACTTGTGTCGACGGAGTCGAACCGGGAACTGTTGATTGACGCCGTGATGCTCGAAGAAGCCGACTTCCTGGCCTTGTCGCGTAACACGTATCAAGGGCGAGTGCAGCCCGCCGATGCGGTCGACGCCGACTATACGCTCATCGTGGACGTTATTTTTGAAGAACTGGGCCTGTTAGGAATAGTCCCGAAATAACTTCCCGATTTCATGTCGGACTGAGCGGGGCGATAGCCCAGGTTATTCATGAACAGGTCGGAACGTCTCATAAACCTCTCCCCAAAAAAGTGGTGACTTCTTGCCG
>QIKY01000407.1 GCA_003233175.1 Planctomycetaceae bacterium | reverse complement strand
TCAGCGACGACGCCAACCTCACGCAATCGGGCTCGGTGCTGGGCACGCCGCGTTATATGTCGCCGGAGCAGGCCAGCGGCGTTCGGGTCGACAAACGCAGCGACCTCTTCAGTCTGGGCAGCGTGTTGTACCATATGGCCATTGGCGAACCGCCGTTCAAAAAGCCAGGCGTTTCTTCAACGCTGGTGGCTGTTATTCAGGAGGATCCGATCCCGCCGCATGCGTTGCAGCCCGCGATCAGCCAACCGCTTTCCCGTCTGATCATGCAACTCCTGGAGAAAGATCCTCAAAAACGTCCCGCTTCGGCGGAAGAAGTGATTGGCCGTTTTCGCGAACTCGAACGTTTGTCGCACGTGACGGTTGCGGAGCTTGGCGAGTTCAACCAGCCAGACGCCGCTTCGCGCCGCCCCATGCTGGCAGTTTCGCCGTTCGCTTTGCTGGCCGGACTCGTATTGGCGGCGGCGCTCATCTCGGCGGCCTTCCTTGGCCCTTACTGGAAATCGGCTAGTAACGATACCGCTGCCGCCACCGCCAAAAGCCCCACGCCGCCGCCTTTGCCAGTCGCCCCCAAACCTGCGCGTGCAACGAAGGCGCCGCCTCCGGTAGAGAACGAAACGGCGGCCCACGAACTTCGTCTGGCTGATTTTCCGCAGGCCAATATCCAGACCGCGATTCAAACCATCGTCGACAAAATCGCCGCCGCCATGCAGCAGCGTGGAGAAGCGGAGCTTGCCATGGGGTCGATTGATCCCAGCCAAGACAACGCCATTCTCAAAGAACTGCTGCGAAACACGCTGGAGCGGGCGAGCATCGAAAAAAACGGAAACGCCATTCCTATTTCCGTCGACTCGTTTGCCGACTGGCGAATCACGGGCGATTTTTCTTTTCCGCCCACCAAGAGCGGCCAGAGGTTGCTGCTCTCGTTCGAACTCAAGGACGAAAACGGCGCCCAGGTTTCTTTGTTCGACGAAGTGGTGCGCGGCAATTCCAAAGAGCAATAACTCCAACCGCCCGCTCTTGCCCGGCGGTTCTATTCGTGGACAATGTATTCGCGTGACAATCGGGGTCGGCCAGCCGCTCCGGTGAAGGCGTTTTCGCGAAGTCACCTTGGTGAAGGATCATCTCATGAATTTTGTCGCGATTGATTTTGAAACCGCGAACGAGCGGCGTTGTAGTCCTTGCGCCCTGGGGGTGGCGGTGGTGCAAAACGGGGAGATCACCAAAAAAAAATCCTGGTTGATTCGGCCGAAGGAACTCTATTTCAATCCGTTTAATGTTCAGATTCACGGCATCACGCAGCAAGACGTAAAGAACGAGCCGGAACTGCCAGACCTCTGGCGGGAAATTGCTCCTTATCTGGAAGGGCAATTCATACTCGCTCATAACGCCAGTTTCGACATGAGCGTTCTGCGGCACACGCTGGCGGCCTACCACCTTCCCTTTCCGGGGCTGAGCTACTGCTGCACTTGCATGATCGCGAAATCTGCCTGGCCTGAGTTGCCCAGTTTTCGGCTGGATGTCGTGAGCCGCCGGCTCGACATTCAGTTCGCCCACCACGACGCGCTGGAAGACGCCGTCGCGTGCGCCAAAGTCGCCTTGCACGCGGCCGAGAAAGCCGGCGCCGCCACGATCAGCGCTCTCTCTTCGGCGTTGGGAATTGTTCCTGGAAAACTGACCGCCGACGGATACAAGCCGCCCCAGGCGAAACGTCTTAAAGCGAAACGCCCCAAAGTGAAAAGACCGAAGTTGGCGTTATGAAAGCGTGGAATACATTTGCCCGAAAATAGCGGCTGAGAAGCCCGGCTTTTTGAAAAAGCCGGGCTTCTGAAACGCAACGTCGTTCTTACACGATTTTCATGACAAATATCCGATAGCGAAACCGAGAAAGACAACTCATGAAAACGATTGCGATTATTGGCGGCGGATTCAGCGGCACATTGACGGCGGTCAACCTCTCGCGCATGAGCGACCAACCGTTGCGAGTCGTGATCATCAACGCCAAACGGCCATTGGGGCGTGGCACGGCCTACGGAACGAGCCGCCCCGAGCATCTGCTGAATGTGGCCGCCCGGAATATGTCGGCCTTGCCCGACTTCCCCACGCACTTCTTCGACTGGCTGCGAACGCGAGTCGAATTCAACGACATGCCCGATAAAGAACTGCGGGAAATGTTCGCGCCGCGGCGTGTCTATGGCGATTATCTTCGCGGCCTGCTGGCCACGGTTTTGAATCCGATCGACGTGCGCTGCCAAGTGCATGTGGAAACCATCGACGACGAAGCGGTCGATATTGCCATCGACGATCACGAGCACGCCACCGTTCTGCTCAAAAGCGGCGAATCGGTTGAGGCCGATCAGGTTCTGCTGGCCACGGGCGTCCAACCGCCCAGTTCGTTTCCCTCCGATGCGCCACTCGGGCACGATAGCCGATACTGCGCCGACCCCTGGGCCGATTTGCAATCCAAACTGCCGCCGCCCGGCGGCCGCATCGTGTTGCTGGGCACGGGGCTGACCATGGTCGATGTCGTGCTGACACTCGGCAAACTCGGCTGGGAAGGTCAAATCGTGGCGGTGTCGCGCAACGGCATGTTGCCAAAATCTCACTTCCGGGGGATCGCCTACGAAGATTATATCCCCGAAAACGCCGAGTCGTTGGGCTTGCATGGACTGATCCAACTGATTGAGAAGCATTGTGATCGCCTTCGACAGATGAGCCAAAATCCGGCCATCGCGGTCGACAAATTACGGCCCCACACCCAACGGCTTTGGCAAAGTTTTTCCAAAGAGGAAAAACTGGAGTTTCGCGGCAAGTACGCCGCCCGCTGGAACGTCACACGGCACCGCATTGCGGTCGCGATTCACGACGCCATCACCGACGCCCTCGATTGTGGCCGGCTCAAAGTGGTGGCCGGCTCGATCGAGAAGCTGGCGCCCAACGAGCAGAATATCGAAGTTGTGCTGCGCGACGCCGATGGCGTCGAATCCTCCCAGTCGGGCGATTTGGTCGTCAACTGCACGGGCATACAGTCACGATTCTCCAAGACCGGCCTGCCGCTGTTCGACAATCTGCTGCGAAAAGAGCTTGTTTGCAGCGACGAACTCGATATGGGGTTGTTGGTCAACGACGATTTCGCCGTCATCGGCGGCGACGGCCAACCCTCGCAGGTGCTCTACGCAATGGGTCCGCTCTTGCTGGGGCAACTCTGGGAAACGATCGCGGTTCCGGAACTCCGGGGGCAAGCCATGCGCGTGGCCGAAAACATGCTCGAACGTGAACCGGTCGCGGTTGAAGAAGCCGACGTGATCGAATATTACATCTAAAGAAATCCCGCAAACTGGCAAGTTAGGCGAGCGGATGTTGCTCATAAAAGCCCGGCATTTCAAAAATGCCGGGCTTTTATTGTCCTTGCGATGGGTCTAAAACCGTCGCCTTCAGGCGAATCCTTTAGGTTTTTCTTGAGGTGGCGAGGGTTCGGTCACCACGAAGAAATCCAGTGGAAGGAAATGTAACCACAGAGCGCGAGGTCTTTAGAAGGGAATGTCGTTGTCGTCGTAAGCGGCTTCAGCGAAACCATTGTTGGCGTCGCCGGAGGAGGCGTCGCTGGCGGAGGCTTCGCTGGCGGGCGCCGCGTCAGGCGAATCGCCGCCGCCGATCACTTTGAAGCCAGTGGCCTCCGCATTGAGAAAAAATTTCACTTCAGACTGGGCGTCTCTTTGCCATTTTCGCCCGCTCAAGCGGTAGCTGATTTCAACATCGTCACCGACGTTCATGTCATCGACGCTATCGCAATCATCGCGCGTGAAGTCGACGGGAACGTAGTTGGTGAAACGATCGGACGGTTGCTCAAGCACGACCAGCCGTTTGCGGAACCCGTTTTGTCCGTAGGTTTTGGTTTCTTCGATCAGGTGGACGACGCCACGCACTTTTGCATCACTCATGGTCAGTGCCTTCTCTTCATACTTTGACAAAACAGAAGTTATCTCGCTTCGCCAAGGAGCGTTCGAGAAACGATTGTCTTATTAGTCGCCTTACAGCCTGCCTGGCGGTTGCCGAAAAACATCGTTGCCGAAAAACATCGTGAATTGGCTGGCGAATTAACCGACTTGGAGTTTTTTGCAAATGGCTGCGGCCATTTCTTGCGTGCCAACGGCGGTGGGGTCGTCGCGATTCGGCTTCAAGTCGTAGGTCACGTCGACGCCTTCCTTGATGACCGCCGCAACAGCGTTTTCCAAACGGTCGGCGGCATCCAATTCTCCCAGATGCCGCAACATCAGCATGCCGGAGAGAATGAGCGCCGTCGGGTTGACTTTGTTGAGGCCCTTGTATTTAGGAGCGCTGCCGTGGGTGGCTTCAAACACGGCGCTATCCAGGCCCAGGTTGGCGCCGGGCGCCACGCCCAGTCCGCCCACGATGCCGGCGCCCAGGTCGCTGAGAATATCGCCGTACAGATTCGGCAGCACGATTACGTCGTACAGCTCCGGTTTCTGAGCAAGCTGCATGCACATGTTATCGACAATGCGCTCTTCGAATTCGATATCGGGAAAATCCTTGGCCACGCGCATGGCCGTGGCCAAATACAGGCCATCGCTGTATTTCATGATGTTCGCCTTGTGGACGGCGGTCACTTTTTTGCGGCCGTTGTCTCGGGCGTATTCAAAAGCACAACGCACAATGCGTTCGCTGCCGCTGATGCTGATCGGTTTGATCGAAATACCGGTTTCATCCACCCCGGACATAATTTTTCGGTCCGACGGCAGGCCGTTGATGTATTCGATCAACTCACGCGTGACGTCCTTCCCGGCCTCAAATTCCACGCCGGCGTAGAGGTCTTCGGTGTTTTCACGAACGATCACAATATCGACGCCCAACTCGCTGAAATAGCTACGCACGCCCTCGTAATGCTTGCAGGGGCGAATGCAGGCAAACAGCCCCAGTTCCTGCCGCAAATAGACATTAATACTGCGAAAACCGGTGCCGACGGGCGTTGTGATCGGGGCTTTTAAGGCACATTTCGTGCGGCGAACGCTGTCCAGCGTGCTGTCGGGAATCGGGGTGCCGACTTTTTCCATAATGTCGATGCCGGCTTCCTGGATATCCCAATTGAATTCCACACCGGTTGCATCAAGGCATTTTCGGGCGGCGGCGGCCAATTCAGGACCGGTGCCATCGCCGTTGATGAGCGTAACTTCGTGTGCCATGGTTTCACTTTCCGTCGATGTAGTAGTTCCGCGCTTCCCAAGCTCGAAAGCTATCACACGCGTTGCGCATGGTCAACGCATCGGGCGGGCAATTCGTGGTTCGCGACCAAGCGGGTCGTCGTAGGACCGCTTGCGCAATGTAATGTCGCCTTTTGCTTCGCGAAAGAACGCAACTTTCGCGGAGTGAAAGGCGACCATAAGACAATTGTTTCTCGAACACTCCTTACGTTGCCTGAATTCGGCGCGCGATGACCGATTCAGCCAGGGGAATGATTTCCGTGGCGGCCGAAAGATCAGTATTTAAGAGGTCGTCTTTGTGGCCGCCGCTGGTGAAGGTGTATTGTACGATGAACGCACCGACCTGTATTCCCGCATGATCGTACACCGGCGGCCAAAAGCCCGAAGCTTGCGTGGCCAATGTTTTTCCCAACATGCGCGTCGCCCGGCCGGAGAATCCGCCCAGGAGCATTTCCGTTCGCCCTTGCGATTCGCGATGAATGTAAAACACCATCGCGGCGTCTTTGCGCTTGCCGTCGGAGAGGCGGCAATCCCAGCCGCCGTCTTCCTGTTCAAAGTAAAATCCGGGGGCTTCGGCCGGCGATTCTTGTGAAAGCCGCAAGGCCCCGCTGCATCCATCAGGTTGCGGATCTTCGGCGCGGTACCGCAACACGATCGGGCAGTGGCGGTCCGACGCGGAGGCTACATTGTCTTCCGACACAAAAGGCTCGCAGCCGAAGGCGTTGGCCAGCAAGAGCTCCGCCACCGGGTTACTTTTCACGCTACCCAGGCAGACCAAGGCCCGATCGCCGCCGAAAGCCGAAAAATCTTCGTAGACCTGCTTCGCACGTTGATTCACTTTTGGATCCGACGTTTGCCCCGGCCGCTCGCCCTTGGGCGTCGCCCAGACCAAGGTTTGCTGAAGACGTTCAAGATGCGGCCGCTCGGCCGCCGCACTCGCCGCGGAGTCGCCGGCGGGCGCGAACTTCGCGGCGCCGCCCAGCGTGGAAACGCCGTTGAGCAACTCGCCCATGAGGAGGGAGTCGGCCGCCACCACCCAGCCGACGCCTTTCGTTTCTTGCGCTTCCGGCTCGCGCACCCCGAGGCAAATTTCCAGCCGCTTGCGCCTCGCAAGCAACTCCCAAAAATTCTCGGCCTCGACCGAAAACAACACCCCGGGAAGTTGCTCCGGCGTCGCCTTGCCGCTTTCGATTAAATAGTCGCACAGCCGAGAGAGCGCGTGCATGGGCACGTACTTGACATCGTTCTTCAGTAACGACGCCACCTGATGGCGATCAAGGCCCGTGTAATCGACAATCGCCTTCACCGTTCCAGGACGCCGCTTCGGGTCGGGCGAGTAGTCGACGAGTTCCGCCAGCCGAAATGAATATCGCATATAATTGCCTGAATATAAAAAAACACCCAACGCCGTGCGTTGCGAGCTCAATCTGTTTAACAGCCCTTCTTTCCATCCTATCGACCAAAACCGTCAAAACCAACTACCGAAACAAGGGGTGCGGTAATTTCTCCCGCAGACGGTTATTTCTCCCGCCAACATGCGGTTAGAGAATCGCTGCGGGCGGCGGCCGAGAAGCCCGGGTTTTTGAAAAAACCGGGCTTCTGAAAAAAGGAACGGAGCAGCACGTCGGAAGAATGGGCCAGACCTTTGCCGCCGGATCGAACCCCGATATAATCACCTGCCCAGCACAAAACGCCAACGCCGCAGACGCTACGAACACACCCCATGAACGACTTATCCACCCAAAAAATCGACCCCACCAAAAAAATCGGCGCCGTCTCGTATCTCAACACCAAGCCGCTGGTGTATGGACTACCCGAATGGGCGCCCGGTTTTGAAGTCGTTTACGAACCGCCCAGCCGCTTGGCCGACGGTTTGGCGGCAGGCGTGTATGACGTCGCCCTGATTCCGACCATCGAATTCCTGCATCAACCAAACTACACGCTGGTTTCCGACGCCTGCATCGCCTGCCGAGGACCGGTGCTCAGCGTGAAACTCTTCAGCCGCACGCCCATCAGCAAAATTCGCCGTGTGGCGCTCGATGCCGGTTCGCGCACCAGCATCGCGTTGTGCCGCATTTTGCTGGAAGAGCGGCATGGCTTTTGGCCCGAAACCATCAATTTGCCGCTAGATGCGCGTGTCGAAGATGTCGATGCCGACGCCATCCTCCTGATTGGCGATCGCGCCATGCACGCACCCGGCGGCGAGTTCGCCGAAGTGTGGGATTTAGGCGAGCAATGGCGCAACTGGACGGGGCTCCCGTTCGTATTCGCCATGTGGACCGCTCCGCCCCAGAACAAAACTCCCGAATTGGAGCAGGCTTTGCGTGCGGCGCGCGATGCGGGCATAGCACACTTAGCCGAGATAGCCGCCGCTGAAGCCGCCGCCGTGGGGCTGGCGGTGGAGGCGTGTCATCGCTACTTACGCGATAATTTACATTTCACTTTTGGCCAACAAGAACAGGCGGGGTTCGCCAAGTTCTCGCGTTGCGCCGCTGAGCTTGGGCTGGCGCCCAAGGATGGACATTTGCGAATCGATGATTGCAAAATTGCTGGATAAGGCGGTTGACGGCCAAAGACTCACGCCCGAAGAAGGGCTAGAGCTGCTGCAATCGAACGACTTGGCCGCCATTGGCCGCGCCGCCGACGCCGTCTGCCGGCGGCTGCACCCTGAGCCGTATCGCACCTACAACATCGACCGCAACATCAACTATACGAATGTGTGTACGGCGGTCTGCGATTTCTGTGCGTTTTATCGCCCACCCAAAAGTGATGAAGGTTACGTGCTGCCGCTGGAGGAAATTCTAGAAAAGATCGAAGAGACGGTCGCTCTGGGCGGCAACCAAATCCTGCTCCAAGGCGGCCTGCACCCCGAATTCAAACTCGAATGGTACGAGCAGTTGCTCCGCGATATCAAGGCTCGGTTCCCGCGGCTCAACATTCATGGATTCAGCCCGCCGGAGTTGCATCATTTCACGAAAATCAGCAAGTTGCCGCTGGTCGACGTCTTGCAGCGATTGCAAGCTGCCGGTTTGGGAAGCGTGCCTGGCGGCGGGGCCGAAATTCTGGTCGACCGCGTGCGCCGCGAAATCACACGCGGCAAAGTGCTCACCGACGATTGGCTCAACGTGATGCGCGTGTGGCACCAAATGGGAGGACGCAGTTCGGCCACCATGATGTTTGGCCATGTCGAGACATTGGCCGAACGGATCGAACATTTAGACCGGCTGCGGCGCCTCCAAGACGAAACCGGTGGCTTCACCGCCTACATCTGTTGGACCTTCCAACCCGACCACACCGATATGGCAAGCACGCCGCGCGCTGGGTCGTTTGAATATCTAAAAATGCAGGCGGTCAGCCGTTTGTATTTGGACAACATCGCCAACGTGCAATCGAGTTGGGTCACGCAGGGTTTGAAAATCGGCGAACTGGCCCTGTATTTCGGCGCCAACGATATGGGCAGCCTGATGCTTGAAGAGAACGTCGTGGCGGAAGCCGGAACCGTTCACTTTCTCACCTTGCGTGAAATGCGGGAAGCGATTGAAGCCCGAGGTTATATCGCCCGGCAACGCGACGTCTTCTACAATTTGGTCGGCCAAGAACAAGAGCAGTTGGCCGTCAAGGCGAACGAGCAACGCGCCGCCGCGCTGCAAGGTTCGTCGTAAAATCCATCCTGCGAACAAAGCGTTCCGCTGGTTGCCAATCGTTGAGATTGAATTGCCCCTTGCAGTTCCAAAAAAGCGAGCAATAGGGTTTTCCCGTTGCAACTTGGAAAAGCCCGGCATTTTCAAAATGCCGGGCTTTTATATTGGCTATACCGCTCTCGGTTGAAAATGTCGTTTTTTTCGTTTAATGGCAAGCCGAAGGCGACTGTGTTTGGCGCCAACGCGTTCTGGCAAGACGGAAAAACGCAGCCGCCTTCGGCTTGCCGTTAAACGAACCATTGTTAGCCGTGTGAAGTATCACCAAATCCGCGATGCTCCCAAGCACCAAACCGCGAGACGCACTCCGCATTTCCATCGTCGCCACAAGCGGGATACAATATCTGTTTCTATCGTGACATGGAATTCCAGACGTATTGTCAATGCCGATTTGGTCCGACGCGTCTGCCGTTTTTTTCTTCAGAAGCCCGGCTTTTTGAAAAAGCCGGGCTTCTCTGCCGCGTAACACCGTGGTGTGCGATACATGGAGGCCAACCGTCTTGTGAACGCATCCAGCATGTGGCAATGCCCGAACTGTAGCGAACAACATCGGGACGAATTCGACGTCTGCTGGAAATGCGGGTCCGATTCGGCGGGCAATCGCGCTGCCGACTTTTGCATCTCGGAACCGGTGCGCGAACAAGATCAAAGGCCCGAATCGCCCGCCGACGCACAACTCCCCTCGCTCCAACTCCCCACTGTCACGTACTTCAGCATTCCGCCCTACCTCGCGATGCAACTCATCACGACGTTTAACCATTTTGAACATGTTTTGGACCCTGGACCGCCTGAATTTTCTCTCTCGCCGTTAGAAATCGTGCTGTATGGCATCGGATTTGTATTGATTGGCGTCCCCATGTTTTTCACGATGGTTCGCGTCGTTGCCTATTGTATTGTTCGACGACCGAATTCGTCGAAAATTACAGCCTACTTCTTGCAGATACTTTTCATGTTCCTGCTGCCAGAATCTCTCCGGCGTTCGCAGCGCTGGTTTGTTCCCGTTTATTACGGTTCGATCGCGGCTGTCTTGCTGGCGCCTTTTGCCTTCGCCGCATGGTTTGGGATACGAATATTCTGGCAGTAACGTCTTTCAGTTTCCATTTGAAAACAGCCTCCTTTCGAAACGCAGTTCCCGCGCGCGGCCTCACTCCCGGCAACGTGCATCGTCGATGAGAATCAAACCGCGATCACCCACGAAAATCAGTGAAGAAACGAAAATGAGCGTTGGCAGCCAATCGGGACCAGGTGCTAACGCCGGGAGAGCCAACAGCGAGGTGCAAACACCGCCGTCGTTCCGGGGGCGAAAGCAAAAGACGCCCGCTGTGTTTCCTATATGCCGACCCGCCTGACCCAGTCTTCTTATTTCCCCCAGTTTGTATTCCGGTCAAAATCGCCTTTGTTCCCGGAATTTTCTTGAAGGACGATTTTTAACTCCATAGACTGCATGTCGATTCGCCAGTGACCGCCGCTCCACCGTGGTTAGAAAGGACTGCCATGGCAAAAACCCAACAAGACCCGACCCCGCCCCATGATTCCAATGATACGAATACTCAAGACACCGATGATACGTACACTCAAGAAGATTTCGAGCGATTCCTACGCGTCATCTTATCGACGCCGGAAATAGAAAAAGTCGCGGTGGGCATCAAGGAAACTCACCCAGATAAACGGGGCGTCCTGACGACAAATGGGCGAACCCATTTTGGCGAGCTGTTAAAAGACCTGCTTCACCCCGCACTGAAAGAGCTGACCGATACATCGAAATCGACTTCAATCAAAGTCGATTCGCTCATCAGCCATGCGCGAAGAACTGCTGGCGCCAAGCTTGACGCCGCATCGCAGACCGAGGGCCCGCTCAAGGAAAGATTCGTGGGGGTGTTCCCGGATGAAAAGAGAGCCATTTCCCAACGGTTATCGAAAACACATTTGTCCAACGAGACGCGTTGCTTTCTACAAGCGAGTACGACCATACTGCATCTAGCCGAAGAACTTCGCAACAACGCTCTGGGAATCAACAGCCTCTATTATACCAACAGCACCATTTTTCCGTATCTCATGTTGGGACGTGAACCCAACTATAAAATATATACGTTAAATGGCAAACACCATGATCAGTTGTGTTGTGGGTGGCTGTACGGCTCCGACGACGCCGAGGCCGAGGCCTACTTAATCAAGCTATTTAACCGGGCGACAGATCAACTCACATTGGCGGTAATTACGCCGCAATACATGACGCCTGACGGCAAATTAATGTTTGCCCGACCAGAGACGAAAAACCTTGTGCAAACGCTTTGCGACCAATCAAATCATCTCGTAATTCTCAGCCCCGGCCAAAGGTTGCTTTGTGGGGAAGAAAAAGCTCCCAGTGATAATGTCCTCTGGCATTCAGCAAAAATCCGAGATGCAGACGCTCGAAACAATGGAGACGCCCAACAAACCGTCGACTTAATTGTCTCCGGCCCTACAACGGAACTCGAGAACGGAATTTCCGACATGACCAACTTGGTCAGTCAACGGAAAGGCACGCTCCACTACCAGGAACAGGCTCCGGGGCGCTCCGAAAAACAGCCTATAACCGCTAATGATTGGCAGAAACTTCTCTAGCTCAAGGAATGGAGCCAATCCTCACGATGCTGGTTTCCCGCGTCGAGGTTTTCATCGTTGAAGTTCCGCAAGTTCCGCCCATTGCGCCGTATCGGTCGCACTTGCGCAGCAGCGCCAGTACGCGCAGCGCTATTGTGCGCGTCGATACGAATGAAGGGCTGACCGGTTGGGGAGAATGCAACGTCAACTTTCTGCGCGCCGCCAGCGCCCGGCTCATGGAGCACGAAGCGAGCGCGTGGCTGCCGGGGCGCGACGCCTTGAACATCAATCTGTTTCACCAACAATGCCCGCTGGAAACGCGGTTGAAATCTGGCATGGAGTTGGCGTTGTGGGATATTGCCGGCAAGGCGGCGGGCTTGCCGGTGGCGGCGCTCTTGGGAGGCGCCGTTCGCACTCAAGTGGAAGTGGCGGCGTGCATGGGCATTCAAACGTATGAGCGAGCTGGGGAAATCGCCACGTATTTTGTCGAGCAAGGCTTTCACGTGTTGAAAACCAAAGCCGGCGCCAATGCCAACGAAGATCTGGAAATGGTGCGGGGCGTGCGCGACGCCGTGGGCGACAAACTCCGCTTGCGGGTCGATCCTAATCGTGCTTATTCTCCCCGGCAAGCCGCTGAATTGGCGCGTCGCCTGGAGGAATACGACCTCGAATATTTTGAACAGCCGATTCCCGCCGAACCGCTCTCCGACGCCGCCTGGCTGCGCGGCCAAACCCGTGTTCCCATCGCACTGAACGAGAGTGTGGTCGGTCCGGCGAGCGTGATCGAAATTCTTCGCGCCGACGCAGCCGCGTTCATTCTTCCAGACACCCATATTGCCGGCGGCATTTCGCCTTGCGTGGCGATCGGCCGTATTTGCGAGGCGGCTTCGATTCCCTGCATCATGCACTGTGGGCACGACCTGGGTCCAAAAACCGCCGCCATGCTTCACATTGCCGCCGCCTGCCCGGCGTACTCCATGGCCAACGACACCACCTACTTCGGGCTCGAAGACGATATCATCACCGAGCGGTTGGCCATCGAGAACGGCGCCATGTCGCTTCCCCACGCGCCAGGATTGGGAGTGGAGGCAGATCTGGAAAAGCTGGCCAGATACCAAGTCGATTGTTAGGCGAGCGGCGGATAACAATTTACCAACCGTGTTCTCCCCCTTTTCAAGGGCGCGCCAGAGGCTGAGGTTTCACGATCCGACGCAGTGCTCTTGGGCGCCAATTTCCAGTTCAGAAGCCCGGCATTTTGAAAATGCCGGGCTTCTCGGGCGCAATTCAGGATCTCTTGTTCCACACTTGCTTACTTTTTTCGAACCCGCTGTTGGATCACTTGCAGCGTGGGGGCGGCGAGGCCTCCACGGTTCGCGCTTTTCAGCGTGGCGCTGGCGTAGCGAACGCGTTTGCGTTGTTCGGGCGAACGGAAATTGTCGCCTTTTTGTAAGATGGGCCTGGTTTCCGGCATTCTGCCGAAGTCGCGCGCGGCGCCGGCGGCTTGGCAGGGAATCCAATGCCCTTGGCCTTGCTGGTCGGTAAGATGAAATTCGGGGTAGCAGTGCCCGGGCACCCAAACCGTGCGCGCGGGAATATGATTCGCGCGGCACAGCGCGATGAACA
Organism: Planctomycetaceae bacterium; assembly: GCA_003233175.1. Classification (GTDB taxonomy): domain Bacteria; phylum Planctomycetota; class Planctomycetia; order Pirellulales; family Pirellulaceae; genus SZUA-33. The sequence continues at coordinate 6,594 of QIKY01000407.1, read as the reverse complement.
AGCTGGTGAGTTCTTCGCAATCTCCGTAGCCATCTCGCAGCGCGGCGGCGGCGCCTTTTAGGGGTCCTTGGCGGTATTCGATGTTTTCCCGCACCCAATCGAAAATGGCGCCCACTTGCTCCCAAGCCGGGCCTTCGCTGGAAAACTGTTTTGCCAACGTTTTTATTTTTCGATCATTGGTTTCAATCGACGGGCTGGCGCCAAGATACTCCCGCAATTTCGAAATGCGTTTCGTCCGCTCCAAGACGCTTGGATCGCGCGGCTCCTCGATCGCATATTTCGTGATTTCGATTGTGAGCACGGCTTGGGCTGTTTCGCCCTGCGCCAAACGCGGAATTTCCACCACCATCTGCCGGGCGCCATTTCCCAACGAACGAAAACGCACCCGCCGGACTGTTGCATCAAGGTCTTCTGAAACAATGCGCACCTGCTGCTCCGGCCAGTCTTTTGGAATGGGCGCCACCGCGATGATATTCGCAGCCGGGCCAGACGAAGCCGTAACAATCACGCCGAAGCGCCACGTTTGAACCGTCGGCTCGGTCAGCCGGACACCCGGATCTGCGGTATCTTGCGGTTCATCGGCAAGCGCCGCGGCGGCCAGCAGCAAGAGAAAACAGAACGGCTGGTGAAATCGAATCATAACTCGGGCATCTCAAAAAAAGGTTCTTCTTCCGATAAGCCAGCCAGCGTTCCCACATCGTTCGTTACCCGCATCGTTCATTATACGGAGCGAAACGATGGGCGGCTGGAAATTATTCTCGGATCAATCTTCGCGTGAAAACCACGGTGGGACGTCCGCCGCCGCCAGCCCCGCGTAGAAATTCGGCCACGAATCGTTGTGGCTTTTTCTTTTCCGGAACACGAATGCTATCGCCCTTTTGCATGATGGGTCGGGTTTCGGAAATTTGGCCGAATTCCCGTTTGCCAACAATTTGGCAGGGAAACCAATATCCTTGGCGGTCTTGATCCTCGAGATAGAATTCGGCGTAGCTATGGTCTGGCACCCAGACGGTGCGGGCGGGAATTTTCGCCGCTCGGCAGAGGGCGATGAACAGCGAAACCGCGTCTTCACGCGAGCCTTGGCCTTCGCGGATGGCGGACAGCGCGCCCTTGAGTTGGCCGTCTTCAATTTTTACGTTATCGCGCACCCAATCGTAGATGGCCTCCACTTGCTCCCAAGCCTGCTCGCTTTCGCCGATCAACTCCTTGGCTTTCTCGCGAATGGAACTGTTGCGCGTCTCGATGAAAGGACTGTAGTTGATATACGAACGCAGGTTGCGGCTGATTTTTTTCGGCGTGACAAAAATCGACGTATCGGCCGGGGGAAGAATTTTGGCGCGGGTGATTTCAAACCGCAGCAGGGCGCGCGCCGAAGCGCGCGCATTGAGCAGCGGGATCGATACCAGCATTTGTTTCACGCCGCCGTCGAGCGTCCGATAACGCACCCGCCGGACGGCGTCCGACACATCTTCGTTGACGATTCGGACCGATTGTTCCGGCCAATCGGTGGGCACGGGCACCGTGGCGAAAAGGCCTCGGCAGGGTCCTCCGGTGGCGGTCACTTCGACCCCGGCTTCCCAGCCGTGTGTGACGGTCTCGCCGAACCGGACGCCGTTTTTCGCCGCCGCTTCCTCAGCGGCAAAAACCGAAACGCCGGGCGTGACGGCTAATAATAAAATCACTCCGACGACCCAAATAGTGTCTCGCACGGCCCTGGCCTCTCATTCGCGTGTTCAGATCCAGCAGACGAAAGCGTTCGCCGGCATGTCTCTATTGTAATTCGCGCAAAAGGCAATTCCGGGTTTGCTCGGCAATTATGTGAGAGGCGTTTCGATGCTTGCTGGCCGACCTGCAATAACCAGCAAAGGCGTTACAGCCGGGGAAAGCCGCCCCAACCAGGCTCGCGAATCCGCCGGACGTTTGTGATCGATTACACCCATTTCAATTGGCTGCCGCCACGAGGCAGGTCGAAACAAACAACGCTTTGTTCGGCATGATGGAACCATGTTCCGGCTTTCAGGAGCTTCGCCGATTTTACTTGCGTCAGCCGGGTTTGTTGGCCTTGGAACGCCAGCCGCGGCGTTTTTCCCGGCGCGGCTGGCAAACCGACAGTCATCTGCGGGCAGGCGAACGGCGCGTGAATATTCCAAGCGTCGTGGGCCGGATTCCCTGGCGGCCTTCTCCATTGGGTCAACTCCTTGGCGGCCCAATAACGAGAGATTTCGCTCAGCTTCATCCATTGCAGATGATCGTATTTGGCATGCAGGCGGCGGACGACTTCCTGAAAAACGTGAAAACCGATTTCCTCGCCGTTGAAATAGATGCCCGTCCAATGGCAGACGATAATCGCTGGTTCGCCGCGCTCGATGACATCAATCATGCGGCCTTGGGTGAGGTCGGCGTTGATGAAGCGATCCAAATCGCCGTGGCTGGAGCAATCCCAGCCGCCGGTCCAATCGCCGGTGCAGCCGACAATCGAAACCACGCAGCGAGGGTCGTCGGTGTCGAGCCCGGCGGCGTATTCCACGCGCGGCGCCACGCTGCGTTCGCCGTCGGCGTACAAGTGGCGAAAATAATGCGGGATTTCCGTCTGGTAGACGTCGCGGCACGATTCCAACGTCGCTTGGGCCAACTCCGGCAGCACCCGGCTGGCGAAACCGCCCGGCGTGGTGAGGCCTTCACATGGCAAGCCGACGTTCCGCAAAATGTTCAGACCATAAGACATATAATTGGCGAGTTCATCGACCGACTTCCCGTCGGTCCAACGCCAATTTTCCATGTGCTGTAAATCTTGTTGTGGGTAAGGGTGGCCGGTTTTGGTGTTGATCACGCGAGTGTGGGTGACCATTTCAGGATGGATATCCCAGTTGGGCGTGAGTTCATCGCGGACCAGTTTCAGACTGTCGTTCAGTTCACGGGCCGTCCAGCCGGGAAGCACGCGGTCGACGCGCCCCACGCAAGCGGGAAAAGGAACCACGCTGTACTTTCCCTTCACGCCATTCTCAGCGCACCATTGCCCGAATTTTCGCACAAAGGAATCGGGGATTTCGTGGGGCATCTTCCGCCAGGGCTGACTCCATTTGCGTTCGGGAAATGCTTTCCAGGCGGCGGCGAATTGGGGAATGGCGAACCGGTTGAGATTCACCAGACACGTGGAGTCGTCGATGATCAACGAGACCGGAACCCGTCCGCCCGGATTGAGCACCTTCACGCCTGCGGCTTGCGGCGGGCGCACTCCCGGAACCTGCGCGAGTAACGAGTGGTCGGTCCAACATGCGGTGGTGGCGGCCGCGGTTGCTCCGGCGGCCGTGGTGAGGAGAAAATCTCGGCGTCGCATCAGGGGCCTCGTTGAAAGAGAGCTGGGAGAAATACCGGTAATAGGGAAAGTGCGCGTTGTGTCGGCCCCGTATTCTAGCCTGAACGCGCGCCGGTTCTCTACCTGTTTCGACCGTAACGTAGAGTTTTCCAGCGTAGTGCGCCGAGCGCGCCAGATGCATTCCATACCCAAAGCGACTGCCCACGCGAGGAACACAAATGATCGACACATCCGCCAACAGCCGCGCCGCCTTTCGTGCATGTGTATCGGGGACGATGGTTCTTGCGGCCGTATTTCTGGCGTTTCAGACGCTAGCGGCGGCGCCAAGCGGCGCGACGACAAACGCCTCGGCGCGAAATGAAAAGGCGTCTGCGAATCGTGAAGACCTGATTCGCGAGGGAACGTTGCTGGAGCGGCAGGTCGGCGTGTTTCAGTCGGCCGGCGATCGGATCGTTTTCGTCTACGACGGCCAACGTCTGTTGGGCCTGGAAAATCTGGCGTTGGAAAGAGTGGTGCAGATCGTGCGCGACCTGCCTACCGCGCTGCAATGGACCGTCGACGGCGTGGTCACTGAATATCAAGGTACGAATTATCTTCTCGTGACCAAAGCCCAGATCAAACGCGGCCGCAACACCGCCGCGCCGAGGTTTTAGTCCCCACTGGAATCGAAGATGCGGCGTTCGATCAAAATCTCTCCGCCCCAACCCGATTCAAGATGGAGTTAGACCCAGACCAACAAAAAGCCCGGCATTTTCAAAATGCCGGGCTTTTAATTCGGTATGTAAATTCGGGACGGTTCCTTACTCGGGTAAATCTATTTCCGCCGCTGGCCTTACTGGACCTTGGTCGGCTTGTATTCGTGGCCCCGATCGCGAATGACTTCCACCGAGAGCATGCGGTCGGGAGTCGGCAGCGGCGGCTTGGCATCGGGATCTCGCCGTTGGAGTTTCGCCAGCACGTCCATCCCCTTGATGATGCGTCCAAACACCGTGTGTTGCTCGTTGAGAAAATGTGCAGGTGTGAATGTGAGGAAGAACTGCGAGCCGCCGGTGTCGCGTCCGGCGTGGGCCATGCTGATGGAACCGCGAAAGTGCTTGCGGTAGTTGTCTTGATGCGACTCACAGGGGATCTTGTAGCCGGGTCCGCCAGATCCATCTCCGACGGGGCACCCGCCTTGGGCCATGAAGCCGTCGAGCACGCGGTGGAAGGTGAGGCCGTCGTAGAACTTTTCCTTGACGAGGCTGATGAAATTCGCCACGGCCATGGGGGCTTCGTTCTCGAAGAGTTCGATTTCGATGTCTCCCTTGGTCGTTTTCATCAAGATGCGGGGGAGGTCGTCGGCCTCGGCTTCCTTTTTTCTCAGCGCTTGCTCTTCGGCCCAGTACTTTTTGTAGTCGTCGACGACCGATTCGTAACCGCCGACTGTTTGGAATAACTTGCCAAAATCTTCTTCCTCAAGTTCGGCGCCCTTGCCGAGTTTGGGCTCCGCCTGATTGAATTCTTCAAAACGTTTTTCGGCCACGTCAAAATCGTTCAATACAAACGCACAGACGCCGGCAATGCCGTAGAGCGACTTGCTTTCCGCGCCGGCGGCGAGCATGGCTTCGGCGATCTTCCGGGCGGCCTCGAATTCATCGCGTTTGTAGGCGTCGCCGGCCAACTTAAAGACGAACCGACTCAGCTGCCGGTCCGATTCCGGCGCCGCGATATAAGCATCCGTTGCGGCGTCTCGCAGTTGGGGCAAAAGCTGATTTCCCTGGGCGACGGTTTTGTCCCAATCGGCTTGTAGTTTCTTGGCGTTTTCGTCGTCGGCGTTTTGATAAGACACGCGAATCTCGCGAAGTTTCTTCAGGATTTCCTTCCATTGGGTCAATTTTTGCTCGTAGGCGGCCTGAGGCGCGCTGTCGGCGGGAGCATCGGGGGCGGCCTCTTTGTCGGCTTCTTTTTCGGGCTTGGGGGCAGCTTCCTTGGCTGGCGCGGCCGGTTTTTCTTCCGTTGCGGGCGCCTCTTTGTCGGCTGCTTTTTTTGCTGGCGGCGTTTCTTTCTTGGCCGCGGGCGCTGGCTCTTTTGGGTCAGCCGATGTCGCCGGTTGGGGGTCTTCCGGCGGAGGGGCGTCGTCGGCGGAAACAGCGAAGCCTGCCGAGATAACAAAAATCGCCGTTAAAACAACAAGAAAATGATTCCAACGTTTGAACATGCTCAGAATCCTCGGTGTGCGAAGTCGTATCGGCCGAAACGGAACGGCCCCTGTGGGGAGGCCATCGACCAAGTAGAATACGTTGTTCCCGGCCGTCGCAAAAGGCGCCACGGCCGAATTTGAATACTGTAGTTTACGTAACCAAACCCCTCAACGGTTCGCGCCGCGAGTGAATCTGAGGCGGATTTCTCAGAAGAAAACTGAATTCACCCGTCGTTCGGCCAAAATTGAAGTTTTGCACTCGTTCGATGCGAGAACACAAATTCAAGATGCCCGATATATCTAGGAGTGGCCACGCCCCCCATGAGCGGAAAACGTGTAAACCGTGGAAAATCAGAAAATAAAAGCACTGGGGTCGATTCGCAGCCTCGCATCGTGGGCGGGAAATGGCGAGGCCGTAAGATAGCCTATCACGGCGACCCCCGTACAAGGCCCATGAAGGCGCGGGTTCGGGAGGCGGTGTTTAATTTGGTGGGCCCTTCGATCAAAGGCATGCACGTGCTCGATCTTTTCGCTGGCACGGGGGCAATCGGTTTGGAAGCGCTCAGTCGGGGCGCGGCGCGAGCCACCTTCATCGAACGCCATTTCCCCACCGCCGACCTGATTCGACAAAACGTCGCGCAGTTTCACGTCGAAGCCATCACGGAAATCATTACGTTTAACACCTTCCATTGGGGCCGCAACGCGCTGCAAGCCTGGAGCGAAGCTTCCGCCGCGGCGGCGGGCGATCCGCCACCCTGGGTGATTTTTTGCTCGCCTCCCTACGACCTCTACCTCGACCAAACCGACGACCTCATGCAACTGCTCGAAGAACTATTGCGCCGCGCGCCTGCGGGCAGCGTTTGCGTGGTTGAGGCCGATGAGAGATTTTCTTTCGACCTGCTACCCGGCGAGGCGACCGAGTGGGATGTCAGAACCTACTTTCCGGCGTTTGTCGGCGTTCGCCGACTGACCGATGCGATCGCCCGAGACTAAGGACCGCTCGTGAAATTACTGCACTTTAGGGGATCATGCGGCGAGGGTAATCAGGTCCTGAAAGAGTGTCCATAATTTGCGGTGGTTTGGGCCGTGAGGTAGAGCG
>QIKY01000406.1 GCA_003233175.1 Planctomycetaceae bacterium | reverse complement strand
AAAAATGGGGGCGGGAACACACTTTGCCGCCCACCGTTGGAGTTCACGCTTCAGCGTGTTTTCGTCTCGGAAGCACCGCTGAAGCGCGAACTCCAACGGCGATTGGCGTCCGCCTAACCATACTTCTTGAACTCACCGGCTTCGTAACGTCGCCAATAGTCGCGCAAATCGGCGCGAACTTTCGGTGAAAGCAAGATCAGTCCAAGAATATTGGGGAAGGCCATGGTCAGAATCATCATATCGGAAAAGTCGAGCACGGCGCCAAGATTGACGATCGTTCCCAGAAACGCGCAGCCCACATAGAGCGTTTTGTAGACCATCGTGCTGCGGGCGCCGAACAAATGCTCCCAACACTTCTCGCCGTAATAGCTCCAGGAAATCATGGAGGAATAGGCGAACAGCACCACCGCCACGCTGAGCACGGCGGGGAACCAGGAAATCTCTTGGCCAAAAGCTTTCGACGTCAGCGGCGTGCCGGCCAGTCCTTGTTCGACCACCCACTGCTCATTGTTCCAGGCGCCGGTGATCAGAATGACCAGGGCGGTCATCGAACAAACAACAATCGTATCGATAAAAGGCCCCAGCAGCGCGACGGCGCCCTCACGCACCGGCTCCGTCGTTTTCGCAGCGCTATGCGCGATTGCCGCGCTGCCCACGCCCGCCTCATTACTGAAAGCCGCCCGCTGCACGCCCACCACCAAAACTCCCAACAAGCCGCCGCCGAACGCCTGGGGATGGAACGCCTCACTGAATATCTGCACAACCAGCCCCGGCACTAGGTCGACATGCGACACAATAATATACAGACACGCCGCCATGTAGATGATGCACATCGTGGGCACGATCTTCTCCGCCGCCGCCGCAATGCGTTTGATGCCGCCGATGATCACGATGCCGACCAAAAAAGCCAGTACGAGTCCAAAGCCTGGAATGAATACCTGCTCAAAATCTTTCATTTCCGCCGTGAGCGAATCTTTTTCGGCGTGCAGCGTTTGCAGTTGGTTGTCGTCTTCCTGGTTGGCGGCTGTTTTGATTTGCAGATTCAAGTCATCTAACTGTGCTTGCCGCCCCGACTGGATGAGCGTCAGCATTTGCTGCCCCGACTGATTGGCTTGAAACATGTTGCCGCCGCCGAAGCTGGCCATGATGCACATCACGGCGAAGGCCAACGACAACACCACGCCCAGCCACTTGAGCTTCATTTCCGCCAGCCCCACGCGAAGATATTGCATCGGGCCGCCCAGAATGGTGCCGTCGGGTTTGACTTGCCGATATTTTTGCCCCAACGTGCATTCCACGAATTTGCTCGTCATGCCGAAGGCGCCGCAGGCCAACATCCAGAAGAAGGCGCCGGGCCCGCCGACGGTCATCGCGATCGTCACTCCGGCAATGTTGCCCAAGCCAACCGTAGCCGAGAGCGCCGACGCCAAGGCTTGAAAGTGCGTGACTTCGCCCGGTTCGTTGGGGTTGTCGTACTTGCCGCGCACCACGTCGATCGCATGGCGAAACCCCCAAATGTTGAAGCCGCCCATGAAAACCGTGAAGAAAACCGCGCCGCATGCCAGCCACAACACGACCAACGGCGCGCCGCCGGTGGATTCGGTAATTAAATACGACTTGGTCGAATCAGCGGCATTCTCGGCGTCGGTTTTCAACCAACCTCGCGCGGCCGCTGCGGCAACGTCGGCCTCCGAAAGCACATCGTGGCCCGCTTCGCCCAGCCGCTGCCGCATTGGCAACTCTTTGCGGTACCGGCCATCTTCCAACACGTATTTATCGGTATTCAGCGGAACCGCGATAAAATCGACCTTCCGGTCGTCGAGCAAACCGGGGCCGATGCCGGCCGTGATTTTTCCTTGCGCCAACAAACGGCGGACTGCATTTTCATCGAGCGACTCCGGCAATTCGCCGCCGTTGCGTTGCAGCAACGTGAGCGGTTGGCCCTTGGCCTCGAATGGGCGGGTGTAAAACTCCTGCTGGTCGAATTGAATCGTTTCGCGCTGGTGGGAAAAAAGTTTGTGGAAAAAAACCTTCTCCATCAGGCTGACGGCGTCGCCAAAACGCTGCTCAACCCACTCCAGCGCGCTAGGCGCTTCTTCAACGGCCTCCACTTTTCGTGGAGTGGCGGAAGGAGTGGGCGCCGAAGATTCAGACACAACAGCCGCCGCCGGGTCCTGTGCTAGCAATTTGCCGGGCGGCGTGCCTATGATGGAGAGACAAAAACAAAGGCAAACGGCCAACCGGCATCCCTCCAGAAATTGCCTCCGCACTCCCGCCCAACCAGCATGCAGGCTTCGCCCGCCGGCGCCGCCAAGGCGACTAGGTAGAAAAGGCGATTTGCGTAACAATACCATTGATGTTTTCATGGGGCCTGTTTTCGACAGTGCGCGATTCGGTCGCTCGGAGAAAAAAGGCTCTCACGGCGCCAGAGGCATCGCGTTTAATCGGAACGTGGGAGCAATGCTTCTATCGTATAACCCTCTAAATGTCAATGTTTTACGGTGAGCGATGGAGTGGGGCGATATTTTACAAACATCTACTTGTCTAAAATGCTTTTAATTGGTATTATTTGGTTAATGACGTGGGCGGCGGCGAGAGATGGCTTTGATGTTGGCCGACCTCGCGGCATCAGTCCTGTTTTGCAGGCATCGTTATGAATGAACCATTAGTGTCTTCCGATTCGACGCTTCTCGATTTGCTTCGCATGCGCGACGCCATGACAGTGGCCGAATTAGCGGAAGCTCTGTTTGTCACCGCGACAGCCGTTCGGCAAAGGCTAACTCGTGTTATGGCAGGTGGTTATGTTGACCGCGTGGCTGTAAATCGGGGGCGGGGCCGGCCGGTCCATTCGTATCGATTGACGTCGAAGGGCAGAAAAAAAGCGGGGACCAACTTCGCCGACCTAGCCATCGCCTTGTGGGAGGAAATTCGCGCCATCGAAGATGTTGAGGTGCAGCGGGGGCTGATTTCGAGGTTGTCGCAACGCTTAGCCAGTCTTTATGCAGGTGAAGTGTCTGGCGAAACGGTTGAAGAACGAATGTTAGAGGTGAAAGCACTTTTTGCAGAGCGTCAGCTCCCGATGAGCGTGCAATGCGGCGCCAGCACGGTGGAAAACAGTGGTGAGGAAAATGGTGAGGCGAAAGACGGTGAGGCTTCGGTCGATTTTCCCGTGCTCTCCGTTTGGGCGTGCCCTTATCCTGACTTGGCTGAAAAAGATCGGGCCATTTGTAGCCTGGAGCGAATGGTGTTTTCGGAATTACTTAATACAAAAGTGCAATTGAGCCAGTGCCGTCTCGATGGCGACGCTTGTTGCACATTTGAGGCCAGTAGAAACTAAGCCGACATGCGTGGTTTTGTCGGGGATTCCGGCGCAGCGGCCCATGGCGGGCTGGCGGATGAAATTGGTATAGTAGACGGACTGTTAACCCTATTTTCAAACACTCCGTTTCGGGCATGAAACACAATGACAGAACCCTGGATTGAAGGCCGCTTTGAAGAAGGCGTGTTCACCACATCGGTTGAGCAGGCGATTAACTGGGCGCGTGAATCGAGCGTTTGGCCGATGACGTTTGGTTTGGCGTGTTGCGCGATCGAAATGATGGCGACCGGCGCCAGCCGCTTTGATATCGACCGCTTTGGCGCGGGCGCCTTTCGCGCCACGCCGCGTCAGGCCGACTTAATGATTGTCGCCGGCACGGTCACCTACAAAATGGCTAGTCGGGTCAGACGGCTCTACAACCAAATGCCCGATCCAAAATTCGTCATCGCGATGGGCGCCTGCACCGTGGGCGGCGGCCCCTATTTCAAATGGGGCTACCACGTGGTGAAGGGGGTCGACTTAGTGGTTCCGGTCGACGTTTATGTTCCTGGCTGCCCGCCGCGTCCCGAAGCGTTGCTGGAAGGCCTGATGCGCATTCAAGACAAAATTCGAGGACACAAAATCGCTCGGCAGGAGTCGTCTCGCGGCGGCGGTTTATTGGGCCGACCAGGCATGAAAGTGGAAGACGAACTGCCGATTCCGCACCACACGGGGTATGTGGCGGCGCCGGCCGACGGCAAGCCGCTGCAAAGCCATCAAAAGATTTCAAGTTAAATAGACTTGCATTTTAGATAGACTTGCGTTTTTTTCATTTTTACTGAAAACCGGTTGGGAGCTTTTGCGTTGATATCGATGACTGAAACCCTCCGAATTACCGACCTACACGTTTCGGTGGAAGGAAAACCGATCCTCCACGGCGTGAATCTGAAAATGACACGCGGTGAAACGCACGCCCTCATGGGCCCGAACGGTTCGGGAAAAAGCACGTTGGGCATGGCTATCATGGGCCACCCCAAGTACGAAGTGACGCAAGGCGCGATCACGCTCAACGACGCCAACATTCTGGAGATGGCGCCCAATGAACGTGCGCGAGCCGGTTTGTTCATGGCGTTCCAGCGGCCGGTGGCGATTCCCGGCGTGAAAATGGCCGACTTCCTCCGCCATGCGACAACCAACGTACGCAATCCCGAACGCAAGGAAGGCGAAGACCTGATCCCCATGCGAGAATTTCGCAAGGAATTGCGCAGCCGCATGGAGCAGCTCTCGATCGATCCTGAGTTTGCCCGCCGTTATGTCAACGACGGCTTCTCCGGCGGCGAAATGAAGCGGGCTGAAATCCTGCAACTGGCCATGCTGCAACCCAAATTCGCCATTCTCGATGAAACAGATAGCGGCCTCGACGCCGACGCCGTTCGATTGGCCAGCCTGAGCATTGCCGATATTGGCGGCGCCGATATGGGCCTGTTGATCATCACGCACCACGACAAACTGCTGGAGCACAACCGTCCTGACTACACGCACGTCATGCTTGGCGGGCGGATCGTGGAAACGGGCAACGGCGTCGAACTAGCCAACGAACTCCATGACCACGGCTACGACCGCATTCGCGGCGCGTATCCCGACGCCGCCGCCAACAATGAGGCGATGGAAAAACCGGAACAAACTGAATCTGCCTCCTAGGGCGAATAATAATATGGCCACCGACTTGAACGCTTCCAAAACAACCGCTGCTGTTGGCGATGCAGATACTGCCGCCGTCGGCGAAATTAACAAATATGGATTTCACACCGAAACCACGGCCGTCTTCAAGGCCCGTAAGGGGGTTGATGCGGAAATCGTGAACCAGATTTCCGACATGAAAGACGAGCCGGAGTGGATGCGAAAGTTTCGTCTCGACGCGCTCAAGATTTTTGAATCGAAGCCGATGCCCAAATGGGGCGGCAGTATCGATATCGACTTCCAAGATATTTACTATTACCTCAAACCGACCGAAGAGCAGGGCAAAACCTGGGACGATGTCCCCCAGGAAATTAAAGACACCTTCGAAAAACTCGGCATTCCCGAAGCAGAGAAGAAATTTCTAGCCGGTGTGAAAGCCCAGTTCGAGAGCGAAGTGGTGTACGGTTCGCTGAAAGAAGAACTCGGCGAACAGGGCGTCATTTTCACCGACACCGATACCGCCGTTCGCGAACACTCCGATTTGCTGCGGGAATATTTCGCCACGATCATCCCTCCGCACGACAATAAATTCGCCGCCCTGAACTCCGCGGTTTGGTCGGGCGGCAGCTTCATCTATATTCCCAAGGGCGTGAAGGTCGACTTCCCGCTGCAAGCGTACTTCCGCATCAATGCGGAAAACATGGGGCAGTTCGAACGCACGCTGATCATCGTCGATGAAGGCGCGGAAATTCATTATGTCGAGGGCTGCACCGCGCCCATGTACACGACTGAAAGCCTACATTCGGCGGTCGTGGAAGTGATTTGCAAACGCAACTCCCGTTGCCGCTACACCACGATTCAAAACTGGGCCAATAACATTTACAACTTGGTCACGAAGCGCGCCGTGGCCTATCAAGACGCCTTCATGGACTGGGTCGACGGTAACCTCGGCAGCCGGCTGACGATGAAATACCCGGCCGTGTATTTGATGGAGCCGGGCGCTCGCGGCGAAATTCTTTCCATCGCTTTTGCTTCGGGCGGCCAACATCAAGACGCCGGCGCCAAAATCGTGCATTGTGCTCCCAACACCACCGGGCAGATCATTTCGAAATCGATCTCGAAGAATGGCGGGCGGGCAAGTTATCGGGGACTGGTGCGGGTCGAAAACGGCGCCAAGGGCGCGAAGTCGAGCGTGGTTTGCGACGCCCTTATTCTCGACGCCGAAAGTCAGAGCGATACCTACCCGTATATTGAAGTCGCGGAACAAGATGTCACGATTGGCCACGAAGCGAGCGTTTCCCGCATTGGCGAGGAGCAGCTTTTTTATCTGACCAGTCGAGGGCTTTCCGAAGCGGAAGCCAGCACCTTGATTGTCAACGGCTTCATCGAACCGTTGGTGAAGGAGTTGCCCATGGAATACGCGGTTGAAATGAATCGGCTGATCCAACTGCAAATGGAAGGTTCAGTGGGCTGATTTCACTTGAACAAGTTGTGCAATGAATTTGCCACAGAGAGCACAGAGCACTCAGAGTGTGATGCATCGGGTGTTGTCTTCGGAGCATGGAGTTCTCACCCCCTTTTCTCCGTGCTCTCGGTGTGCTCTGTGGCAAAAACTTTTTTCGCTGGCTGGCGTATCGCGTTTTGTGAACACTCCAGACAACTGGCGTAGGTGAATTTGGTGGCGGCTCACGGCTGCGTTAGCTCTCCGTGGCTAAAATTACTTTGAAGAACTTCCGGGGTTGACTGAGGAAATCTATAACAATGACGGGTATTGCCGCCACTGCTGGTTTTAATTCTGCCGCTTTCGACGCCTTCCTGCAAAACCGCGCTGAGCCCGACTGGCTGCAAAAAATGCGGCAAGACTCGTGGGACGCCTTTTGCCAAATGGACTGGCCCGCGCGCAACAGCGAAGAGTGGCAGAGAACCGACATTCGTCTGTTCAAGCTCGACCGCTTCGCACTCCCGGCGTCGCCGCCGGTCGCGACCGACCTGCCGGCGTCGCTGCTCTCGGCTGGCGTGGAGTTAGCGGGCGAAGCGGTGTCGCTCGATAGTTACGGCGTGCGTTCGCATCTGGCGAACAAGTGGCGTGAGAAAGGCGTGCTCTTTGGCCCGCTCGATGAACTGGTGCATCAGCACGGCGACCTGGTCCGAAAACATCTATTCGCCCGCGCGGCGAACCCTCATTACGACAAGTTCGCGGCGTTGCACGGCGCTTGTTGGTCGGGCGGTCATTTGCTCTACGTGCCGCGGAACGTCGTGGTGGACGAACCGCTGTTGAGTATGTCGGCCCTTTCCGATGGCGGCGTCGACCTCGGCCATACGCTCGTGATTCTCGAAGAAGGCGCCGAAGCCACGTTGCTCAGCGAAAAAACAAGCCGCGAGGAATCGGCCGGAGGTTTGCACTGCGGCGCCCTGGAAGTGTTGCAAGGCGCGGGCTCGCGTTTGCGTTTTGTCCACTTGCAGAATTGGGGCAAGGGCGTTTGGCATTTCGCCCATCAAAAAGCGATTCTCGAACGCAACGCCTCTCTCCAATGGACAGCCGCCGCGCTCGGCAGCCGGCTCTCGAAAGTCAATCAGCATGTCGACTTGGCCGGCCCCGGCGCCGAGTGCGATGTCAACGGCGTCATGTTCACCGAAGGCAAGCAACACCTTTCGTACCACACGCAACAACGCCACATGGCGCCCGGCTGCCGCAGCAACTTTCTTTACAAGTCGGCTTTACAGGGCGCTTCCCGCACCGTGTGGCGGGGCATGATTCGCGTCGACAAAGACGCCCAACAGACCAACGGCTACCAACGCAACGACAACCTGTTGCTCTCCGATTCCTGCCGGGCCGATTCCATTCCCGGTCTGCAAATCGAGGCCGACGACGTCCGTTGCACGCACGGTTCGACCAGCGGCCGCGTCGACGAAGAACTGATTTTCTACGCCTGTTGCCGTGGCTACACACGCCAGGAAGCGATTCGCGCCATCGTGATCGGCTTCTTCCAACAGGTGTTTGATCGCATTACCATCGAGAGCGTGCGGGAAGCGTTGGGCCAGGCAATCGCCCGTCGCGTCCAAGATTACGAATAGCCAACATTACGAATTACGAACAGCAATTTACGAATAAAATATCATGTCTGATTACGTTCGCGTCGCTGCGGTTGGTGAAATTGCCGACCCCGGCAGGCAGACCTTCGAAGTTGACGAGCAGTTGATTGTGTTGTTTCACGTCGACGGCGAGTTTTTCTGCCTCGACGATGTCTGCACGCACGATGGCGGTCCGCTGGGCGATGGCGTTCTGGAAGACCATCAAATCGCCTGCCCGCGTCATGGCGCCAAGTTCGATATTCGCGACGGCGCCGCCAAAACCATGCCCGCCACCGAAGCCACCGCGGCACATCGGGTGAAGGTCGAAAACGGCGAGGTTTGGGTGCGGTTGTCGAACGGCGAAGCCGATAGTGCGTCGGTCGAAAATACTACTGGCGAAAGTACCGGCCAAGCGGCCCAGAGCCAAAGCATTTTGGGAGCCGCGCCGGCGTCGACAGCCAACGCCCTTGATGCAAGCCCGGCGGAATCCGCTGCAATCGGCTCCGGAGCCAATGCCGAAAGTCCGAACTCCGAGAGCGCTAACGCGAGCCAAACGCCTGCGGAACTTTCCGAGGAGGTGGTTCGGGAAGAGTTGAAGAAGGTCATCGACCCGGAACTCTTCGTGAACATTGTCGACTTGGGGTTGGTCTACCAAATCGAAATTCGTCCCCACGAAGAGGTTGGGCAGTCGGATGTCTATATCGAAATGACGCTCACCAGCCCGATGTGCCCGGCCGGTCCTCAGTTGGTGGCCAACTGCAAGCAGGTGGTCGGGCAGTTGCCGGGCGTGGCCGACACCGAACTAAAATTGGTAATGCAGCCCACCTGGACGCCCGATTGCATGACCGACGACGCCCGCGACCAACTCGGCATTTTCTAGCGGGCGAATGAATCAACGGCGCCAAATTCATCCGTACGCAATTCATAACGTCAAGAAGCCCGGCTTTTTGAAAAAGCCGGGCTTCTGTATTGAGTGTAAGCTGGTTTTCTTTCGCGGGTTACGCGGGCGCCTCGATTTTCTCGATGCGCACTTGCGTGTAAAGTTGGCGATGGCCGGTTTTGCGGCGGGAATTCTTGCGGCGGCGGAATTTTTGCACCACGAGCTTCTTGCCCTGGACGCCCCCCATGACACTGGCTTTGATCGAGGCGCCTTGGAGCGTAGGTTTTCCCAGTTTGACGCCGTCTTCGCCTGAAATGACGAGCACCTCGTCGAAAGCGATTTCCTCGCCTTTGGCGATATCTCGATAGTCGACGTCGAGTTCCTGGCCTTCTTCAACTTTGAACTGGCGGCCGCTGTCTTTGAAAATTGCGTACATGGTTCCTGTTTTTTCTTTCGGGGGAAACCCGTATTCGATCGTTCGTATTTGGCTTGGTTTACGGCAAACGGCCGGCTGCCCGAAGTGGGTCGAAACCGCTGGCCGGCGATGTTTTGTGTGCGAAGCCCCACATTTTACTGTTTGGTCGGCTTCGCGTCGAGCCCCAGAATGGTCGGATTACGATAACAAGCGTGTTGACTTCGGGTGGTTGCCGCATCTAGAATCGAAGAGATTGGAGCGATGCCGCCGAGCGACCGCCGCCGCACTCCAACTCCGATGTTCATTTCCCGATAGGTTGGCGTTCGTTCGCCCCAACGGCAACGTGCTAGCGGCAACGTGCTAGCGGCAACGTGTTAACGGGGGCGATTTGCCCCATTCCCGAGGACCCCATGGCCATTCTTATCGCCACCAGCGGCCCGGCAGAGGGGCAGCAATACGAACTCATTCACGCGGAAACCACGCTGGGCCGCCAGCCGACGTGCCATGTCGTGATCGATGTCGGCGCTGTCAGCCGCGAACATGCCCGCGTTTGCCGAGAGGGCGACCGGTTTTTCCTGCTCGATTTAGGCAGCCGCAACGGCACATTCTTGAACGAGAAGCGTCTGGCGGGGCGGCATCAACTTAACAACGGCGATGAATTCAAGGTTTGCGATGTAAGCTTTCGTTTTCACTCAGATTCTTCCTCGGCTGGCGCCCCTTCGCTTGACGCCGGTTTGCAAACGGTTGAGGTGGGCTCTGGTTTTGCAGCCGTGATGGTTGACGATGAATCGGGCAGCCAGTCGACGATTATGTCGAAACTCGATGTCTCTTCGAGCATGCGCGGCGTGCAACTCACCGCAACGCCCGAAGCCAAGCTGGCGGCGCTGCTGGAAATCACGCAGGGGCTGGGCGGCGCGATTTCGCTCGACAAAGTCTTTCCGCAAGTCTTTGCCAGCATGTTCAAAATTTTTGTGCAGGCCGACCGCGGTTTCATCGTGATGAAAAACGAGGAAGGCGTGCTGGTGCCGCGTTGGACACAAGCCCGCCGCGGCAACGAAGACACCATCCGGATCAGCCGCACGATTGTCAATCAGGTGATTGACACCAAAGAGGCCATTCTTTCAGCAGACGCCGCCACCGACTCACGCTTCGAAATGAGTCAGAGTATTGCCGATTTCCGCATTCGCTCCATGATGTGCGCCCCGTTGGTCGACACCAGTGGGAAGGCGTTCGGCGCTTTGCAAATCGATACGCTCGATCAACGCAGCCGCTTTCAGGCCGAAGATTTGGAAGTGCTGGCCAGCGTGGCGGCGCAGGTCGGCTTCGCGATTGATCACGCCCAAATGCACGAGCAAGCGTTGGAGCAAAAGGAGCTTGAGCGAGATCTTAAACTGGCGCACCAAGTGCAGGCTGGTTTTCTACCCAGCAAAACGCCGGATATCGAAGACTACGATTTCTTCCATTATTATAAGCCCGCGCACGATGTCGGCGGCGATTATTTCGACTACATCCAACTCCCCGATGGCCGCACCGCCGTGATCGTGGCGGATGTGGTCGGACACGGCGTCGCGGCGGCCTTGCTGATGGCCAAGCTTTCGGCCGAAATTCGTTTTTGCCTCGCAACCGAGAGCAATCCCGCCCTGGCGATCACCCACCTGAACGATAAATTCTCCAATCTTGACTTTGAAGAGCGATTTGTCACGCTGATCATGGTTGTGCTCGATCCAACCAAGCATGAAGTGACCACCGTCAGCGCCGGCCATATGGTGCCTATCTTGCGAAAAGTCGATGGTTCGGTCGAGGAAAATGGAGAAGAGAATGTTTGCCTGCCGCTGGGCGTGCTGGAAGGCATGGAGTATGAGGAGTATGTCATGCACTTGGAGCCCGGCGAAAGTTTGTCGTTGTACACCGACGGGCTCAACGAAGCGATGGATATCGGCGACCAGTTCTACACCATCGAACGCCTCCGCAATTTGATCCGAAAAGAATATGGCTCGCTCACTGAAATGGGCGATCGAATCATCGCCGATGTTGTGGGACACGTCGGCGAGCGGGCGCAATACGACGACATGTGCCTGGTCTGCTTCCAGCGGCTCAAGTAAGGAATGGTCCGAAATTTACGTACCGAATTAAAAGCCCGGCATTTTCAAAATGCCGGGCTTTTTCGAGCGATAACCAGGAACTTATTTCGGGACTGTTCCTAACCGGCTCCAGCCCTAAACACGCTGAGCGTACACTCCAACGGTGGGCGCCAGAACCCGTTTGTCTATATTTCCTCCTCGCCGCAGCCCGCCTATTCTGTTTTCGTTTGGCAAGCATCGCCCGTCGTCGGTTTCCGGCCCAAGTCGAATGGGCTGAAACGCCGAAATAACATGCAGGGCTTGTCTTTTAATCGAGCAAGACATTGCTCCGTCGGGGCAACGGCGGTCGGGCGTGTACGCCTCAATTTTTGCGATGAACGCTGGCTCGAAAAGACTCCGGTTTGCCTTGACGCAGAGCGGGTTTGCTGCGATTATTCGCCGCGCCGTGTTGGTAGTCGCGACCGCTATGCGATGAACGCCAACAGCCTTTTTTTGAATTGGCCGCGGAAAAAGTAGGAAAGATAAGTGGAGTACGAAACGACCATGGCCATGCAATCGTCGGCAAACGGAATTGCGAGCGTTGCTTTGAGCGAGAAAACCCGACGCCCCACGCTCGCCTTACGCTTGGGAATGCTGCTCTTGGCGGTGGCGTGCCTGGGCTGCCGCACTCCGGCCAACCGTCGTGAGAGCGGCGCCATTTTTGGCGGACTCACCGGCGCCGGCATTGGCGCTGTAATTGGCAAAGCCAATGGAAACACCGCAGCCGGCGCCTTGATCGGCTCCGCCGTGGGCGCCATGACGGGCTCCGCCATTGGCGATTCGGTCGATGCAGACATTGCCGCCAACCAAGCGCTCGTGGAACAGAAAATGGGCCGCCGCATGGCGAATGCCGTAGATATTCCCGATGTCATTGCGATGAGCCAAGCCGGGTTGGGCGACCAGGTCATCACCACGCATGTTCGCACGCACGGCATGAAACGTCCGCTTTCGGCACACGATTTGATCACGCTCAAGAATGCCGGCGTGACCGATGTCGTGATCAACGCCATGCAAGCGCCGCCGGTCGGTCCTCCGAT
This sequence comes from Planctomycetaceae bacterium, assembly GCA_003233175.1. Classification (GTDB taxonomy): domain Bacteria; phylum Planctomycetota; class Planctomycetia; order Pirellulales; family Pirellulaceae; genus SZUA-33. The sequence continues at coordinate 7,215 of QIKY01000406.1, read as the reverse complement.
ACATGGGCGTCCGGTCATCATAGAAGAACATTACTACGATCCGCACGCGTATCCGTATGGCCACCCTTATTATCGGCCGGGCGTGAGTTGGGGCGTTGAAATCGGTCATTAAGGAACAGTCCCGAATTTACCTACCAAATTAAAAGCCCGGCATTTTCAAAATGCCGGGCTTTTTTTGAGCTGCAACCGGTAATTTATTTACGGGCAAGGCCTTATTTCAGCTTTGCCGTACTACGCCACGCGGCTTTGCGTGTTGTTGCTCTGCGTGGCGGCGTGCAGGGCGTCGAGCAATTCGTTGATAAGATACGGCTTGCCGACGACCGCCACGATACCCAGATCGGCCATGGCGGCGATGTCTTGCTGGCGAGGGAAACCTAGCAGGCCGACGATCGGCGCCGGTGTTGCGAGGCGGGCGAAAACCGGCGCCTGTTGCAGTTCAAGCGGGTCGCCGTGCGTGAAGTCCCAAAGATAGGCGGCCACTGTGCGTAGTTTGGGCGGCGGTTGTTGGGGAAGCAGCCAGATCGATGAACAGCCGCCGCTTCGGCAAACGTCGGCCAGGGCGTCGAAGGTCGTTTTTTCACGCGTCACGACGCCGATCAAATCAACGGCTAGTCGCGCCGGCGGATCGGAGGCGGCTTGTCCGATACGCTCCGCCATCGTGGCGGTCGGTGGTAGACTGAGTTCCGTCCGCAAGCCGGAGTGGATTCGGTCCAACAGACTCAGCAATCGCTGCCGCTGCCGCCAATAGATGCGGGCCACGCCGGGCAGCGGGCTTCCGGTTTGCATTTCGCCTTCCGACCACGGCCCCAGCAAAACCAGCCATCGCGCCAGCGGCGCGGCCAATTGCAGCGCCAGAACGTCGCTGGCGAGGAACTGGCCCGGTCGCGATTGCAGCAACACGATCAAGGAGAAACCGGGTTCGGCGTCAAGGCGATCTGCGGTTTCGTGGAGTGAATCGACCTGCGCCGCCTGCCAACGACTCCGCGCCGCGGCAACCAAATCCGCCAACTCAGGCGCGAGCGCGGCGCCGACGATCAAAACGCGAGGCGGCATGAAATTCTCCTGTCGTTTGCGAGAAGGCGGTCAATCGGGGATCTCGGCTTCAAAATTTTTCACAACCTCTAGCGCGGCGGGAGCGTCGTCGACGGCGCGCAGCGTCTCGACGAAACCGGGTCGGGAAATCAAACGGCTGAGTCGGGCGAGTGTTTTCAGGTGGCTGGCGTCGTCGGTGGAGCCGATCAAGAAAAAAATATCGGTCAAGCCGTCGCCGCCGAAAGGTATTCCCTGGTGCGTCTTCCCCAATGCCAGAAAGGGGTCCGCCATGATGGAGGGCAACGGCCGCCGAGGGTGCAGCAAAGCCACGCCGTTATCGAGCGCAGTGGGGTGAAGTTCTTCTCGGTTGCGAACGGCTTCGGCCATTTTGGCCGGCTCCCAGAGAAGGCCCGCCTGCGCCGCGACCTCCGCAATGGCGGAGATCACCTTGCCCCGCGTTCTGACCAACAACGGCACCTGAATCGCTTCCAGCGGCAGCATTTCTCCGATTTGTTGGGGTTGGTGGTCCGGCCGTTGGGAGCGATGCAAAACCGACTCCATCTCGACCAAACCCTCTTCATCGGAAAGCCCGATGCGGTCTTCCAGCCAGTGGTGAATATCGGCCCGGGCGAATCTCCACTGGCTGGAAACCTTGCGACCGGGGATCTTGCCGCGATCAGCCAACCGCTTTACTTGAGCGGGTGTGACATGCAGGTACTTGGCAAGACCGTTGGTATCAAAATCGTTGTGAACCATGGCGTTTCAGGTTGGCGGGGCTGCGTGGCGACGCCGCCATTCTCCCGGCAAACGCGGTCGGTTGTCCAGACCCGGCATGGCCGCCCACCGTTGGAGTTCAGCCTTCAGGCTGTTTTCGCCCGCCGTTGGAGTTCAGCCTTCAGGCTGTTTTGAAGTGTGTCGAGGAAGAAAACATGCTAAGAGCTCCTAACATAACCCCTGTTTGGCGTTTCAAACACGGAGTTTGATGCTGACCTACCAAGTTGTGTTAGAAGGTATAAAGCATGAACTCCAACGGCGCGGCACAAACACGCGAAAGCGAACACTCCAACGGCGGGCGGGCGCATGTTAACCGATTTCGTCCAGCAGACGATCAATCGCAATGCCGATCTTTTCGTCGGTTTCGTAATCGCCGTTGGCAATGGCAGCCCGCGCCTGCAAGACTTTGTCGGCGCGAACGTCGGGCGATTCCAACACCAAACTCAGTAACCGCGCTTCGTCGGAAATGTCCAATTGGTCGGCTCCGTAGGCAGCTTCATTCTGGGGGGCCGCCTGCGTGGAAGCCGATTTGTGTGGCGCGTTGACTGCTTGCGGGCCGTGAATCTGAGCTATTCCGTTGATCTGCATAGGTTTGTCTCTCTCCCGTATCGGATCGATTACAAGCGGCCGCACAAAAAACACCCAAGAGCGTTTCAGTGCGCGGTCGATCGTGATCATCCGCCAGTTGACCGGAACATACTTTGGGAGGGGGAATCAACCACGAATTCCGGTTGAAGTCCTTCGCCAAAATATACGTCACAACTTTCTCGTTGGCGCCGCATTCCGTGTCAGCATTGGCCGTCCGTCGCGGGGAAAATGACCTCGCAAGCGCAGTATCGAAAGCAACACACTTATCGGTCCGTACGGCCGCCGATTTCGACGGAATTCTCTTACCTTCTCCTTGTATCGTTGACAGTCGCCTGTTCGCCTGCGGTGCGTATAACGAATGGCGCCCGGCTTGCGTTTCGCTCCGGTTATGCTTCAAACCGTTGAAAACCAAGGCTCAACCGCCTGTGCTGGAAGTGCGGGGCCGCTTCCATCGGCACAAAACAAAACTCTCCGAAAACCCAGCATCCTTAAACCCGCGTGTGTTCCACCTCCAGCGACTGAAAATAGGATATTCGCGGTAACTAGGATGCAATTATGTCAAGCCTTGCCGCGCGAAACATACTGTTATTCCAAAAGCGAGGTTTCGGACCCATCGGCCTTTGCCTAGGAAAACATTCACGTTGGAAAACTACAGCGTCTGTTGCGTTTTCACCACTTCACTCGGGTTTGATGGCAATAGGCAACAGACCAGCGTGTCGATACGACCAGATTGATCCAGGAGGAGAAGATAAGACCGGCCCGGCAACGCAACCAATTTGATCGACCGCAATCATTGCCGTCGTTTCGTCGCAGGCCGCTTTCTGGTACGAAGCCTGAACCGCCAAGGTTCGCTCCTCCTGAAAACTTTCCCCTGGCGCGGCGGTGTTTCCCATCCTGACGTCCACCTCTCCTTCGCACGGCTGGACTGGCTCGTTTCACGGCCAGCCGTAAAACGAAAAAAGTGACATTTTCCACCCCAAGCCTTCATAAGTCGGGCCGGAGTATAGTGAAATAGCTAAATCCGTGCAAGATCTGAAGGAATAAACGAAAAAACTCTCGACAGAGAATCTATTTGATGCGAGAATCCCAGCAGGGAGCCATGCAGTTGGCCAGCGGCGATTTCTCCTCTTCAAGCGGCGCCCAGTGCGAGTGAAGACGATTTCTCCGCGGGTGGGTTTCCCGAATGCAACAGGCGGGCATTTCAAATAACGGGGTTAGGCGCCCGTTGCTTGAATCTCCTCATTTCTCTCATTCAAATCTACGGAGGCGTGTGAAATGACGATGCGAACAAGAAGAGGCTTTACACTCGTCGAATTGTTGGTCGTGATCACCATTATCGGCATGCTGATGGCGTTGTTGCTGCCGGCGGTGCAGATGGCGCGAGAATCCGCCCGCCGGGCCCAATGCTTGAACAACCAAAAACAAATCGCGATGGCGACGATCCAGTACGCCACCGACAAAAAGAAAATGCCGCCTTCGCTTTCGTATCTGCGGGGAACAAAAACAAACCCGCGCACTAATAATTACGTTGGCTGGGTGCCCCCGCTGCTGACCCGATTGGGAGAAACCGCAGTCTACGAAAACATTCTCGATAATATCGATATCGACAACACCGCCGGCAACACGCCCAACCCTCGTACGACAAAGCCGGTAATGATCAGCCTGCTGGTGTGCCCTTCCAATTCGTTGAGCGTGCTTAATAAACCCTTGCATTATTACGTCAATTCCGGGCGGGCCGACTTCAATTTCACAAACCCCCCACCCACCCCCAATCCCACTGCCCCACCCACCTCCCTCCCTCGCCCTTTTGATCATGCGGCGAATGGCGTCTTTGATGTGCGGATTGACGCCAACCACGCCAACCATTACGAACAAACAATCGACGACATCAACGCCGGCGACGGCGCCTCGAATACACTGGCCATTTGCGAAAACTCCAACGACCTGGGTTTCGCCAATGAACTCGACAACACATGGCTTCGCCGCGATGCGAACGGCGCCCTAATGGCCGTGGGGACCGTGCTTCCCGAATGGCGTTCGGGCTTCATCTGGCGGAACGACTCCAACGAACAACTCAACGCAAACGCAACGGCCATCACTCCCGACGACCTGGGCGTTCCCTTTTTTGATATCAATGAAGGTCGCGAAAACCAGGATTTAGGTTGGCACACGGCGCGCCCCTCCAGCGATCATCCCGATGGTTTCGTAGCGGCTTTTTGTGACGGCAGCACGCGTTTCATGAGCGATTCGGTCAGCTATCGCGTGTATGCATTGCTGTGTACGTCGAAAGGCCGCGCCGCCAAACACCCCGGCGGGAATGTGCGCGGCCCCGCCTGGCAAATCCAAACCATTACCGCCGGCGATTTGGACGAATAAACCCCGTTTTTTGGCGCCGGGTCGGAAGGGCATCCAAGCGGCGGCGTTCGTCTAGAAGCTTATCCCGTAGGGATTCAAGCGATTAGCCGGTGGTCGCGCAGCGACACCACAGGAGGATCTTGATGGAACCACGAATGAACACAAATAGACACGAATCTTGTGGCGAGCTCTCCACGAAATGGCGCGGCTGACGTCGCTTGTTTCCAGGAGGAAATATGAGAGCCCGTTGAAATTCATTCGTGTAAATTTGTGTCCATTCGTGGTTCTCGCAAAAAACATCGTGCGATCATCGCTGCGTGCTGCCGAAAAAACAGCCTAAAGGCTGAACTCCAACACCGCCACGCCGCGCGGTTTCACAGGCGGCAATTCGTGATTTGCGTTTCCAGAATGGCGGAGGCGCCCAGGGCTTCCAATTGCTCCATGACATCCAGCACGGCGCCGCGTTTGACCATCACGCGCACCGAACACCAGGCTGGGTCTTCCAGGGGATTGATCGTTGGCGAGTCGAAACCGGGAGTGACTTCCTCGGCGGCGGCCAATTTTTCACGCGGCACGTTGTATTCCAAAAGCGAGTAGCTGCGAGCAATCACGACGCCCTCCACCCGCCGCACGACGCGGTCGGCAAGCTCCCGCCGCCGGCATGCTTTATTCTGGATCAGGAGCGTTTGGTAAGAACCGATTTCCGCCATGATCTTCAGCCGGTTGGCCGCCAGCGTGCTGCCGGTCTCGACCAGGTCGACGATTGCGTCGGCCACTCCGAGTGCGATCATGACTTCCACCGAACCGGAAATCGAGACCAAATGCGCTTCGGCGCCATGCTGGGCCAAATATTTCTTGGTCACTTCGGGAAAGCTGGTCGCGATTCGTTTTCCGTCCAAAGCGGAGGCCGATTCGAAGTGCGCGTCGTCGGGAACACATAACGCAAGCCGGCATTTGCCAACGCCCAGCGGCAGCCGCTCAATGAGTTCGGCGCCGCTTTCGGCCACTAAGTCTCCGCCGGTGATTCCCAAATCGATCGCGCCTTCGGCGCACAGCAGGGGGATATCGTCGGTGCGCAAAAAAGTGATATCGATCGGCATTTCGCGCACGCGCGCGAACAGCCCCCGATTCTGCCGCCGGAAATTCAAACCGGCCTGTTTCAATAGGTCGGCCGCCAATTCCGACAACCGCCCCTTGCTAGGAATCCCGATTCTAAGATTGCTCATGCAGGTTCAGCCTTTCGTCTGCTCGCGAGATTCCTTTTCGGTGATGCCGGAAACGCCGAATCGCCTCGCCAACTCCGCTTCCACTTCACCCAAGGTTACCTCGCGAAACGCAAGCAGCACTAGCAGGTGGTAAAGCACATCGCCGGCTTCGTAAATCAGGTGGGTTCGGCCTGCTTCGCCGGCCTCTCCCGCAGCCTCAACAACTTCTCCCGCCTCTTCCAAAATTTTGGCGCCAATCGCCTCCACGCCGCCCGCCAGCAACTTGGTGGTGTACGACTTGGGCGGAGGATTCGCCTTGCGGTCTTCAATAATGGCCATCAATTGGGCCAAAACGTTGGTCTCGTGACTCACGTCGTTCATTCCTGGAGGTTGTAAAGTTGGATAGCGTACTATCCTAAACAGACAATCATCAACTGACAATCGAGCGCCGTGGCAAGTCGGGAATCGCCCGCCGGAGCGTCGTTGGAGAAGCCCGGCTTCTTTTAGGGGACATTGCGCAAACGCTTATGGTAACACAAGATGATTCGTAATTCCTGAACCTGTAAGAGTTTGTGTTCTCTGTAGGTCTTGTCATCTGTGGTCAGGTATTCTCATCTCTCTCCACCTGTTTGTCCCACTGGGACAAGGCTCATTCAATCTGTCTTCTGCCTCGCGCGAGCGGGGCGGTTGTGTTTTTTCACGACCGCCCTGCGTTGGGTGGTCGTCTACTTTCTTAACTGGAGGTTTCGATGATCCAAACCGGAATTGATCAAGCCGTTGCCGAAGCAACGGGCGAAACGCTCTGCGATGTTCAACGAATGGGGTTCAGCTTGGCTGATCCAGACTTTGTCACGTTTGATCCCGAGCCGTTTCCGCCCCCGCAAATCGTCAACTGGGACGATCTCGAACTGGCCCGCAATACGGCCGTTGTCCCTCGGCCGCTCAGCTCGCTGCGACGAGTGGCCTGAATGGGCAACTCGAACCATGGCGGTGATCGACGTAGTGATCTGGAAAACTTCTGCAACCAATATGTAGGCTTCTGGGCGTTCGCGTGCTTCATGGCATGCTTCTTTGTCGGCTGGCCCGCGCTCCTCGCGTGGGTCGGCCTGGCGGTCGGCATGCGAATCTTCTGCGAAGCACTCAGCAGTAGCCGGTCTGACCGTTCCCATCCAACTCAACTCAACTCAACTCAACTCAACTCAACTCAACTCAACTCAACTCAACTCAACTCAACTCAACTCAACTCAACTCAACTCAACTC
>QIKY01000094.1 GCA_003233175.1 Planctomycetaceae bacterium | reverse complement strand
GGGAAGGTTTTGATCGGGTTAAAATCGCCGAGTACTTGAAACGAAAATCCAAGATTCGTGAAATCGAAGTGCGAAAGTCCAACTTCGACGAAGAAATTCGCAAGATGGCCGCCTTCGAATACGAGGTAAAAATCAAGAACCAAGCCCCGCAAGACTTCATTCCATTTGACGAAGCTTGGCAAGCAGTAATGTCGCTGGTTCAATCTCTGAACATTCCAGACTGATTACACGGAGTGCTTGCACCCGCCCGCGCGTTTACATCCCGGCGTCAATCTTGCCTCAATCCGCGGAGCCCCACCAGCCTTTGGGGGGTGGGTTTGAGGAAACCGGCGGCTTGGGCTTCCAGGGCGGGCAGCGTTTTTTTCCGCGTGCGAATTTTCTCTCGCTGGTGGCGGGCGGCGTTGAAGTTGGGGTTCACCGTGGGTTTGCGGGCGCCGGTTTCCGCCAGCCAGGCGAACAGGCGTTTGTGCAGCGGTCGCACTTTTTCAGGATGCGCCGCCGCGACGTCGTGCTGTTCGCCGATGTCTTTGGTGAGCTGGTACAGTTCATCTCGCCCGTCTTCATAATAGTGGATCAGCTTCCAGTCGCCTTGGCGAATGCTCGCGCTCGGTTCGCCGCCCTGATTTCCATAATGAGGATAATGCCAAAACAAGGGCCGCGCGGCGATGCTCCCGCCCTTGAGCAGCGGCGCCAAGCTGACGCCGTCGACATGCTGCCGCGGTCGCGCCGGCAGGCCGGCGATTTCCAACAGCGTAGGATAAAAATCGGCCCCGGTTACCGGCGTGGCGCACGTTCCTCCCGGTTGCACGACCTTGGGCCAAACGATGTAAAACGGTTCGCGAACGCCGCCTTCCCATTGGCGTCCCTTACCGCCGCGCAGCGGCAGGTTCGACGTTGCCTTGCCATCGCCCGCCGAAACGCCGCCGTTGTCGGAGGTAAACACGATTACGGTGTGGTCGGTCAGGCCGTTTCTTTCCAAGGCGGCCAGCGCGAGGCCGACGGCGGCGTCCATCGCTTCGATCATGCCGGCGTACACCGGATGATCTTGCACTTGGCGAACGGGGCTGGTGCGGTCGATGATAAAACGATGTTCCGGCTTCGGCAGCCGGGCCGCTTTCTCCCGATACTTGCCCCATAGTTGCTTGGTCGATTGGATCGGCGCATGTACGGAATAAAACGACAAATACGCCAAGAAAGGTTCTTGGGCGTGGGCGTCGATGAACTTGGCGGTTTCACGCCCCAACCGCAACGGCAACGCTTCTCCCCGCGGGCCATCTTTTAGTTTGGGGTTTCGATACGGAGAGAAATAACCGCCGGGCGGCGAGCCGCGTTGGTGTCCGCCTTTGTTCACTTCGAAACCATGGTCTTCGGGCTGGGAGCCCTCTCCGCCCAGATGCCATTTCCCGGCGAAGAACGTGCGGTAGCCGGCTTCGCGAAAGGCTTCGGCGAGTGTTGTATCTTCGGCGGGCAAGGCATGAACGTAGCGCGGGGGCAGCGTTTTGGTGTTGCGTTTCCAGGCCGCGCCTTCCGGAGCGCCGATGTATTCGGTAATGCCGTGCCGCGCCGGGAATTTCCCCGTCATGATACTCGCCCGGGAAGGACTACAAACCTGGCAGGTTGCGTATCCTTGCGTGAAACGCATGCCGGCATGCGCGATGCTGTCGATGTGAGGACTCTCATAAAACGTACTGCCCTCAATGCTCAAATCTCGCCAGCCGAGATCGTCGGCGAGAATAAAAAGTATGTTCGGCCGGCGCGGCGCATCGGCGCCGGCGGCCTGGTTGATGTTTATTGCCGACAACGACGCCAGCAACATGACCGCACAGCAGAACCGGAACAAAGCAAGCATGGCGTTTTGAAATCGGCGGGGCGAATTCGAGACGATCGGTTGCCGAAGTGTGAGCGCTGGCATGAGAAAACCTTGGAAGGAATGAGAGCCGTCTACTTGGCTACTGGGAAACGTCGGAGTTGTTTTCAGGGTTGTTTTGAGGAGCGTCGGCTGGCGGCTTGCCGGACGGGAGGTCGTTTGCCGGCGGCGTTAAAACCGTTTGGCCGTCGTCCGATTCCGGAATCGGCGGCATCTTCTTCTCCGGCTGGGGAAAAGCGTCTTCGGAGATGTTCCCCAATTTTTCCCGGCGGTCTTTTTCCGCCAGCAACGAATAGCCCTTGGCTTTGAGGTCGTAACGCCCCCAATACACACGCTGTTGCGGGTCGTAGTAATACACGTAGTTTGGCCGCGACGGAACATGCACGCAGTAATGATGCCGATATCCGCTGTATGAAGCGTACGGCTTGTAATAATACGAGCGGTAGTAATATCGTCGCGTTGGGTGGTGACGATAGCTGGAGTAGTACTGGCGCGGAGGCGGGTGCGCGGCGTGCGCCGCGCCTACCGCGAATGCGACCAAAAGAAGGGCGGCCAACAAACCGCCGCCTCCCCACGAACGAACCGTTTTCATCATTTGACTCCTTGGCAACTCTCAGTAAAGCCGCAAACACTCCCGCCGCGACAACTTCAGAATAGCCTCGAACCTACCTCCTGGGTAGTATGATAACGGGTTCACATGAGCGATTTCACCAAGGGCAAACACCCGCCCAAACGCTGGGCCTGTCGGTGATCGGCTCGTGTTTGCGGGCAATGGGTGGTTGCAGGCAACCACGCTACGGGTTGTGTTGCCGAATGGCGCGGCCTATCGCGTTCAGCACTTCTTCGTCGCTGGGCAGCGTGCTGGTGAGCACCGGCCGCAGCGGAATGGGAATTTCGTCCATCCTGTAGGCCGTTCCGGCTCGGTGAATGCCGTACACCGCCGTTGTGATTTGCACCGTCGGCGACAGTGTTGTTTCCGAACGTAGCGTTGTCGCCGAACATGGTGTCGCCGAACATGCTGTTGCCGGAAAGGCGTCTTGCGGCTGCGGGTAGTCGAGTGCGATGCAGGGCAGTGTTCGCAGTTGCTCTTGCGCCTGAGGCGACAGTTTTTCCACGCCCTCGCTGCCGACCAACACCACGGCGTCGACCTCCTCGCGCTCCAACAGCGTATTGGCGCTGTATTCCCCAGGGCTGTACCGTGGGAAGCCCCGCGATAAATTCACGCTGAACGGAAAACCGGTTTGCCAGCAGAGAACGCTGTCGGCGCCCGCGACATCGCCCGGCACGCGCATTCGCCGCGCGGTGAATCGCGTATGTGCGTTGAGATCGGTTGTGAGCCGCAATAAACTTTCCACGTTGGCGTGCGCCACGCCTTGGTTGGTCAGGCCCAGGCCGAAAAAAAACACGCCGTATCGGCACGACTGCAAAACATCGGCCAACCACTCCAGTTTTTCAAGCGAGAGTCCGCCAAAATTCGCCTCGCGGCGCAGCGGCGTGTTGTTGAGAATGGCCCGCAAGGCCCAGATCACTTCAAAATCGGAGCCCGGCGCCACTTCAATATAGTCGTCGGCCAGTTCGGAGGACGCCGTTTCTTGCACGTCGACCACAACCACGCGGCGGTCGGCCCGGCCGCGCGGGGCGAACATTCCCGGTGCATCGACACATCGCTCTAAATGCCGAGGATGGCTGACCACAGGATTAGCGCCCCAATACACCACTAAATCGGCCCGGTTCCTGACTTCTCCCAGCGACGACGTGCTTTCGCCCACGGTTTGCAACGCCACGATCGAAGGCGCGTGGCAGGTGGAGGCCGTGGTGTCGATCGTGGCGCCTAGTTGGTCGGCCAAACGCACTGCCGCCCGTTGCCCGGGAGTGCTGCTGCGGGAAAGTCCGTATATTAAGGGCGCCCGGCTGTTGCGGAGGATGTCGGCGGCGTGGAGAATCGCTTGCTCCAGCGTTGCCGGTTTACCTTCAAAACGTGTAACGGCGGCGGCGTTCCCGGCTTGCTTCAAGAACCAGGGCTCCGCCATCGGGCAGGCGTGCTCCGCCGCGACAATACGGCCGCCTTGCGTGGTGATATTAAGATCGTCGCAGACGCAACCACAGAGTGTGCAAGCCACGTCTTCAATAATTCGACTCACAACGCCCTCATCGTGCTCGGCAAGGCGAGCGACAACAGATTATACTGAGAAGCAATTCAACACATATCGTAATACATCACCCGGTCTGGAGTAATGATCCCCTGAGAGGAATCACCAAGGAAACACATTATGCACCTCCGCCTGCCGTCTGCTTTCGCCGCTTTTGCTTTTTTATTGTTGCTGACAAACCTCGCGCCCGCCGAAGAATTGGCGGGCAAACGGTATGTGATCATTCACGCCGACGACGCCGGCATGTCGCATTCGGTGAACATGGCCACGATCGACGCCATGAAAAACGGGGTTGTTTCCTCGGCCAGTATCATGGTTCCCTGCCCCTGGTTTCCGGAGTTCGCGAAGCATGCCAAAGAGCATCCTGAAAAAGACTTCGGCATCCACCTGACATTGAACTGCGAATGGAAAGTGTACAAATGGGGCTCGGTGGCGCCGCCGGAAAAAGTGCCCAGCCTGCTGAACGAAAACGGCTACCTTTGGCGGTCGGTTCCGGAAGTGGCGGCCAATGCCAAGGCGGAAGAGGTTGCTATCGAATTGCGGGCGCAAATCGACCGCGCCCTCAAATACGGCGTGCCGTTGACCCACCTCGACACCCACATGGGGGCGCTGGTGAGTCGGCCCGATTTGCTTGAGGTGTATGTCAAACTCGGCCTGGATTACAACCTGCCGGTCTTGTATTTTCGCCACATTGATGAAAAAACGGTGAAGGCTTATCCCGCCTTGGCCGACCGCGGCAAACTTCTCGGCGGCCTGCTCGAAGAAAAACAGCTACCGCTACTCGACGAACTCGCGCAGTTCTACAGCGGCGGAACACACCAGCAGCGAAAAGCCACTTACTTGAAAGAGCTGCGCAATCTGAAGCCGGGCGTCAGCCAGATCATCATCCATTGTGGATACGATAACCGCGAACTGCAGGCGATCACCAACAGTTCGGCCAATCGCGACGGCGACCGCCGCATCTTCTCCGATCCTCAAATGGCCGAGGAAATCGAACGCATGGGAATTGAGGTCATCACCTGGAAACAGTTCCACGAAATGGCCAAGAAAAAAGCCCTGGCCAATCGTTAGGACGCGGCCGAAAATAAGTCAGCCGACTCGCTCGAAAAAGCCCGGCTTTTATACTTCACACGGGTAGCAATGGCTCGTTGAACGGCAATTTCAAAAAAAACATAAAAAATCCAAAAAAGGACTTGCGAACCCTCTGTTCACTGCTTTATAATTCGGCCATACATAGTAGAGGCATCATTCGGCGAATCCAGGTTGGTATCCCCTGGTTTCGCCTTTTTTTTGCGCCGATGTTATTCACGATACTATTATTCGCGACACTATTATTCGCGACACTGTTGTCCACTCATCTGCCGCTCGCCTCAGGGCACATCGTTCGACAACGCCTCTCCATGCTGTAGAATGAGAGCACTATGCCCCAGCAAAATCCCCCTCAAAACGTGACGGTTGTCGTCCGATCCAGCAGCGGCTGGCGAGTCATGGCCTGGATTGGCTGGGCCGCTTTCTTTGTGTGCGCCTTCTACGCGATGGGGCTGCACGTCGCTTTTGAAGACTATTTCGACACCACTGAGGGTCTGCAAGAGCGCTTTTTCAGCGGCGCCGAAGACGGCGTCGCGAAAATTGCCGTGATTGAAGTTTCCGGCACGATCATGGAAGGCGACGGGCACGTCAAACGGCAGATCGATCGTGTCCGAAAAGATGAGCAGGTTCGGGCCATCGTGCTCCGCATCGATTCGCCCGGCGGCACGGTCACCGGCTCCGACTACCTTTACCATCACCTCGCCAAGCTGCGAAAAGATCGAGATTTGCCGATCGTTGTCAGCATGGGCAGTATGGCGGCCAGCGGCGGGTATTATATCGCGATGGCGGTGGGCGACCAAAAAGATAGTATTTTCGCGGAGCCCACGTCCACCACCGGCTCCATCGGCGTGATTATTCCGCACTACGATCTGAGTGGCTTGCTGGCCCGGTTCGACATGAAAGACGACTCCATCGCCAGCCATCCTCGCAAACAAATGTTGAGCATGACGCGTGAAATCACGCCGGAAAACCGGGAAATTTTGCAGCGTTACGTAGGCGAATCGTTCAAGCGATTTAAGGAAATCGTGAAATCAGGGCGGCCGAAATTCCGAGAAAACCCCGAAAAACTCGACGAACTCGCCACCGGCGAGATTTTCAGCGCCGACCAAGCGCTCGGCAACGGATTGATCGACCGCATCGGCTTTATTGAAGCCGCCATCGAACGCGCGGCTGAACTTGCCGGTATCAACGCCCAGAAAGCGCGCGTCGTCCGCTTCAAACGCCCCGTCTCTTTTCTGAATATTACCGGCATGGCCGCCGCGCAAATGCATCGCTCAGACTTCGATTTTCTCAGCACGCTCGCCTCGCCTCGCGCCTACTACCTCTCCACCACGCTGCCCGCACTCGCCGGCAGCGCCCCACAATTCGGCGGGCAACCGTAGCGGGTGCGGCAGCGCACACTGCCGCCCAGCCGCGGGACTCCCGCAAACTCGGCGGTTTCGCTAGAATGCGTGTTTTCCGGCGGCCAGCTTCGATTTCAGGCAGGCGCATGCCGACATCGGCGAACCTGTTTCCTGGCCGGCGTGTCTGGCTGGTGTTGTCGCATGCCCGCCTGCTCCCCCGTTCCGCTTTTTAGATCCCCCGTTCCGCTTTTTAGATCAAAGAGAAACTATGTCGGACAGTTCCCCCCCCCGCACTATGTGTAAGAAGATTTGGGACCAACACGTTGTTCATGCGGAGGCGGGCAAGCAGTCTATTCTCTATATCGACCTGCAACTGGTGCATGAGGTTACCAGCGCGCAGGCGTTTGAAGGGCTGCGCGTTGCGGGGCGCAAAGTGCGGCGTCCTGAACGTACGGTCGCCACGCCCGACCACAATGTTCCAACGACCGACCGCTCCCTGCCGATTGCCGACGTAATCGCCAAACAACAAATCGACACGCTGCGGGCCAACTGCAAGGAATTCGGCATTCGACTCTACGATTTGGGCGATCCACACGCCGGCATCGTGCATATCATTGGGCCGGAGTTGGGGCTGACGCAGCCCGGAATGACGGTCGTTTGCGGCGATAGCCATACCGCCACGCATGGCGCTTTCGGCGCGTTGGCCTTCGGCATCGGCACCAGCGAAGTAGAGCATGTGTTGGCCACGCAAACGCTGCTCCAATACGAACCCAAAACATTCGAGCTGCGCGTCGACGGCGAACTGGGGCGCGGCGTCACGGCCAAGGATGTCATCCTCTACCTGATCGGCCAACTCACTTCGGCGGGCGGCGCGGGATATGTATTTGAATTCACCGGCAGCGTGATTCGCGGCTTGACGATGGAAGAGCGGATGACGGTTTGTAATATGTCGATTGAGGCGGGCGCCCGCGCGGGGCTGATTGCACCCGACGAAACCACCTACGCATACCTCCGGGGCCGCGAACATGCGCCGAAGGAGTTTGACCGCGCCGTGGCGCGTTGGCAATCGCTGCCGACCGACGCCGGCGCCGGCTACGACCGCAGCCGCGTGTTCAATGGCGCCGATATCCTGCCGCAGGTCACTTGGGGCACCAACCCCGGGCAGGTGATTCCCATCGACGCCGTCGTTCCCGACCCCGCCGCCTGCACCGACGCCGCCGACCGCAAGAGCGTCGAAGCGGCCCTCCGCTACATGGACTTGAAACCCGGCGTTCCCCTGACCGACGTGCCAATCGATCGCGTTTTTATCGGCTCCTGCACCAACGCCCGTATTGAAGATTTGCGCGCCGCCGCCGACGTTGCGCGAGGGCATGCCGTGAGCAGCCGCGTGAGCGCGATGGTCGTTCCGGGCAGCGAGCAGGTCAAACGCCAAGCGGAAAAAGAAGGCCTCGATCAAGTCTTTCGCGACGCCGGGTTTGAATGGCGTGAAGCCGGGTGCAGCATGTGCCTGGCGATGAATCCCGATTCGTTGGCGCCCGGCCAACGTTGCGCCTCGACCAGCAATCGCAATTTTGAAGGCCGGCAGGGCAAGGGCGGCCGCACCCATTTGGTTTCTCCCGCGATGGCGGCCGCGGCGGCCGTGGCGGGGCGTTTTGTCGACGTTCGCGATTGGAACAACAAATAGTTCGCTCGCCGCCTACCACTTCGGCGGCGCCGGCGTTCACACAGATACCCGGGCATGACGCGGGCATACATACAAGACATCAAGGAGCTTCAAGTGAAACCGTTCACGAAACACACCGGTTTGGTCGCCACGATGGACCGCGCCGATGTCGACACCGACCAGATCATCCCCAAGCAGTTTCTCAAACGCATCGAACGCACCGGCTTCGGCGAGTTCCTGTTTTTCGACTGGCGCTATCTCGAAGACGGCTCCGACAACCCCGACTTCGAACTGAACCAACCGGCGGTTCAAGGCGCTTCGGTGTTGGTCGCGCGGCGCAATTTCGGCAGCGGCTCCAGCCGAGAGCACGCCGTGTGGGCGCTGGCCGAATACGGTTTTTCGGCCGTGCTGGCGCCGAGTTTCGCCGATATCTTTTTCAACAACTGCTTTAAGAACGGCGTCTTGCCGATCGTGCTGTCGGACGCGCTGATCGAAGATATTTTCCAACGCGCCGCCCGCCAGCCAGGCTACCGACTCACGGTCGATCTGGAGCAGGAGAAAATCACCGATGGGCAGGGCCTCGAACTGGCGTTTGAGGTCGATCCGTTCCGTCGCGACTGCCTGCTTCAGGGGTTGGACGACATCGCGCTCACGCTCCAAAATGAGCACAAAATATCGGCCTTCGAGGCGGCTCGCGCCACGTGCTGAGTTGAAGTGTCGCCGAGGTGTGATGCCGACAAGGGAGCAAAAACGGCTTTATTTGTACGAGTGCGCCTTTATTTGTACGAGTGCGCCTCTATTTGTACGAGTGCGCCTCTATTTGTACGAGTGAGCAGGTCCTGGAAACTCGCCGTCGCGCACCTCTCGGCAGTAGCGTTGGATGGCGGCTTGGATATCTTGCCCGAGTTGTGCGTAGGCTTTGACAAAACGCGGCGCCGGCCCAGGCACGATACCGAGCAAGTCGTGCAACACTAAAACCTGGCCGTCGCATTCAGGACCAGCGCCGATTCCAATCGTGGGAATCGAGAGCGTCTTGGTGAGTTTTGCCGCCAGGGAAGTTGGAATGCACTCAAGAACTATGCCGAAGGCGCCCGCTTCTTCGGCCGCTTGTGCGTCTTGCAGAATGTGGTCTTCGTCGCGTTGTACTTTGTAGCCGCCCATGCGATGCACGTTTTGCGGCCGCAAGCCGACGTGCGCCATCACCGGGACGCCGGCCGAACTCAAACCGGCAATCACTTCCGCCTGCTCAACGCCGCCCTCCAGTTTGACCGCCTGAGCACGCGACTCCTTGAGAATGCGCCCCGCCGCCGCGATGGCGTTATGCACGCCCAAATGGTTGGTGGGAAACGGCATGTCGACAATCACCAAGGCCCGTTGCACGGCCCGCTCCACCATTTCCGCATGATAAATGATTTCGTCGAGCGTGACCGAGAGCGTTGTTTGACGGCCTTGCACCACCATCGACATACTGTCGCCGACGAGAATGGCGTCCACCCCGGCGCCATCAACCAGCGCAGCCAGCGGATAATCGTAGGCAGTCAGCATGCTGATTTTGCGCCCCGCGCGTTTCATTGCGATGAGGTCGGGCGCGGTGACGCGTTTCGTGACGCCGCGTTTTGGCTGGTTCGGCATTTCGATCATTTCTCGGTTTTGTTTTCCCTGGGACGAAAACCCGCCCCATTCTAACGCGGACCGCTTTTCATCAACAGGGAACCCCCGCGCCGTTGGGGTGTACGATTTAGCAGCGTTCGGGAAAAGACTATAGAAAAAAGTTGGTTTTTGCGTGTGCGGTAGAGCACATGATCGCTCAGGTTCATGACCGCTATGCCCTACAAATGACGGAATACGAAGGTCATCTTAGGGCGTCGGTGTGGCTAGACGTTGGTATGCCGTTTGCACGTTTTCCGGTTTCGGAGGAATCGCTTGGCGTGCGCGAAGCGTCGCATCAACGATGTCGAATGCGGACTCTTTAGCTTAAAAAGGAGCAGGCTATGGCTATTCCAGTACCGAACAAGTGGAATGCATTAGCAAAAATCGTTGTTTTCCTGGGAATGCTTTTGTTCGTTGGCGCCGGCGCCAGGGCGGAGTCTATCGACGACGCCGTTGCACATGTCAAGGAGATGGTGCGATCAGGCGCGTCGCGTTACGACATCGGACAATGGGTTAGCAAGAAGCTCGATGCTCGCATCAAAAATCTGAACAGTCCTTGGGAAGGCTGGGTGCTCGGGGCTTCCGAAGATGAGCGCAAGGCGTTCATTGAGTGGCGAAATAAGGGTGTATTCAGTTATGACGCGGCTGCTAAATGGGCATGGGAAAAACGGATTGGCCAATGTGAGGAGCAGGCATGCTCGGCGTATTACATCCTCAATAAAGGTGGAGTTCCCGGCCGACTCCAGATTGTCGGCACCTTGAAGCATGCCTTTGTTGTATGGGGAATGGCCCAAAACGCCGACATCAGCAATGAAAAGACGTGGGGGCGCGATGCGGTAATCGTCGATGGGTGGTTGGGATCGGCCTCGAAACTCGAACCCGAATTTCGCACACGTGTTGGCTCGACAGTTATGCTGAGTCCTGTTTATTGGGGAGGAAAGCGGGACTATACCCCCGCCTATGTCGGCAATCTGGTCATCGGCGGACCTTGGAATCTGGTGATCAATTGGAAAAACGCCACGAAACGAAAAGATAAGACCATGATCGAGTCAAAAATGTTGATCAAGCAAATCGGGGATGTTTTTGACGGCGAGATTGCAGAAGGCCAGATGAAAGTCTTGCTGAAAGATGGACGAATCTTTAAAAACGGTGTCATCCGTTTCAGTTGGTCTGTGATGCAGTTTGGGGGAGTGGGCTTATTCCGCTTTACCGACAAGGAGGCAAGGCTGTTCGACGGCCAATACAATGCGACGATCAATTTTGAGGGCGATTCCTATACAGCGATCATTCCATTTACCGGCGAAGTCAACGCTCGAACGATTACTCTTTTCCCTCAGGACCCGATCGTCAAAACCCAATGACATCCGATCGCGTCGTAAAACAATGTGGAATCCGCTGAGTGGACTGACATCGCGCTCCAACAACGCGGGTTGGTTGGGGATATCCGAAGAGTTAGGATTTCACCGTTTTTAACACTAGACCCCGTCGTTCTGGTGGGTAAAATTGAGACACAGCCGAGGGGGTGTCTTTTTGAGTGCGGTTCGCCGAGGTGTTGCGTTGGCGTCTTGCATGGGAGGGCGGCCTTGAGTCTGACAACGTCGCGTGTTACTCTCATTGGTTGAATTCATGCGGAACAGAGAAGCTGTGCATAGCTGAAAACTCACCCTATTTGCAATCTTTTAGCAAATTCCAGTGCGGGGCGGACAGCCGAGAGAAGAGTGGTAGAATTGCGTTGTCGACAGAGCAAGTTGGCTTGTTGAAAAAGTAATCTGGCTTGCCAAAAAAGCACACGAGGGCTTCCGACGAAGATCTAACGAACATATGCCTTGAGCCATAAATCGCGTTTTGGAGGGAGTCGACGCTGGTCGCTCGCCTACCGACGCCAACCACCCTTCCCGCTCAGGCATAGCGGCGTCGACTTTCCGACGTTCAACAGACCCACCCCACGATATTCGGCGCACGACATTATTTCGCGCCCGAAACTGTCTGGCTTGACGCATCCAACGAGGACCGCGTCTGAGTTGCTGAGTTTCCATTTGCCTTATTTTACTAGACTTGGTGTAGGAGTCCTACGTTTTGTACGACACACTGCTGCACGATTTTGAAGACGACACCGCACCAGCGGCTGAAGTAGAGGGATTACAGAGCGCTACGGGCGTCCGAGAGGACGACGAAGATGGCGCTGCGGCAGGCGCCGCAAACCTCGTCAGCCACGCTGAATTGACGGTGACCGTCGAAGAAGAAGATGAGTTCGGCTCCAACGACGGCGAATCTTGGTCGGACGACCCGGTCAGAATGTATCTGACCCAGATGGGAGAAATCCCGCTGCTGACGCGCCGCGAAGAGATTGATCTCGCTAAAAAAATTGAAGTCACCCGCCGCTGCTTCCGCACGAAATTGCTCGAATGCGATTACGTGATCCAGTCGGCGTACAAAACACTCAGTCGAGTGCATCGAGGAGAATTGCCCTTTGATCGAACGGTTCAGGTGTCGGTAACCGACCGCCTGGAAAAAGAGCAGATTCTAGGTCGTTTGCCCCACAACCTCAAAACCGTGGGGATTTTACTCCGACGAAATCGTCGCGATTACCGCGTGGCGTTGGGTAAGTCGCACTCCAAAAAGCGGCGTGCGGCGGCTTGGGTTCGTCTGGCGCGACGTCGCCGCCGGGCGGTGTTGCTGATCGAGGAGCTGGGGCTGCGAACCCAGCGGATCGAATCAATGATCGATACGCTGGGCCAGTTCAGCGATCGGGTGACAACCCTACACAAACTCACCCAACAAACGAAAAAAGACCGCAGCGCTGCCGCAGAACGCAAGAAGCTGCTCTCCGAGTATCGTAGTATTTTGATCGCCACCCAGGAGACGCCCACCAGTTTGCGAAACCGCGTGGAGTATCTCCGCAAAATTTACGCCGAATACCAACAGGCCAAACGGGAACTCTCCGAAGGCAACTTGCGGCTGGTGGTCTCGATCGCCAAAAAGTACCGTAATCGGGGCCTGAGCTTCCTGGATTTGATCCAGGAAGGAAACGCCGGCTTGATGCGTGCGGTGGATAAATTCGAGTATCGTCGCGGTTTCAAATTCTGCACCTATGCCACTTGGTGGATTCGCCAAGCCATCACACGCGCTGTTGCCGACCAAAGCCGCACGATCAGGATTCCCGTCCACATGGTGGAAACGATGTCTCGGGTGCGGAATGTTTCCCGGCAACTGTTGCAGGAGTTGGGTCGGGAGCCGACGCTGGAAGAAACGGCGAGGCGAGCCGACACCACCATCGACGAAGCGCGTCGGGTGCTGGCGATGAGCCGTTACCCGATTAGTCTTGATCGTCCGGTGGGCAATAGCGAAGACAGCCATTTTGGCGATCTCCTACCAGACGGCTCCGCTGAAAGTCCGGCGACCGGCGCCGCGCAGGAAATGCTCCGGGGGCGTATCAACAAAGTGCTCAAAACGCTCAGTTACCGGGAGCGGGAAATCATCAAACTCCGTTACGGCTTGGGAGACGGCTACAGCTACACGCTGGAGGAAGTCGGCCATATTTTCAAGGTCACGCGAGAACGTATTCGCCAAATCGAAGCCAAGGCGGTGAGGAAGTTGCAGCAGCCCAGCCGTAGCCAAGAGTTGGTCGGTTTTCTTGATTAACGGGTGGTTGGCTCGACGAACGTGAAAACAGTCGTGTCTTCCGACGTAACGTGCTGCTAGTCCAACCATCAAAAGCCCGGCATTTCAAAAATGCCGGGCTTTTTTGTGGGCTGGAGTTCACCTTGTTCCGCGCCGTTGGAGTTCACGCTTCAGCGTGTTTATTATTGGAGTACGCGTTTGATACTTCGCACGACTGCGATTGCTTTATTCCCATCTTCTACGGCGACATGACTCTCGATGACGAAAAAACTCCCTCTGTTTGCTTGGCTGCCATTGCTCTTTTTTCTGGCGTCTCCGCTGCGAGCCGCTCCGCCAGCGGAGTGGGTGGGCCAGGAAATGCCGCAACTGGTGGCGATTTACCGGTATTTCCACGCGCACCCGGAACTATCGTTCCAGGAAGAGAAAACGGCGGAGCGTCTGGCGCGGGAATGGAAAGCCGCCGGCGCCGAAGTGACTTCGCATGTGGGCGGTTTTGGCGTGGTCGGCATATTGCGTAACGGTGAAGGGCCGACGGTTATGTTGCGCACCGATCTTGACGCCCTACCGGTTGTCGAGCAAACCGGTTTGGCGTTCGCCTCGCAAGTGACCGTGAAAGACGAAAAAGGCGCCGAAGTGGGTGTGATGCATGCCTGCGGGCATGATGTCCATATGACGAACTTGGTGGGCGTGGTGCGATATTTGGCGGCGCACCGAAGTGATTGGAGCGGGGCCTTGTTGCTGGTGGGGCAGCCGGCGGAGGAACGCGGCGCCGGCGCCAAGGCGATGCTCGAAGATGGCCTGTTTGAGAAGTTCGGCAGGCCGGATGTCGCCATCGCATTGCACGTCGATTCGAATCTGGCGGCGGGCAAGGTCGGCTACCGGGCCGGTTTCGCCATGGCCAACGTCGACAGCGTCGACATCACCATGTTGGGCAAGGGCGGGCATGGTGCGTATCCTCAAACGACAATCGATCCCGTCGTGCAGGCTGCCGAACTGGTGGTGAGTTTACAAACGATTGTTAGTCGCGAAATCAAACCGACCGCGCCGGCGGTGATAACAGTGGGGTCCATTCACGGCGGATCAAAACACAACATCATCGGCGACCGTTGCCATTTGCAACTGACCGTGCGAAGTTATTCCGAAGACGTTCGAAGGCAGCTTCTGGAGGGCATCGCCCGCAAAGCCAAGGCGGTTGCCATGGGCGCCCGGGCGGCGGCGCCGATTATCAGCATCTCGGAAGGTACTCCCTCGCTCCGCAACGACGACGATTTAACCGCTCGGCTGGTAAACGTATTTCAAACCACGCTGGGCCAGGAAAACGTGCTGGAGGCGGAAGCCTCGATGGGCGGCGAAGATTTCAGCCGCTACGGTCGCGCGGGCGTGCCGGTCATGATGTATCGTTTGGGCGCGGTGGATGGACAACGGCTGGACCGATTCCAACAGCTCGGGCAGGTTGCGCCATCGCTCCATTCGGCGTTGTTTTATCCCGACATTGAGCCCACGCTGGCCACCGGCGTGACGACCATGGCCAGTGCTGTTCTCGATATTCTGGCCAAGCCATGACATCTCCCGAGCAGATTGATTGCAGCGCAACCACGCAGTCTGTGGCCGGCCGCCGCGTCTGGCGTCGGGTTGCCTGGGGATTGGGCTACGTCGCGATGTTGGCGGCGTTGGTGTACGGGATTTTCGCCGCGCGGCGCACAGCGCTCGATCCCTCCAGCCAGGCGGCGAACACGCGGCATTGGCAAGAATTTCGACAGGCGTTGCGCGAGCAGGCGAAATCGGGGCCGGTGGCCCGCCGTTCGCTGGAAAAAGAAATCCCGGAGCCGCCCACGCTGGTGCTGCTGCGCGATCATTTCGGCGTCTGCCTGACTGCCGGCGTGGTGTTTCTGAGCCTGCTCTACGGGATGTTGATCGTGGCCGCCAGCGCGATCGGCCAGACCACGAAAATCCATGGCGAACCGCCGCCCGACGATTCCGGCAGCGGCTAATTTACGGACGAGGCCTTAGGCGTCAACCACCAAACCAACGGTTCATCAGATTCGTCATTTCAGGATCTTGCACGGCGACCGAATACACAAACCTGCCGGCGGCGGCAGCGCCACAGGCGTAATAGCCCAATGCGGCGCCTCCCACGGCAACATACCCCACACTGGCGCCGCCCACGGCAACGACGCCAATACACGCGCCGCCCAACGCCAAAACCGCAATCGCGACGCCTCCCAAGCCAACCGCCCCGAAAGCCACGCCTCCCAAAACGAGTCCTCCGCAGGCCACGCCGCCAATCGCGATGGCGCCGCGGGCAACTCCGCCGATCGCCAAACCGCCGGTGGCAATATCGCCGATCGCCACCCAGGCTTTCGCATGGCCGCGCCGCTGGCCAAGTTTGCCATCGGGACCATAAGCGATTTCCCATACCGGGAGCCCAAATACGACAGCTTTGGATCTCAAACGAACACTACGGCAAGCGACGAATCTCATGGGCGCCTCTCGAAAGGTGTTATACCGCTCGCGGTTGAAAAGGTCACATTTTTCATTGAACGGCAAGCCGTGTGAGTATAACAAATTGCAAGCCACGCTTCTGCGGCAGATGTTTCCTTTTTGGGATATTGGGATAAGCCAAGTCGTCGAACGACGCCAACCGAAATTTATGATCCGTCGGCCGACGGTTTCGTTTTCCTTCCCGGCCAGGGCATCTGCAAGATACGATGGTGGCCCGAATCGACAATGTACAGCCGGCCGCGTTGGTAACAAACGCCATGCGGATTCAGCAGTGCGATGGACCGGCGGTTTTGTTTTCGGCCGAGAACGCTGGTCACGGTTTTTTTGCGAGGATCGAACAGGCGAATCAGGCCGTTTTGGTCGTCGGCGATGAGCACGTTGTCGTCGGCGTCGACACAAATGTGTTTGGGCGAGCCGAATTCCGCTTGGAGGGCTGGTCCGTCTTGATCGCCCCGGCGGCCGGTTCCGGCAACCGTTTCGATGCGGCCGTCGGGCGTCAGGCGGCGAAGTGCGTTTCCGCCGCGTTCGAGAATATAGACGTTCTCTTGAGAATCGGCTGCGACGGCGCGAGGATCGACCAACGGCGCTTCCACCGCCACCGCGCCGTCTTTTGGAACGCCCTTTTGGCCGTTGCCGGCAACCGTGGCTACGAGCGTGGTTTTCAGATCAATTTTTCGCACGCGGCGATTTTTCAAGTCGGCCACGTAGAGTGTGTCGTGGGCGGCGTTGAGCGTGATACACATAATGAAATCGAAACTGGCTTGCAGGGCCGGTCCTCCATCGCCGGAGAAGCCGGGTTTTCCCGTTCCGGCAAACGTGGTGATGGTGTTTGTTTTGCCGTCGATTTTGCGAATGCAATGGTTCCAGCTATCGGCGATGTAAATGTCGCCCGCTGGCGTCACGGCCACATTGTGCATGCCGTTGAATTTTGCTTCAGAGGCCGGGCCGCCATCGCCGGCGTAATTTTTTGAGCCATCGCCCGCGATTTGCGATAACATTCCGGCGGCAGTGAGCCGAAACACGCGGCCTCCCTCCAACTCGACGATCGTCATATTTCCGGCGCGATCAAAATCGACGCCGAACGGCCGCTTGAGCAGACTGGGCTTGCGTGGGTTGGAAGCCGGCGCGGCCTGCTCTTCCGGCAACAGTTCACCCACCACGACGGTGACGCGCGGCGACTCGGCGTTTGCCGCAGACGCCCACCCCAACAACAACGCCGGCGCCAAGAAGGCGGCCGGCAACCAATTCACTAGTTTTTTCGTGACAAAAACAGGCATACAACATTCCCCCAGGTTTTTTTAGTTGATGTATTTGCTATAGATTCCAGCAGGGCCAGAAACCTTCTTGATGATTGTGCTCGCGAGCAACCTGCCCTGAATGACCCCACAGTTTTCATCCCGCGGGAATTCAAGCCCTGAGGAGCCTTCGAGAAGCAATTGTCCTCTGTCGCCTTTCGCAGTGAAAGTAGCGTTCTTTAGCCGTGCGATAATATTCGCTCGGCCGCTTGTTGGCCGCTGTGTATGCAAAAGGGAATGCCGACGCCGTGGTAGGCGTTTCCGGCGAGTTCGAGCCCCGGCAGCGCGGCGGTTAGGGTTTCGATGCGGGCTACGCGCCGCTCGTGCCCCAAATGGTATTGCGGCATCACGCCTTGATAGCGAACAATGTCTTGAAATACCGGTTCGCCATGGTAGCCCAGAATTTCAGAGAGTTCGCCGCGCACCAACGCGTAGGTGTGGGCGTCGGAAAGTTCCGCTAATTCTGGTTGGCAGGCGCCGCCGACAAACACACGCAGCAGAATGTGGTCGTCGGGCGCACGGCCGGGAAATTTATTGCTGGCGAAACTGACCGCCAAGATTCGGCGATTTTCAACCATCGGCACAACGCAGCCGAACCCTTCCGGCGGCCGGGAAAATTGTGAAAGGCGGCAACCCAGAATCACGACCGACGAACTCGCATGGGGAATTTCAGCCAACGCGGTGGAGAGTTCCAAGTGGGCGTCGTGCAACAGCCGCGCAGCCGGCGGCGCGCCGAGCGCAAGCAACACGGCGTCGTACCTTTCTGGTTCGGAACGCCCGGCAATCGCTAGGCGCCATTGCTCGCCTTCTCGCCGGACCGATTCCACGCACGTGTTGTACCGCAACCATGACTTTGGCAACTGGTCGACCAAGGCCTGCATCCAACGGCTCATCCCCTCGCGCGGCGCATGGAACAGATTGTAGCGGGCGCCGCTCACCTGTTCGTCGGCCTTGCCTCGCTGCTTTTTACCGCGTCGCTCTTTGAGCATGGCTCGCGCAATGCCGCCGTGCCGCTGTTCCATTTCGAGGAATTCGGGCATCGTGGCGGCCACGCTCAAGAGTTCGGGGTCGGCCGTATAGATGCCGCCAATCAGCGGTTGGATCAGCCGTTGGTACGTCTCGCGGCCAAAGCGGCGGCGGGCGAATTCGGCCAGACT
The DNA here is from genome assembly GCA_003233175.1 of Planctomycetaceae bacterium. Lineage (GTDB taxonomy): Bacteria > Planctomycetota > Planctomycetia > Pirellulales > Pirellulaceae > SZUA-33. Next base: position 2,272 of record QIKY01000094.1, on the reverse strand, counting down.
CTCCTCCTGGCCATCGCGGCGAGCCGGCACAAAATACTCCCCCGCCAGACGCAGCTTTCCCAGCAGACTCAACAGCCTAGTGCGCAGGATGGGGCCGATCCGCGAAGGCGCCATCAGCGTGAAACCGGCCGGCACGGGGTGCAGGCGTCTTCGCCAAACGATATACGCCCGCCGCTGGGCTTGGTTGGTGGGAATCAACTCCGATTCGAAGCCGATTTCCCGACACAGGTCGAGCGCCCAGGGCTGCTTGCTGGTGAACATGTCGGCGCTATGTTCGACCAGAAAACCATCGCGGCGAGTGGTTTTCAAGAGGCCGCCCGCGTAATCGTCGGCAATCAACAGCGAGACATCCAGCCCTTGCGCCCAACCCGGCGCCGCCTTCGCCAGACGCTGCGCCGCGGCCAGCGCCGTGACGCCGCCGCCAATAATCGCCACGCGAGTGGGCCTGTTTTTTGTCGTGTCCATCGTGTGTTTTCGATCCAGTGTCGCATGCGCTCGTGGTTATCACATTCTACAATGGTTTCGCGCGGCGGATATCGCCCCAGCAATTTTCTCAGACGGCGTCCTTTTTTCTGTAACAAAACCTCTGCTGATGCGTTCTACTGTCAGGGAACGCAAAAACAGGCGAAGCATATGCCGGCCGAAAAAAACAAGCACCTCCAGAACAACAGCGAGCGGAACTGTCGCCCAGATTCCCTCCATCGGGATTGGATTTTGGCGACGCTCGAACATTACGAAGCGCTGCTGACGGGCTACGTCGGCCGGATTTTGGGCGATATCGAACCCGCTCGCGATGTCGTGCAGCATGCGTTTCTCAAGCTTTGTGACCAAAGTCAAGCTGCCTTGGGCGGCAAGGAGCGTGCTTGGCTGTACGCCGTTTGCCGCAACAAGGCGTTTGATTTGCTGCGGCGAAAAAACACCGAATCACTCGAAACCGGCGGCGTCGCTTTTGTCGGCCATGAACCCGACCCCGCGCAAACCGCCGAAGAGCAAGACCTCCACCAGCATATTGCGGCCGTTGTGGCGGAACTGCCCGACGGCCAACGCGATGTACTCCGGCTTTGGCAAGCCGGCATGAGCTACCGAGAAATCAGCGACGTCTGCGAACGCAGCGAGGCGAATGTGCGCGTGCTGATGCATCGGGCGCTCAAAACATTGAGATCCGACACCCGCCTCCAGCGTTGGCTCTCCGCCTCCATTGAAACAACCCTCGACGCCGAACCGACCCAGCGAACCGACGCCCTCAAGTAAGCGGTTAGACCGAAGAAGGGAAACGCAGAGGTCGCAAAGGGGCAGAGGGCCGCGGAGAAGAATACGGAGAAGAATGCAGGGAAGAACTAACAAAAGAATGAACAACAAATATCGGCGCCGTGTGAGAAAGAATTGCACGCGAAGCCGCGAAGAACGCGAAGGAAGATACGATCAGGCGGCTGTCCTCTGCGGCCCTCAGCGCCTTTGCGTTCTCTGCGTTGAAATGTTCACCCAGAAACCGCCAAGGAAAGTCTGAGCTTCCGCAGAGTTCGCAGAACGCGAAGAACTCCCAACAACTCCATCAACGGAGCTGAATTTCCATGAATAATCATCAACCACCTCACGATGAAGAATATCAAGCTCGGCTGACGGCTTATGCTCTCGATCAGCTTGATGAGCGGGAGCGAGCCATTGCCGAAGCGGAACTGAGCCAGTCTCCGGAAGACCAGCAGTTTGTCGAACAGACGCGCCGCGCCGCCGGACTGCTTAAAAACACCCCTCAAGCTGTCGCTCCGAGTGCAACGCTGCGCGGGGCGGTGGAGGAACACTTGCAGAAGAAGGAGCAAGAAGCCATGCCCACGATCAACAAACCGGAACCAGAACATTCGCTTCGCCCTTTGGTAGCTTTGGCCGTGGCGGTCTGCCTGTTGGTGCTGCTCGGCCCGCTGGCGTTCTCATTTCTCTGGCCCGCCGACCAAGGGATTGCCAGCTTCTCGAGTGGGGATTGGCTGACCTCTGGTGATGCGGAATCAGCGCCAACCGAATCAGCGTCAGCCGAAACGGGGGCTGAAGAACAAGAAGAGTTGTCGTCGTTGTCATCAAAGAATCTTCACGATACCTACGTTCCCGGCGAGGCGGGCGTTGCCGGTTCTGGTCTCGCAGCCACGCCGAGCCCGGCTGCGGATGAAAAAAATGGTGTGGAATTAGACCAGCTTAACGCTGAAGTAGCTCGCGAAGTAGATCGCGAGTTGCGGTTAGAGTCGATAAATGGCCGCAAAGAAAAAAAGCAAGGTAAATTCTT
>QIKY01000336.1 GCA_003233175.1 Planctomycetaceae bacterium | reverse complement strand
CCGAAACGACGTCGCCGACAAACGCCTTACCGAGAAATTCCGTATTCCTCGATTTTTCGATACAGTGTTGCGCGGCCGATGCCCAGCAGTTTGGCGGCTTCGGGAACATTGTCGCCGGTGCGTTTGAGCGACTCTTGAATGAGTTTGCGCTCCCAATCGTCGATGCGGAGGGAGTCGAGCACGGGTCCGCCGACATCGCGCAGACCGATATCGTCGGCCTGGATAACGTCGTCGTCGGCCATCACGACGGCGCTATCCAACACGTTGCGCAACTGGCGGACATTGCCGGGCCAGGCATAGGCGAGCAGTTTTTGCCGCGCAGCGTCGGCAAGCTCCAATGTCGGGCGGCCTTGCTGCTGCTTGAAATGGCGGAGAAAAAAATCGAGCAGCAGGGGAAGATCGGCGCCGCGCTCGCGCAGCGGCGGGATATACAGTTCAAACACGCTCAGGCGATAGTAAAGATCTTCCCGAAACTTTTTTTCCTGCACCACTTCGCGCAGGTCGCGATTGGTGGCCGCGATCACGCGCACATCGACCGTCAGTTCCTTGGTTCCGCCGACCGGTAGAAAAGGGTGCCCTTCGAGAATGCGCAGCAGTTTGGCTTGCCCTTCGAGCGTCATTTCGCCAACTTCATCGAGAAACAGCGTGCCGGAATCAGCTTGTTGGAACCAGCCGATGTGGTCGGCGTCGGCGCCGGTGAACGCGCCTTTCATATGACCGAAAAGTTGGCTTTCCATGAGTTCCGCGGGAATCGCGGCGCAGTTGACCGAAAGCATGGGCCGATCATCGCGAGCGCCGGCGCGGTGCAGCGCGCCGGCGACAAGCTCCTTGCCTGTTCCGCTCTCGCCCCGCACCAAAACACAGCCAGTCGCGGTGGCGATGCGCGCTATGTTGTCTTTGAGTTTTTGCATCGGCTCGCTCTCGCCGAGCAGTTCGTCGAAGGCGGCGTTTTTGTCGACCAGACGTTGGTGGTCGGCTTCGAGCGTCGCTTGGCGGCGGGCCCGCATCAGGGCGGCGGCGAGCAATTTCGCCAACGCAATGGCGAGATCCAGGTCATGCGGTTGGAATCGGCCTTTCGCCAGATACACATGCAGCGCTCCGATCGCTAGATCGTCTACGATCAAAGGCGCACAGATGGCGTCGGAGAAGTGAGGCAAACTTTCCGCGGCGCCTGTTGCCTGCTCATTCGCGACCCAAACGGCGCGCTTTTTTCGGTAGACCAGATCCGTCAACGATTCGCTCAGCGACGCCGCGGCCCGCGCGCTGCTGGGTATCACGACCTTGGGTTTGAGTTGCCCTTCGTCGCTGGCCCACAAAAAACCGGCCACCGAGGCGGACGTTTTTTCGTAAAGCAATTCCAGCGACCGCCGCGCGACATCGTCGGGGTCGGAACAGGAAAATAATTGAATGGCGAGGTCGTATAAGGCGCCAACATTCTTGGACTCGCGAGCATCGTTCTCCGAGGGCTGGAACGGCGCCCACTCTTCAGGGTTGACGATGCGAACGATGGTTTGGGTGACGTTCGCATTGGCGTTTGGAAGCGCTTCCGTCTCGCAAAACTGAAACTGCGTCGAACCGAGCCGCACGACAACGCCATCGACCAACAGCGCCTCGTCGACCTTTTGGTTGTTGACATACGACCCGTTGCGGCTGTCGGCGTCGACCAGCCACCAGGCGTGGTCTCGTTGCGCAATGGTGGCATGCACTCGCGAACAGAGCGGGTCGGCGAGAACGACGTGGCAGTCGGTCCCTCGGCCGATGTGGTTTTCTCGCGACCCATCGAGGAGAAAATGAGCCCCCACGCGGGGGCCGACGATCATGGTTAAATAGTGATTCACGTTTTTTTTGCAGAGCTTTATGGGGGAACGCAACACGGGGCGAATAATGCATTGTAATGCGTCGCATCGAAAAAGTGGCGAACCGCGAGGAAATCGGGCCGTTGAGAACAAATAGCGGAAAACGCCGTTGCGATCCGAATAACCGGCATATTCTCTCAACTTTGCGCGCCCGCCTCCCCGATGAAACGATTAGACGTACTCGGCCCGAGTTCCTGGGCCGCTTTGCTAGCAAGACGGGCGATAAAAAACGCGAGTTGGGGTAGATCGGATGAAAAATTGGGCGAGGCAAGACGGAGCACCAAGAGACCGGACGACACGCTCTGGCGCTGCGCGAAACGGCGTTGTTTCAGGGCTTCTTTTGGCTTGTATGTTCGTGGCGCCCGCCATCGCGGCGGAGGCCAGTGGCGGTGCGTCTCCCAAAAGCCGATCTCTCTCGCGGTCGAAGCCTGTTAGCGCGGCCGAAGTGAAAATCGCCGCGCCGCCCAATGCCGGTGGGGAGCGTCAGGCGTCGGACGACAAGAGTTCGGTCGTACGGCGTCCAGCACGGGCGCGGCGGTCTCCGGTTAGGGAATCTCCGGCTGCTATTTCAAAAAATGCCGGCACGAAGAATATCGACAGGGTTTTTGGAAACGTGACGCCGCCGATTGGTCCTGTCCAATTCGATTCCACAATCCACCCGGCGGAGCCGCCGCGGAGATCGTTGGGGCGATTCATTCCGAAATGGAAATGGAAATTGCCATTTGGATCGAAATCGAAAGAGACAGCGAAAAGCGGCGTTATCGTAATGCCGGCGGCGAATCAGGCCGCGCGTTCGAAAGCAAAACGGCAACCGAATCGCTCCCACGCCGGGCTGTTGTCGTCAGGCTTTAAGCTGCCCTTCTCCCGTAGTTCCGCTTCGCCCGACCATGAACAAGAACCGACGCCCAAAAAAATCGTTCGACGAGAAACAGTTGCGCCGCCGACATTCGAGCGACGACAACGCGTAACAAGTGAAGCCCCAGCGAGTTCGGCGGCGCATCTCGGTAAAAACAACAACGACGAAATTGCGACGAGCAAGAAAAAGGGAGGATTTTTTTCCCGCTGGAAGTTACCGTTCTTTTCCAAAGCTGACGACGAACCAGCGCCAAAAACGCGCATTCCAACCGAAATGCGCGTCTCAACCGAAACGCGCGTCTCCAAGAATGTCGGGCCGGCGCCCCCGGTGCGACAGCCTGTTGTTGAGTCGCGCAAGGCTTCATCGCGTGCGCGGACCGTGGCGAAAGCGAAGCCCGTGGCGAAAGGACCGTCCAGTGGTCTGCAACCCAATGCCGCGGGAATTGAAAAACATCGCCCCGGCGGGCCTACCGCCACGGTACGGACAACAGCCCCACACAGCAGGCCGATTGCCAACCGGGCACAATCTTTGCACGCAGCGCCGTTGATGACGCCGCAGAATGCGCGTTCTGAGGCGACGCAACAGCCAGCGGCGGTCGTTTCCCAACAGCAAGCTTCCGCGCCGGCCACGAAAAAACCGCGCGGCTCCGACTGGATTTCGATCGGCGACGACTCCAGCACCTTGCAAAAGGCGCCATTGAATATCGTCCGGCGTCAACACGTCGCGCCCATGATTCGTCCCGCCAACGGCCCAGCCACCGTGGCGCGTCGCGGTGAGGATCGGGGTCTGTCGGGTGAGAAACCTGCGGAATTGGCGTCTGCCAAGGCGCTTACGCCGCGGCCAACGCTAGATGCGAAGTCGGCCCCAGAGCTGCAACAATACCGAGTGCATCCTATTCCGCCATCGGCGCCGCTCGAAGAGTCGGCCTCACTGGCGCCGCCCGCCCCTCCAGCGAGCGCCTCTCGCGTTCTGGAAGATCTGGTGACCACACAACGCCCGTCCAACGCGGCGCCGGTAACGGTCTTGGCGCCCCCGGCGGAAAAGGTCGTTGCACCGCCCGCGTTTGAAGAGTTCAAGGCGAAACCAATACCTCCGAAACGGGCGGCGGCGAAGTTGTCGTCTTTCCCGCTGGGCGGCGAAGCTCCGGCGAACCAGCCGTCGATTGCGGCGTTCCCGAAAACGGCCACTCCGAGCGCGGCGTTGCTCGACATCAAGGCGACGCTTGCCGCGCGTCCGGCCGACAATATTCCTCACTCGCGTCTTTCCGGTTCGCAATTCGGGACGTCTCGCTACGCTTCGCGATCGGTGATCATCAATCGCCACGCCCAAACGAATCCGCATGTGGCCGAACCGGCTTATTTGTCGACCCCGGCAATTTCCGTGGGCGTTCGCATGAGCAAGACGCTTCCGATGCAACGGGGCGTGGCCAAGGCATTGGCGGCCGACACCTCGATCTGCGAAGTGGTTTTGTTCTCTCCGAAGCATGTGTCGATCGTGGGCAAGAGCCAAGGCGATACCGTCGTGACCCTTTGGTTCGACGACCAAAGTAAGGCGCCGGCGAGATACGCTGTCCACGTTGGCGGGGAAGCCTCCTCTACCGAACTCTCGAAGCCGTTGCTCAAACTCCAAGGACTGGTCGGTGAGCTATTCCCCAAGAGTCGGGTTTCGCTCCGGCAGGAGCAGGGCAAACTAGTGGTTCGCGGCAATGCCCCAAGCATGTTGGAAGCGGGGCAAATCATCTCGATGATACGTCAAACCGGGCTCGATCCCGTTATCGTCAACGAGATGCAGTTCCAGCCATGAGGTCGAATACGGCCTCTGACTGAGCCTCCCCGAAAAACTGAAGCAAGTAAAATGTAACTTCAGGCCCCATAAGGTATACTTTGAAGCAATATTTGGGAATTCTACTCCTTGACTCAACGACAGATACAAGATATAACGATCTAGATATAGACAGTTGAGTTGAAAGCTGTCCGAAATTTGCTCGCCGGATGAAAAGCCCGAAATTTTCAAAATGCCGGGCTTTTTTACGAAACATCCAGTAACCTGCCCTTTCACGACCTCTGGGAAAAAACCGTGGACTGCCTCAAAGAGGAAATGTCATGAAAACATTGTCGGGTCTGAACAGCATCACGCAACGGACGATTCAAACGGTCGTGCTGGCGTTGGTCGTCGTCGGATTTGTCTCGACTCCCGTTTGGGGACAGTTTGCCATTGAGCAGCCGCCGATCAATTATCTTAAAACGTCTGTCAACGATCCGATTTCCCAACTCCAAAAAAAGCTCGACGCCGGCGAAGTGAAATTACACTTCGATCGGAAGCATGGGTATTTGGAGTCGGTGTTGAAGCAGCTTGACGTGCCGCAGTCGTCGCAGGTGCTCGTGTATTCCAAAACGAGTTTCCAGGTGAGGAACATATCGCCGCGAACGCCGCGCGCGGTTTATTTTAACGACGACGTTTACATCGGCTGGGTGCAGGGCGGCAAAGTGGTTGAAGTTTCGTCGGTTGATCCTCGACTGGGCGCCAATTTTTATTCGCTCGACCAGCACAAAACAGAGGCGCCCGCGTTTAAGCGGCGCACGTATGAGTGTTTGCAATGCCATAGCTCATCGCTGACGCGCGGCGTTCCCGGACATTTGGTTCGGTCGGTGTACACCGGTCCCGATGGTTTGCCCATTTTCAGCGCCGGCACGTATTTGAGCGACCACAGCAGTCCGCTCAAGGAGCGTTGGGGCGGCTGGTATGTTTCGGGAGAGCACGGCGCCCAACGCCACTTGGGGAATCTGTTGGTTCGCCAGTCAGACGACCCGGAAAACCTCGATACCGAAAAAGGCGCCAACGCACACGATTTGAGCCAATGGTTCGAGACCGATCCTTACCTGAAACCGTACAGCGATATTGTCGCCCTGATGGTCATGGAGCATCAGGTGAATATGCAAAACCGCATCACGCGGGCCAATTTTTCCACGCTGCTCGCGCTGCGAGACGGCGACGTCATGAACGAAATGATGGAGCGCCCCGCCTCGCATCGGTCGGACGCCACCACGCGCCGGCTCCATTCCGCGGCCGAACCCGTGGTCAAGCACTTGCTCTTCGCTGAGGAAATCAGTCTCTCTTCGCCCGTTTCCGGCCTCTCAGGATTCACCAAGGAGTTCGCCGCTCGCGGCCCTTTCGACAAGCAAGGTCGTTCGCTTCGCCAATTCGATTTAACCACTCGCTTGTTCAAGTATCCTTGCAGTTACCTGATCTATTCCAAGGCCTTTAACAAACTGCCGCCGCCGCTTCTGGAAGACGTTTACCTGCGGCTCTGGCAAGTGCTCACCGGCGAAGACACAACCGCTGCTTTCGCCCACCTGACCAAAACCGATCGGCGGGCGATCTTGGAAATACTGCGCGACACGAAGAAAAACCTGCCCGAATATTGGACCCTCGAAAAACTAGCAGCCAAAAAACCGACCGAAGCATCGAAAACAGCCTCCAGCCCGGCCACTCTCGATCCCGGCGCGGCCGCCACCGAATGACCTCAACAGGAGTTATGAATATGCGTTCTCGAATTTGGAGTGTGCTTTGCCGCCTGACGGCCGTTTCGGTCGTGCTGGCGTTTTCCGTTACAGCGGCGTTTTTCCTTACAGCGGCGTTTTCCGTGGCCATGGCGGGCGAAGCGGTCACCGGCGCCAAGGAAGCAGCGGCGAAAAAAGAGGCCAAATCGCCACGGCCGCCGGCAGGGGAAGAAGCGACGCTGAGTGTCGAAGCCGCCCGCGAGCGCGCCAAGTTAGTACACAATATTTACGCCGCTACGTTGGATGTCATGCATCATCGCTATTTCCTCGACGATCGGTCCACCATTCCGGCCCGCGCCATGGAAGATGTGTTTGCCCAGATCGCGCGTGAGTCAAAAATCAACGCCCGCTGGTTTGCAGTCAACGCGAAAGCCATGAGCATCGACCACAAACCTCAAGACGACTTTGAAAAAGAAGCCGCCAGAGCCTTGTCCAAGGGAAAAGAGGAATACGAGAAAGTCGAAGACGGCGGCTTTCTTCGTGCTGAGGGCATTCCCCTCACGGCCGGTTGCCTGAGTTGCCACGGAACCTTCGGCGTGACCTCCACCTCCGACCGAATCGTGGGCTTGTCGATTCGCATTCCGCTGACGAAGAAGAAATGACAAAGCCGGCTGTATTTCTGAAAGGGCTCCCAGGCGAAGTACATACCGCACACGGTTGAAAATGGCACATTTTCGTTTAACGGCAAGCCGAAGGCGACTGCGTTTTTCTGTCTTGCCCAAACGGTTTGTCTCAAAACGCAGTCGCCTTCGGCTTGCCGTTAAACGAGCCAACGCTAGCCGGGAGAAGTATACAACCGTTGCACGTAAAGAGCATCCGCTAACGGAACACGGCTTTCAGTGGGCCTTGCGCCTCTGGCCAACGGCGTCGCGCCAACGCCGAAACAGGCTTGTAGCGCAAATGATCGCGACGCCCCCAAATACTATCGGAAACAAAACAGACATCAGAAACAGAGAAATGGAGAACTCCATTGAGAACACACTGAGCGACGGCTGTTCGGGGTCGACGTAACAGGGAATCATTTCTCCCGTGCGGACGGCGTTGCTGAGCACATCGTGGAGTTCGTCGCCTTTCGCAAACAGAGCAATTGTTCGTGTTTTATGCTCAAAATATTCTCCGTCAAATTCATAGGAATAACTAACCGTGACCTGCTCAATCGCCCCCCTTCCACCTTCCACGATACGTCTGTCTACTGCTAATAACCGAGCGTCCACCAAGACGGCGTTTTGAAGCTTTGCCGCGTCGATGCAACTCGACACAATCCCGGTTGCGGTCCAGATCGCGACCGCGAAAGCTAAGATCGTGAATAAAATACTGACGAGGAGGCGCGGCGTTCCCAGCGGAATCTGACGGTGAGTCATGCGTTTGCTCCGAACAGGCTCTTAGTCGGCCCCACGGCCAGTATGTGACACGCTCTCCGTTGGCTGTGCAATCAGCCATATCGGGCCACGATTTTATCGGCCAGCCAGGGCGCCAGGCGGTCGAGCCAAACAAATAGCTTGCCGCTGGCTGGGAGTAGGATTTCGTGCCGCCCTTGCTCCATGGCCCTGATCGATTTCCGAGCCACAACACTGGCCGGCATGGCGCGGCGCGCGAGTGAGGATGGGTCTTGGCCACCGGCCTGCTCGAAAAATTCGCTCTTGGTCGTGCTGGGGCTGACCAGCATCACGTCAATCGAATCGCTGGCCAATTCCGCGCGGAGCGCGTCGCTAAAGCCGTGCAAGGCGAACTTACTGGCGCAGTATTCGCTTTTTTTCGGAACCGCCCGGTGCCCCAACACGGAACAAACATTCACGATCAAGGGCCGCTGGCCCTCGCGCAACAGCGGCAGCGCAGCGCGAATCAACTCCACGGGCCCGAAAAAATTTACTTCCATGATGCGCCGCAAACGCTCCGCGTCGGCTTCGGCAAACGGGCCCCATCCGCCCACGCCGGCGTTGTTGATGAGAATATCGAGCCCGCCCAGCGATTCTTGCGCCGCAGCGAGCAACGCCGCGCGATCTTGAGGCGAGGTAATATCTCCGGCCAGATAGGCCAAGCGCCGCCCGCCGGATTCAATCTCGCCGCGCAGCGATTGCAAACGCTCGCCGCGTCGGGCGAAGGCCAATACCTGCGCGCCGCGCTGCGCCAATTCCAGGCAGAGTGCGCGACCGATGCCGCTTGAAGCGCCTGTCACGAGCACTCGTTTCCCAGCAATCGACCGGCGCGTCATTTTGTTAGGCCACTTCTTCAATCGTGTCGGGCGGTGAATCGTCGGAGGTATTATCCTCGTTATCCGCTATATCACACGCGGCGTCGCGATAACGAATCGAGACGTCTTCGTCGTCCTGTATGCGGTTCAAATAGGCCTCGGGAATGCGGCAATGCATAATCACGCGTTCCTCGGAGAAACGTTTGGAAAGCACTTCGCCATGAGCCGCCATGTAGGCCATGAGTTTGCCGTTCGAGACGCTCGTTTCGACGTCGACATCTTGAAACGAGCGGCTGAGCGCCGCGCTTACGGCATGCGCCAATTCACTGATCCCCTGCTTTTGCTTGGCGCTAATGGCCACCGCATGCGGGTAACGGTTCAGCAGGCTATGCACGCGGTCGGCGGCGCCTTCGGCATCGATTTTATTCAGCACGAGTAGCGTGTCTTTGGCTTCCACGTCAAGCTCTTCCAGCACCGAATAAACCGCCGCAATTTGCTCGTAGACTTCAGGATTGCTGGCGTCGGCCACGTGCAAGAGCAGATCGGCTTGGCGGGTTTCTTCCAAAGTCGCCTTGAAACTGGCGATCAGGGAGTGCGGCAAATCGCGAATGAAGCCCACCGTATCGCTGAGCAGCACCGGGCCCCAGTTGGGCAACTGCCAACGCCGTGTGCGAGTGTCGAGCGTGGCGAAGAGTTTATCCTCGACCACGACATCGGCCGCTGTCATGGCGTTCATCAGCGTGCTCTTGCCGGCGTTCGTATAGCCCACCAGCGAGATGCTCATGAAGCCGCGGCGTCCGCTAACTTGCCGCTCTTTGCGCCGTTCAAATTCACCCAACTGCGTGCGTAAGTCGTGAATGCGTTTTTCCACCAAGCGGCGGTCGGTTTCTAATTGCTTTTCGCCGGGGCCCCGCATGCCGATTCCCATTTTCAAGCGGGAGAGGTGGGTCCACATGCGTTTTAATCGTGGCAAGGCGTATTCGAGTTGCGCCAGTTCGACCGCCAACCGCGATTCGATGGTCTGGGCGTGCGTGGAAAAAATATCGAGAATGACTTCGGTGCGATCAAGCACCTTGACATCCAACGCTTTTTCCAGATTGCGCGTTTGGGCGGGCGCGAGGTCGTTATCGAAGAGCACTGCGTCGGCGTCATGATGCTTGACCAGTTGCTCCAACTCCTCGACTTTCCCCTTGCCCAGATAAGTGGCGGGGTGAGGCCGTTCTCGCTGTTGCGACAACCGCCCCACCACGCGGGCGCCGGCGGTTTTCGCCAGGCCCTCCAATTCCGCGAAGGGATCTTGAAAACCATCGCCTCCCGGCGGCAGCAAGCGAACCAAAATAGTCGCTTCACTGGCTACGCTTTGCACGCGGTCTTGCACGTTGTTCCGTTACCTCGAAAGTAGGAATGAAAAGTTGGTCTCGGAGTGTTCGGCTGAGAATTTATCCCGAGCCTCATCTATTTTACGCACAGCGGTCGAAGAAGGCGATGCGGCGAGAACGCCGATTTTCAAAAATAGAGGTGTTTATTTTGTGAAGGTTCACGGTCTGGCGGGCGGTTGGGGCAGTAATTCCAAACTGCCGGCGCCGTTTTGATTGCCAGAAGGCGTGGGGGTATTCCGTTTTTTTCTGCTGGACGATCTTCGGCGGAAATCGGGAGGCGTCAAATCGAATGCTTCTTCGGCCGGTTGGTCGGAATTTTGGTATTGCGGCGTATTGGCGCCGGGACGCATGCCGCGAGGATAAATTCGGGGTCGGAAGAGGCGGCCCATCGGCCCGATCGCGCCGTACCGTTCTTCGTAAAAACGCACGCCATGCGTTTCCAGAATCACGCCGGTTTGTCGTTCCAGGGAGGCCAACTGCGTATTGTATTGCGCCAACGATTGTGCTTCGCTGCTGACCGCATTCCCCCAACTTGTAATCGCCTCCAAGACATTCAAGAAAATCGTTTGGCCCGCCACGTTTCGGGCGATTTGCACCTTCAGGTTCTCCAGTGCTGCCTCGCGCACTTCTCGAAAGGCTTCATATTGTGAATAGAACTGGTCGAGATTACGAAGGTTCAGGGCAATGATGTGCGAGGCGTTATGCAAACCTTGATCCAAATTAGCGCGGTCGCGGGCGAGAACCAGCGAGCGCCGGCGCAGCGTCGCCCTCGATTGCCGCAGCCCCAGCGGCACGGAAAAATTCACGCCGAACGACCAGTCGGTGAACTGCCCGCCGCGCGTCGAAATCGCGGAACTATCGGGCATTTCGCCTTCCAGCCCGTTCCAACGGTAGAGCATCACGGCGTCGACGCGAGGCAACGCCTGATTACGCGCTTGTGTGATTTGTTGTTCGTCGGCTTCAAGAATCAGTTTCAATTCCACGATATCAGGACGCTGCTGCTCAGCCAGCCGGTACAGGCCGTTCCAATCGAAGGTAATTCTCCGCGTGGTCGGCGGGGTGATCGGAACGAGCCATTCGGGGCCGTACGGCGGCAAGCCCAAAATGTTGCGCAAGGCCGCTTCTCGCTGTAACAGATTCGCTCGCGAGGTAATCAACGTGGCGCGAAAATTGGCAAGCGCGAGCCGTGATTGCGCGACGTCGGCGGCGCTGACCCGCCCAGCGCGAAAAGCCGCATAAATTTGATTGTAAGCCTCCTGCCCTTGCTCCACTTGCTGCTCTCGGGCCCAGACATCGGTTCTGGCGAAGACCACCGCCCAATAGGCTTCGACAATGCCCCGCGCCAACTCCTGGATGCTATCCTTGAATTGGAAAAAAGAGCGCTCCGTTTGGATGCGGGCCAAAACAACCGGCGCCAAATTCGCCGCCCAACCGCCGCCCTGCAATAAAGGCTGCGTGTAACTTAACGTGGCCGCCGAGCGCGTTTGCCGATTGAGCGGAAAAACGCCTCTTTGGAAACGCGTGGGCGTGGTGTTGACTCCGAAATTCAACACGCCGCCGGCGGTATTCGTTTTGCTCAAATTCGCGTTCAGATTGTAAGTTTCCGTGTCGGCGCCGGAGGGCACGATCAAAGCCCGGTTGGGATTGGCGGGGTCGAAAACAGCCACCGGAGTATCGGTCCGATTCCAAGTATTTCGCGCACTGAAGGTGGGATCGAAACGGGCGTTTGCTTCGTCGATTCCGGCATTCGCGATGGCCGGGTCGTAAATGGTGCGTCCGCTGGAAACGGCCGTAACGCCGGCCAGAACCCGCACCACTTCCGAATTTTCCAGGCCGATGCGGAGTGCGTCGTCAAGGGTGAGCCGCCGTATGGGGATTTTATTGAAATTCCGCTGGACTGTCGGCGGCGTGGGCAATTCTGGTAATCGCCGCACGCCAAATGCGTTCGTCGGGCGCACCACGATATCGCGCTGCTCCGGAAAGATAACTCGGGAAACCCTTTGCGCATGGGCAATATTTGCCGGCCCCTGGCAAATCCAAAATAAAACGGTCACGGCCAATAACACAGAGTGTTTTCCCATACCCTAACAATTCGACCAGCAACGCGCATTGTGCTGATTATTCTCAGGGAATCGATGGGAATCATTCCTCTATTTCGTCTAAAGGTTCCGAATGTAACGATTGCAGGGCCTGTTCGAAGTCGGTGGTGTCGGTCACGATGTTGCCATCGCGGAGCACCAGCTTGCGTTCGGCGTGCCTGGCCACTTCTTGTTCGTGCGTGACCAGAATCACCGTGATTTTATTTTCAATATTCAGTTTACGAAAAAGTTCGATCACATCGCGGCTGGTTCGCGTGTCGAGGTTGCCTGTCGGTTCATCTCCCATGAGAATTGCCGGGCGATTGATCAAGGCCCGCGCAATCGCGACCCGCTGCTGCTGCCCACCTGAAAGCTGGCTGGGATGATGATCGAGGCGGTCGCCCAGGCCGACCATTTGCAACATCTCTTTCGACCGACTCCGCCGTTCCGCGCCGGTAATTCCCTTGGCGTACAGTAGCGGCAACTCCACGTTTTCCAACGCCGAGGTGCGGTTGAGCAAGTTGAAGTTCTGGAACACGAAGCCGATCTTCCGATTCCGGACCCGGGCGCGGCCATCGCGCGACATTTCCGCCATTTCCTCGCCGTCCAGCAGGTAACTCCCCGAAGTCGGCCGATCAAGGCAGCCCAGCGTGTTCATCAGCGTCGACTTGCCAGACCCCGAAGGGCCGATCAAGGCCACGAACTCAGCGGTTTCCATCGAGAGCGTCGTGCTGCGCAAGGCATACACTTTCACTTCGCCCAGGTCGTAGGTTTTGGTGATATCGCGAAGCTCAATCAATGCCATGGCGCCTAGTCCAGATAGGAGGGGAAGTCGAACGGGTGTAACCGGCAAGCCGCTCGTTCATTGAGAAGACTTGAACCTCATTTATCAATAGTTATTTGTCAATCGTCATTTATCATTCAGCGGCAACCATGGAATGATTTGTCGACGATTCTATCGTCTTTGCTTAACGAACCATGCCCGCATTTCTTTTGGTTCGCCGGCTTGGCGCGTAACGCAGCAGGCGCCATCACTCCCTCCAATGACAAATGACGATTGACAAATAACTATTGACAATTTCCCGAGCGAGCCGCCTTTATTTCCATGGCGGCTTGCCGGTTACACCCTTGTCGAACGGCCCTGGAAGACCCTCAGCATCGTGCGAACAAGGAGTGTCGCCTTTCGCTCCGCGAAAGTAGCGTTTTGCGTTTCTTTCTCGGAGCGAAAGGCGACAATAAAAAACCGCTCGGTTCTTCCACAAGTTACCGGATGTCGATGAGAAAATCTTGGCATTTTGAAAATGCCGAGATTTTATTCGGATGTCGCCTCGAAACGACGAAATCGCGAACGCGTTCCCCGCTCATTTGTGCTTGACGCCGCCCCCTATTTCGGTGATACTGACCGTTCGCAAAGTGGATTCGGTCCCGCCAAAATTTCCCACCACCGCCAACGTTCCCGCCTCGCACTGGCTTCCCGGCGACTTTTCTCCTGCCGCCGGGAGCCACGCTCTATAACCATTCGCCATGACCACGCCACGCCACAACATAGCGCGTCTGCTGCGGATTGGCTTCGCGGCGCTGCTCTTGGCCGGTTGTGAACGCCTCGACGCCAACCTCCCCGATACGTTCGAACTCGTGGTGGCGAAGTTGGCAAGGGAAGCGCCTCCACGACAACAGGCAACGCCTTGGGGAGAATGGCGCGGAGGCGGACTGCAAGGTGCGGCGCCCGGCGTGAATTATCCCGTGCAATGGTCGGGCCATGAGCTGGCGGGAAATGAACATATCGTCTGGAGCACCGAGATTAACGGTCTGGGGCATTCCTCGCCCGTGCTCACAAAAGACAGCCTGTTTCTCACCACCGACACTTTCCAGGCGGGCGAAAATTCCTTGACGCTGGTTTGCCTCGACCGGCAGTCGGGCGGCGTCCGTTGGAAACGCGCCGTGGCTGCTCCCAAGGGAAACACGCATGGCAAAAACGGCCATGCCTCGGCCACCGTGGCCACCAACGGCAAGCTGGTGTTCGCCTCGTTCGGACCAGCCGGCCTTTATTGCTTCGATGTTGCGGGCAATTTTCACTGGCATGTGGAGGCGGGCAACATCCGGCAAAAATGGGGCTTCGCTTCGAGCCCCGTGTTGTATCAAGATTTACTGTTTTTACTGAACGACAGCCAGGCCGAATCGTATCTTGCCGCTTATGAACAATCGACCGGCCGGCAGGTTTGGAAGACCAAACGAGAAAGCCAGGGCAGCTGGACAACGCCGTTGTTGATCACCGCCGGGGAAAAATCCGCGGAGCAAAGCGGCGCGCCGGCGCGTTCGCAATTGATTGTCAACGGCGGCGGGGCCGACGGCGCGCCCGGCGCGGTTACTTCGTACGACCCGCGCACCGGCGCGCAAATTTGGCGCGTGACGGGAACCTCGGATATTGCTTGTCCGACCGCGCTCTACGCCGATGGCCGCGTGATCAGCATGAGCGGCGGCAACGGCCCCATCATCGCGATTCGCGCCAACGGTTCCGGCGATGTGACCAAAACACACATTGCTTGGCGGCATCCGGTGGGCGGTCCTTATGTGCCCACCGGCTTGGCGTTGGAAGGGCGTTTGTTTGTATTGTCGGACGGCGGCCGGGTGAGTTGCCATCGATTATCCGACGGCGAACTGCTGTGGCGAGAACGCTTGCGGGGCAACTTCACGGCGAGTTTGGTCGCCGCCGACGGAAACATTTACGCGGTGAGCGAAACCGGCAATGTTTCGGTGTTCGCCGCAGCCGCCGACAAGTTCACCTTGCTCGGCGCCAGCCGCATGCACCAGCGTTGCCTGGCGACGCCCGCGCTGGCCGATGGCATGCTTTTCTTACGCACCACCGAACGGCTGTTTTGCATCGCCCAGCCGGCGCCTGTTAGTATCGCCTCGACGCCACGGGAAAACGAACAACCCACAGCGGCCATCGCCCAAGCGGAGTTGGCGGAATAGCCGAGCGCCGTTGGAGTTCATGCTTCAGCATGTTTTCTTCTGTTTAGGAATCGTCTTTCGGTTGCGCCTCCGCTTTTTTCGCTGGAGCGATTTCTGCTTTTTTCGCGGGCGGCTGTTCGTCGGGAGCGGGGTCGTCTTGTTTGATCAAATCCAGCAGTATTTTGTTTCGATTGAGGGCGTTCTCTGCTTGTGCAGCCGCCGATTTCAGTTGGTCTATTCGGGATTCTGAAATTGCTTCCGGCTGGCGGTTGCTGATTTTTTTGGCTCTCATCAAATCGGCCAGGGCCGACGCGGCGGCCAACTCCGCAGACTGCAAGTTCAACTCCAACAATTTGACTTGTGCCGCATGCGTCGCTAGGGCGCGCTCGTACGCGGCCTGCGCCAATCGCAATTCACCTTGAGCGCGAGTCATCTTGTCAGCTGTTATCTTTCCGGCTCGATACTCTAATTGCGTAACTTGGACAACGGACGTCGCAACTTCGAGTTTGATTTGGGTTTCGCGCACGCTGGGGCCCATACCTGCGAACATTTGCGAAAGGCTCTGAGCCGCCGTATCTGGCGAGCCTACCTCAGGCACGACAGCCGAAGCGGGACGAGCAACATTCGGGATTGTTTTGCCTGTAGGGGGCTTCGCCGGAGTAATAGGAGACGGGGCTGGAGTAATAGGAGACGGGGCCGGAGTAATAGGAGACGGGACCGGAGTAATAGGAGACGGGGCCGGAGTAATAGGAGACGGGGTAACTTCTCCAAAACTGCCTCCTCCTGGCGTTCCTGCCCGCTTCGCCGGAGTCGTAGAATACGGCGAGAAAGATCCCCCACCGGCGGGTCCTGTTTGCGGGGGCGTGTTAGCCTCCATCGTCGGGCTAACCATCGTCGGGCGAACCATCGTCGGGCGAACCATCGTCGGGCGATTCATCGTCTCGGCGTTGGATTGCCTGTTTCGGGACATGTTCGGGAGGGAAGGGGAAACGGGCGGCGTGTGAACGCCATTGGTGGGAAGGTAACGCGTTTCAGATCTCGTTCTATATTTTAACGTGCCGTCCGGGGTGCGATACGGTTCAGCGACCGTGTATTCCACGGCCTTATATCCGGGCGGGTTGAGCGGCTCCCAGGCATATTCGTCGACCTCTCGAAGCAATTGGGCCACTCGCCGCTCGACAACGCCCTCCTTGGCCGCCTCACGTTTGGCGAGCGCGGCTTCCACTTCTTCCAGCCGCTTTTTCAGTTTCGCCACTTCGATTTGACGCAACTGTTGCCGCAGGTCGAACTGCCGGCTGGTTGCTTCAGAAATCGTCCGGCGGAGGGCGGCGTCGGAACCGCCTTTCTCGTTGTACGCCTTGACGTCTTGCTGCAAAAGTTTCTCCAGTTCATTGTACTGCTGGACGATGGCGGCGTTAGGCGCCGGTTCAAATGCCCTTACTATGACTGGGCCGGTCGGCTTGGCCGACTTGGGCAGCGGTGGCGCCGCCAACAGCGGAGAGGCTATCGACGGTTTTGGGCTTGGCGCTGGACGAAGCGGCGGCGTCAATTGTGGGGCCGCTACCCCGTACGCTGGCGTTGGCTGAGGCGCTGCCCGAAGCACGGGCGGCGTCTCCGATGTGTCAATCACCAAGGGGCCTGCGGGACGCACCGGCGGAGGAGCGGCCAGAGCCTCACCTTCGAATTCGGCAAACACCGGCGCGGGCGCCAGCAGCAACTGCGCCGGCAACTGGTCTAGCAACTGGGGGAAAAATAAAATACCGGCCGTTATCAGCACCAACGGCGCCAGAGCCAACCATACGTGTCTGCGCACTTTCAACATGGGAATCACTCCTGCTTTTCCGATCGAGATACCGCCGGCTTGTGCGGTGAAAATTCAAACTCCACGCTGCGCTCCAATTGACTTAATTCCTCGGCAAGCTGCCGGAGTTGTTGGTCGAGATCCTGGCCATCGAGATTACGGCCGTTGGGTGTTGGACTGTTCGGCGCGTCTTCCTCCCGGACGGCGCTACTCTCGCGGACCGGTTCCGCCGCAACACTGTTTTCCAGCGGCGGCGGTGATGTTTTTTCAGACAGCGTCTTTCCGGGCGCCGCCTCTCCGGGCAAGCCCGTGTAGGCGAACAGCCCGATTATCAAAAGTCCCCACGCCGCCAGTATGGTCGCCCCAATCGCGATCAAGCCTCGTGTCGACCGGCCAAAAAATCGTCCCCTTCGTTCGTTTTGTAGCGATGCGGGCAAACCGACCGATGCCGGATGTTGCACGTGGGCCAAGCACTTTTCCAGTAGTTCGGCCACTTCGCTCGCCGATTGAAAACGATCGGCCGGTTTTTTTGACAACAGCTTTTCCACGATGCCGCTCAACCAGGGCGGCAGTTCAGGATTGATTTCAGAGACAGTCCTTGGCGTCGTTTCGCAAATGCGCCGCAATACGCCCATGGTGGTTTGGGCGCGGAACGGCGGCCGCCCAGTGCTCATGGCGTAGAGCAAGCTGCCCAGGCTGAAGAGGTCGGTGCGGAGGTCGGTCGATTCGCCTTGGGCCTGTTCGGGCGACATATACTGCGGCGTGCCGGCAATCACGCCGCTGCGGGTGAGTTGGGCGTCGTCGATGGCGCGGGCCAGACCGAAATCGGTCAGCAAGACGCGGTCGACCGTTTTTTCCAGCAAGATGTTGGCCGGTTTGATGTCCCGATGGATGAGGCCTTGGGCGTGTGCGGCGGCGAGTCCTTGCGAGGTTTGCAAGCCGATGCGCAGAATATCTTTAAGATCCAACGGCCCCAAACGGTCGATGCGTTGCTGCAATGTTTCGCCCGCCACGTACGGCATGACCAAATACGGCAGTTTGCCGGTATCGTCCACGGCGTGAATCGCCACCACATGCTGGTGAACGATGGCCGCCGCCGCCTGGGCTTCGCGGCCGAACCGTTTGCGGGCCGCGGCGCTGCAGCCGTAGTGAGGCGCCAATACTTTAATGGCCACGTAGCGGTTGAGTTCGCGATCAAACCCCTTGAAAACGATGCCCATGCCGCCCTGGCCCAGCAGTTCGCTGACTTCATAATCGCCCAACATGCCCAGCAGCGCCGGGTTCTCCGACGGCGCCAACACAGCCAACGCCTGTTCGCGGATGTTTGGATCATCAGCATTTCGGCTGGTGTTTTCCGAACGGCTATTTTGTGGTTCGCCGTTGGACTGCGAAACGCGGCGGTATGAGGAATCAGGATCGTATTGCCCGAGAAATTCCTGGGCCTCGCGCCACCACGATTCCTCGCCCGCCAAACGCTCCAGTTCACGCCGGCAATCGGCGCATGAACCGATATGCCGCACCACCTCCCGGGATTTCGCCTCCGAAAGTTGGTCGTCGAGTAAGCTTCGCAGCCGCCGCCGATCAAAATGGATGTTTCGCTTGACCATGGTTTCTAGTTTGCCATCGTTATAAAGGTGTTTCTATCTATTTCTTTTGCCACGGAACACACATCGCGGAATGGGGGCAACCAAAAACGTTTTTGCCACAGAGAGCACCGAGACCACCGAGAAAATATTGGGAAGTAAGAAAGAATGCAAGTTGTGAGCAGGCTATGGCGCGGTTCGACTCCGCAGCCCTTTGCGCCCTCTGCGTTTAACGGAAATCTCTCGGCTGGCGTGGCTCTTTGGAGTCAACGAGTAAAGGGAAACGCAGAGTTCGCGGAGTCGCAAAGGGCCGCGGAGAAAGGTGAGCCAGAAGTTCAAGAATCGAAGACAACGCCAGCCGATCAAGCTCCGTGCTCTCTATGCTCTCTGTGGCAAAAACTTTTTTTGGTTGCCGCCAGCGGTTATTCCGCAAGTATTCTGTAAACCTTGTGGCTCTAATCTTGGCCATTTCTTTTTTCCCCCTCACGAAAATGATTCTTGGTCGAATTCCTTCACCGCCGCGCGCAAACGCGCCATCACGCGGCTGCGGGCGACGTACACCGCGCCGGTCGACATGTGCAGCGTTTCGGCCGCCTGACGAATGCTGCAATCTTCCACGCAGGTGCTCCAAAAAGCCCGCCAGGTGTGTGGGTGGAATTCATTTCTTACGCGGTCCGCCGCCCAGCGAAAGACTTCGCGTTTGTACTCCAGATCGAAATAGGCCGATGTCTCGCTGGCGGGCGCCGGTTGCAACGCCAGCAAGCGGTTGAAATCGGTATTGCCAACCGCTTGCGGCCGCCGCTTCTGTTTGGCCAGGAAGTTGATCATCAAATTTCTCGCGATGCGAAATAGCCAGCCGCGAAAGGCGCCGCGCTGCGGGTCGGGCGACCAACGTTCGATGGCCCCGGCAACCGCCAGAAACACTTCTTGCGTGAGCTCTTGGGCGTCTGCGTCTTGAAAACCGTTTCGCCGCATGAGTCGGTAGATGAGCGGCTCATAAACCGACAAAAACTCGCTCCAGGCTTGGTCGTCTGGCCCGGCGCCGTCCAACCGCCGGTGCAGACGCAACAGCAAACTGGGGCGGGTTTCGGGAATTCGGTTCATGCAGCGTCTCCGGCCAACGCCCAGAACGAGATATGACGCGATATGCCTTGTGCGATTGTCCTACCTTATAACACAAGGCAATTGGCGAAATCTTACACGGGAGGTCGATTTTCCACCGAGAAGCCCGGCTTTTTGAAAAAGCCGGGCTTCTGACCGGGAGGTCGTTTTTCCACATTTCCCTACGATGCCGGCGTTTGCTCAAACCCGGCATCGGCCAGCAAACGCTTAGCACGGCGGACGCGGCTCGCCAAAATCCAGGTTCTGAAAGGCCACAGACATCTCCAGGTCATCAGAAAAGCGCCCTTTACCGTGGCCACATACACAGCGCTTGCAGCCGCCGCGCCCGGCGACTGGTAAGGATTGCCGCTGTCTGGCGCCACGGTCGCGACTACGGTGTTTCCAGCTTCCACCAAATAGCCCGCATCTCGCGCGAAGGCATACTCTTTGGCCAAGCCGTCGGAGACGAATCTTGCAATGTCGCCTTGAAAATCCGTGTCCAATGGAAATTCTTTTTGTTTCGCTGGGGCCAGCAGCGCGGAAATCGCTCGGTGCGCCCGGCAAAGCTCCGCCGGGCGCTGGAGCCAAGGAGCGACCACGGTTATCTCGCCCGGGGGCGCGGGAAAGGTTCGCGCCAAGCGATGGTTGTGCAGCGAGATTTCGGTTCCGTCAGCGAAATACGCGGTGAAACCCGTGTATTGAAACCGGAGTTTCCAATCCTTATTGTTTTTCGATACATAGATGGCCGCCGCGTTGGCGAATTCGCTCTCCTCCCGATTCACAAAGGTGCATATGATGAGTTGCACGTTTTTGACGAGTTGCGGCAAGATGAACAGGCCGCCGCCTTCAAACCCCAGCGGACGCAAGGCTTCCGCCGCGGCGTCGAACTGCCGGCGGACCTTGGCGTCTAGCGCGAAAAGGTCGTCTAGCGGCTCCACGGTCGGCGCCACTTCCAGTCGAATTACGAAAAGATTTATCAGCGGCAGGCCGAATACGTACAGACAAAACACCACCACGAATGAAACAGAAAGGTGATAAACGAGCAGAGAAAGGTCGAAGCCGAAGTACGCGTCATGTATGAAACTGTCAGGCATGAGATCCTCTTTGAATCCAGGTGCGTTAGCATAAGGCGAGCGGCGGGGAATAATTTACCCGCACGCAGGGGGAGTCCGTGAGTTTTTTTTAGGTTCCCGCCCTGTTGTTTATACATAAGTTTTTTTCGGCGCCGGCCCCCAAGGTTATCCAATCGCCGTGTTGAGCCGGAAGGATTTGTCATTTGTTATTTGACAATAGTCATTTGTCATCGGACGGAGTGAGCAGGA
>QIKY01000038.1 GCA_003233175.1 Planctomycetaceae bacterium | reverse complement strand
TTATGGGTAAGCCGGATGCGGGAAATCCGCACGTCCGGTTTGATGAGGAGGAGGGCTCCGGCCACCGCCGGACCCTCCTTACTCGACTGGTGATTCTTCTTTTTCATTGGGCAGTCTCTTGAGAACGGTTGCATGTTTTCTTTTGTCGTGTGCGCAGGACTTCAGTCCGTAGCTCACAACTTCTTTTCTGAACCTACCGGCTTCTAGCCGGTAGTCGTTGAGTCGTGTCCATTCGTGGTTCTCCGGAGAGCACCTTGCACGCCGGGTAAGAGGAACAGGAATTTCCCGCGCCGAAGGAAACGCCCAGCGGATTGCGAGGGCGTCCCTGAAAGCTGACCACAGTTGCGCTGGCCGCGCCGTTGGAGTGTGCGTTTGAGCGTGTTTTCGTCGGCGGTGTAGGGTGGTTGCAAGCAACCACCCTACGGCTGTTGTCTGTGTTCTCGGAGCGCGCCGGAAAACGCCCTCTCGGTTCAGAAGCCCGGCTTTTTCAAAAAGCCGGGCTTCTTTGGCGCCAATTCGGAATTTGCTTTCCCGCGAGCTTCGTCGCGTTGGCGCCAAGCCGTGCGAGGCCGACATTGTGAGAGAACCAGTCGCGAGATAGACTGAGGAATGTCTCGCCGGGTGCGTATGCAGCGGTTGTTTTGTTGGTGGCGGGGCAATCTCCCCCGCCACGTCTTCCCGCCGGGCGCCGCTCCATCCTTGCGCGGGAACGTTTTTTTCCGTAACGGCCTACTTCCAGAATGTTCGATGCCGCACTACCCCGATCTTGAAACGTTTGAAAACCTGGCCCGCGAGCACCAGATCGTGCCGGTGTTTCGACGACTGCTCAGCGATAACCTGACACCCGTCAACGCCTTGTTCAAACTCGATAAAGGCGCCAGTTCGTGCCTCTTTGAGAGCGTGGTGGGCGGCGAAAAAGTGGGGCGTTACAGTTTCCTGGCTGCGCAGCCGTTCTGGAGAATTCGGGCCTATGGCAATCGTGTCGTGATTGAAGCCGACGGGAGGCGTGAGGAGTTTCAATCAGAAAACCCCTTGCATGAACTCCGCCGGCGGCTCGACGCCCTGAGTGCGGCGCGGCCCGAGGGTTTGCCGCCCTTTGCCGGCGGCGTGGTCGGTTATGCGGGGTACGATGTGGTGCGGTATGCGGAGCACCTGCCTAACGCGCCGTACGATGATCGGCAATTGCCTGATCTTTCGTTTGCCTTTTACGATCAGACGGTGGTCTTCGACAACGTCACGAAAACCATGTACGTGATCGTTTCGGCCCGCATCGAAAATGGTGAATCGGCCGCGGAGGCGTATCAGAACGCGACGGCGCGCGTCGATGCGTTGGTGGCTCGTTTGTCAACCGCCTCCTCCACGCCGGCGCCGGCCGATATCGCCACCGCCGGAGATTTGCATTCAGAGCCGCGTTCCAACTTCGAGCCGGAGGCGTTCCAGCAGGCGGTGCGAGAGTGCGTGAAGTACATTGAGGCGGGCGATATTTTTCAAGTGGTGTTGAGCCAGCGGTACGAGGTCGATTTAACCGCCAGTCCATTGGAAGTGTATCGCACGTTACGCGTGGTGAACCCCAGCCCTTTCATGTTTTATTTGCGCACGCCGGAGTGTACGCTGGTGGGCAGCTCGCCGGAAATCATGTGCCGCGTGAAAGACAACGTCGTGACCGTGCGGCCGTTGGCCGGAACGCGGCCCCGCGGCAAGAGCGAGCAGGAAGACGCCGCCTTGGCGGAGGAATTATTGGCCGATCCCAAGGAGCGCGCCGAACATGTGATGCTGGTCGACTTGGGCCGCAACGACGTGGGCCGCGTGGCCCGCTTCGGCAGTGTGCAACTGACCGACTGCATGACCATCGAACGCTATAGCCACGTGATGCATATTTCTTCCAATGTTGATGGCGTGCTGCGCCAAGATTGCGACGCCTTCGACGCTCTTCAAGCCAGCCTGCCCGCCGGCACGGTTTCCGGCGCGCCCAAGGTGCGGGCCATGGAAATCATCGATGAACTGGAACCGAACCGGCGGGGGCCCTATGCTGGAGCCGTGGGCTACATCGACCTGGGCGGCAATATGGACACCTGCATCGCGCTGCGCACGATCGTGATTCAAAACGGCAAAGCCTACGTGCAGGCGGGCGCGGGAATCGTGGCCGACAGCGATCCCGAAGCGGAGTTCCAGGAAACTCGCAACAAGGCCCGCGGCCTACTCAAGGCGATAGAAATCACCGAAGAACGCGTGCGAGAATAGGTTATCAGCCAGGGAACCAATGTTATGAAAGATTGCCAAGGAATCTCGCGGCGCAACGTCCTGCAAATGGGCGTGTTGGGAGTCGGCGGCCTCACGCTGGCCGACTATCTGAAATTGCAAACGCAGGGCGCTATTTCGCCGCAGCGCGCAGATACCAGCGTGATTCTGTTCTGGCTCAGCGGCGGACCCGGCCACATGGAAACCTGGGACCCCAAACCCGAGGCCCCCGCCGAATTTCGAGGACCGCTGGGCGCCATTTCGAGTTCGGTCCCCGATGTTTTTCTCAGCGAATTGCTGCCCCGGCAAGCGGCGCTCATGGAGCATTTGGCGATCGTGCGTACGGTGCAGCATGGTTCCGGCGACCACACCAAGGGCAATCATTGGATGCTCACCGGCTTTGAAGGGCCGGCGTTTAATGCGCCCGATAATCGGCA
Source organism: Planctomycetaceae bacterium (assembly GCA_003233175.1). Classification (GTDB taxonomy): domain Bacteria; phylum Planctomycetota; class Planctomycetia; order Pirellulales; family Pirellulaceae; genus SZUA-33. Next base: position 18,367 of record QIKY01000038.1, on the reverse strand, counting down.
ACAGCGGCGGCCTTCGATCGGTTCGGCAACCGCCAAACTTCGCGGCGCGAATCGGTCTGGCATGCCGGCGTATGCGGCGGTTCCGCATTTGCGAGGCGGCACCGATAATCTCTTTCACTATGCCGCGTATTTGGGCGGCGGCGTGAATCCTTTTGTTGTCAATTCCGATCCTCAAAGCGACAAATTCCAGGTGCGGAATCTATCGTTGCCGCAAAGCCTGACGTCGTCGCGCGTCGAACACCGGCGCACATTGCTCAAACACCTGGACGGTTTCCGCTCGCGGGCGGAAACCGGAATGCAAGATCTCGCCGAACACCAACGGCAAGCGTTCGATCTGGTCACGAGCAACCACGTGCGCGAAGCGTTTGATATATCCGCCGAGCCGAGTTCGCTGCGCGATTCCTACGGCCGGCACACGTTCGGCCAAAGTGCGTTGCTCGCGCGACGGCTGGTGGAGAACGGCGTGACGTTTGTGACGGTCAACTGCGTGCCGTGGGATCATCACGGTTCGCCCGGCCAATACAAAACAGAAGAGGGCGCCCACAAACTCATCCCGCCGCTAGACGCCGCCATCGGCGGACTGGTGCAAGATCTGATCGATCGCGGCCTGTATGAAAAAACGTTGATCGTGGCGATGGGCGAGTTTGGCCGCACGCCGCGCATGAACAAAAACGCCGGCCGCGATCATTGGGGCCGAACCTTCAGCGTGCTCTTCGGCGGCGGCGGCATGAACATGGGGCAAGCCATCGGCAGGTCGAGCGCGCGAGGCGAGCGGCCGATGGAGCGCCCGCTGACTCCGCAAGATGTCGCCGCCACGATTTACCACCACTTGGGCATCGACGCCAAACACATGACATTCCCCGACCGGCTCGACCGCCCGATGCCGCTGATCGACGCCGGCCAGCCGATTCGCGAATTGGTTGGGTGAGGCAACGGTTGCGGTTTCGCAAGATAAGAAACGCTCGAACAATGCATGTCGCCTTTCGCTCCGAAATCGCGCACTTCGCCGGTGCGTGAACATCGGCGAGTAATGGTGCGGTTTAGCCGGCGACTGCCGCTTGAGCCCGGCAACTTTGGCGTTGGGCGTCTATCGTTGGTACGATGTCCTTCCGGGCCGCCCCTCAGTCACCGATGTTATCCTTCGCTGAATCGAGAAATTACTATGTCTTCGCCACTTGCGTCCGCCGCTCGCCTCGGCATCCGCCGTCATATGCCCCGTCGCGATTTCCTGAAAGCCAGCATGGGCGCCGCAAGCGCCGCCGTCTTGGGCGGCCTCTGGACTCGCTCAGCCGTGGCGCTGCCGCGCGAGCAAGACCTGCGCATCGTGAACATCGAGCGCACCACGGTGAAGCTCGATTTTCGGCCGGCGCCGAATCGGGCGATGTCGCGCGAACTGCCACACTGGAAATACAGCGAAGTTTTTGAAGTGCGTTTGCAATCGGGCGATGTCGGCCTGGGAGAGACGCTGCTTTATTACACCTGGGGCGCGACCGACGACGCCGACGTCGCCCGCGCTGAGGGCCGGAACGCCGCCGCACTGATGTGGGACGACTCCCTCGGCGCCGGCTTGCAAATGGCGCTGTTCGATGCCGTGGCCCGCGCGGCCCAGGTTCCCGTGCATCGTTTATTGGGATCGCAAGTGCATGAAAATACGCCGCTCTCCTGGTGGAATATCGATACCTCCGCCGCCGACATGGCCTCTGAATGCGCCGAAGCCCATCGCCAAGGCTACACTGCCTACAAAACCAAGGGCCGACCCTGGTTCGACCTCTGGCGCCAGATGGATCTGGCCACCGCCGCCGTGCCGGAAACCTTCAAAATCGACATGGACTTTAACGACACCCTGCTCGACGCCAAACGCGCCCTGCCGATCATCAAAGACATGGACGCCTACCCGCAGTTCGCCATTTGTGAATCGCCGATTGATCAAGCGAACATCAAAGACAACCAAATCATTCGGCGTGCGATGAAAGCCGGGTTGGCCATGCACTATGGCACGCCTGATCCGATCGTGGCGTTGAAAGAAGAGATTTGCGATGGCTTTGTCGTGGGCGGCGGCGCAAGCAAAGTGATGGCCGCCGGGCGGGTCGCGGCGATGGCGAACAAGCCGTTCTGGCTGCAACTGGTGGGCACGGGCATTACCGCCGCCTTCTCGCTCCACTTTGGCGCGGTGCTGAGCCACGCCACATGGCCCGCCGTGAACTGCCATCAGCTTTTTACGACCGACATGCTCGCCAAGCCGATTGTCGTCCGCGATGGCATGGCCGAAGTTCCCACAACGCCGGGGCTGGGCTATCAACTCGACCGCGCCGCGCTCGAACGTTACCGTGTGGAAAAACCCCGCCGCCGACCCGACCCTCCCCGATTGATCGAAACCACCTGGCCCAACGGCCAAAAGGTTTTTTACGCGCCGACCGGCGAAGTGAATTTCATGCTCAATCCGGCCCGTCGCGGCGAGACGCCGTTCTTTCGCCGCGGCGCCGACACGCGTCTTGTGCCGAACGATGGCAGCGCCCAATGGCGGAAACGGTTCGAAGCCGCCAAGAACGGCCCGGTTTTTGAGTAAGGATCTGTCCGCAAGTAACTTACCGAATTCAAAGCCCGGCATCTTGAAAATGCCGGGCTTTTTTGATCGGACAACCGGTAACTTATTTTTGGACGAGCCCTAAGCCTGAGAACATCCCAGAGGGCGTTCTCAGGCGGGCGGTTATATTCCCAGCCGCCGGTTGGAGCCTTTCAGGCAATAAACGCCAACCACCAACAGCACCACTCCCAGGAGTATCATTTCTTCCTGATCCATATTGGCGAAGTGCCGTAAGATCATCGTTTTCCAACGCAGAATAGTGTGCCACATGATCATTTTCACCGACAGAGCCACGTGCAACGCAAGAAATTGTGTTAACCAAGTTTAGGTTTGCTTCTTTCGTAGTACAGCAAGAAAAATGGCCATTTACCATATTTCCACCGCAAACCCTCCTCGCTGCTGGGGCGAATGGCGCTTTCCTAGCCCGACCGCGCTGCTCACGGCTGCCCGCCAAGCCCCTAGCCAAACCAAATAATACAGACCACGCGATCCACTTTACGGCCAGTGGAAGCCCCCCTTGAAAAGAGTGCAAAAAGCTGGACTTAAAACCATATTTCCGTAGAACCATTTCGAGTGGCTGGCGTTTCTTTGAAATTTTGGCTTGGTAACGGGTTTCCCGCAATGTGATCTGAGCCCTCTGTCGCCACGGTGTGGTGAGCCGTAGATGTTTGCGGGGTTTGCTCATTGGCGCGCCGGATTCGCGAGCGATACTCTCAACGATTACCCTGCGCAACTCTGAAAAATGTGGGTGGAAACCAGAGTAAACGCAATGTTTATTGGGTCGGCGTTTATTGGGTCGGCGCCGCACCGGCAATTTTTACAGCCGATCGCCATAAGGTTCCTTTTGGTTCTTGGAGGCCGTTTTCTTGCGATTTTTACGAACGGAACTTGCGTTTTTGCATCAGTAATTGTGTAAAACACCGCTGTTTGTCCGCCTGACCTGTTTTCGAGCAAATAGGGTGCGACGATTTGGGGAGAGCGCGAACACGAACCATTCGTTTCCAGGCCAACAGTTGCTGTCGCGAAACAGGAAGTTCAACAACCTAACTTGCAAATCGCTATGTGCGAATTCAATGAGCCGATCAAATGAATGAAACCACCACTCTTTTTATAGTTGATGAAGAACCGCAGGTTTGCCAAGCGGCGTCCGCGATTGCCTCTTCACTTCATTTGCAGGTGCGACTCTATTCCTCGGCGGAGGAGTTTCTCCGCGACCGCCGCCCGAATGACGCCGGGTGTGTTCTGATCGCTTTTGGCTTGCCGGGCATGAACGGCCGCAAACTCCAACAAACGCTGATCGAACTGCGCGATGCTCGCCCCGCCATCATGCTTGGCCGAGATATGGAGGTCGCGACGATCGTCGACTCCATGCGCGACGGCGCCGTGACCGTTTTCGAAAAACCTTGTGACGCCACAAATCTGACCCAAGCGGTCCGCCAAGCGTTAGAGATTGACCGCAATCGCCGAAGACGCCGCGCCCGACGAGATGACATCGAAAGTCGGATATCTCGACTCACGACCAGCGAGCGAGCAGTGATGAAGATGATGTTCGATGGCGTGGCGAACAAAGCCGTCGCGGCCAGGATTGGCGTCAGCCTGCGCACCGTGGAGAACCGCCGCGCCCAAGTCTTTCAGAAGACCGGCTGCCGCACCTTGGCGGAACTCGTTCGCTGCTGCATGGAGGCGGAGCAACTTGGCTGCATCGTTTTCCCGAATTGCGAGCAAGATTCCCCAGCTGCGCATTAGCCGTTATTCCACGCCGATGCAGTAAAGCGTTTCGCGGCGGTCGGTCCCGGCGCCATCGGCCACTCGCATATAAATGCGGCTATCGCAGAAAGTGGGCGTGGCGTAGACCTGCTCGCCCAATTGGTTTTTCGAGATCAATTGAAAGGCTTGTGGATTCGCAGCGAAAACAAATGTTTTGCCTCCTTCGTTGGTGGCGAAAATCTGATCTCCGACCAGCACCGGCGAAGAAGTAAAGACGCCGCCCAAACGTTTTTTCCAAAGCTCCTCGCCGGTATCGCTTTTCCAACAAACCGCCACGCCGGCATCGGTCACGGCGTACAGGTAGCCATCTTTTACGAGCAGCGAGGGCACATATGTTCGCACCGTATTCTCCCAGGCAACCTTGCCGGAGCCATCGGCCCGCATAGCCGCGACGTGATTCTTGGGATATCCGCCGGTGGTGAAAACACGCACGCCGTCGGTGACCATGGTGGTCACGCATTCGGTGGTGGCGCCTTCAACTTCCCAGAGGGTTTTTCCGGTCAGGGGATCAAAACTTGAAACAACCTCGCACCCGGAAAACAGCAATTGATCGCGTCCGGCCAGATGAAAGATGACCGGCGAGGCGTAGTTGGGCATTTCGGGCCGCTTTCTTTTCCAGACGACGTCGCCGGTCGCCCGGTTGAAACCCACAATGGCGCCGCCGCCTTTGTTATCGGCCGAGACAATCACCAACGATTCATACAACGCCGGCGAGGAGCCGTAGCCCTGGTGGGTGACATAATCAGTGACTTTCTGTCGCCACAGTTGCTTGCCCGCGAGGCTGAGGGCTGTCGTATAGACGGCGCCGTCGTTGAGGAAATTCACGAACAACCTTTCGCCATCGCACGCCACCGACGACGAAGCCTGAGAGCGTTTCTTGTTGCCCTTCTGGCCGAACCCGCCACGGTGGACGGCCGTTCGCCATATTTCTTTTCCAGTTTGACGGTCGTAACAGAGCACGTATTGAATTTCTTGCTGTTCATCGGCGGAGGTCAGATAGATGCGCGAACCGACCACCGTGGGCGAACTATGGCCGCGTCCTGGGAGGGACGTCTTCCAGAGAATGTTCTCCGTTTCGCTCCAATGCAGTGGAGGATGTTGGCCCTCCGCGGCGATGCCGTTTCGGTTGGGGCCGCGCCACCAAGGCCAGTCGGCGGCGGAAACTTTGATCGGCGAAGGTTCGTTTTCCGCGGCCGGCAGCCGAGTCGTGAAGATGCAAGTTGTCAGCACGATGCTCAAAAACAGGGTGGTGCGAATCATGGCGGCGTTTCAAAAGGGTGGGTGATATTTGGGGGGTTTTCAGGGTGTTAAAAAGCCCGGCATTTCGGAAATGCCGGGCTTCTAGATTCGCCGGCGCTCCATTGCGAGTTCGAGCGGCGCGAATTCTAGCGGTTCTATTTTACAAATTGTAGCGAGTAGAGGTCGGCGTCGTTGAGTTGGAACCGCAGGCGAAGCGGGCGTCCGGCGAGTTGGCCGACATCGCCGCCGTTTTTCCAGGTTACCGTGTGTTGGTAGGCGTCGCCGAACTGTTCCGGGCAGTCGGCGAGCGCATATCCAGGAACCGGCGTTCCATCGAGTTCTTGTATTTCCACGCGTACGCTTCCAGCCGCCGACGTGGAGAAGTTCAACGTCAGGCGGTCGCCGGAGAAAATGAGCGGCCGGGAAAGAAACTCGCCGCCTTCGTAGGGAGCATGCATCGAAACGAAGCCGTCGAGCCGCAATGTGTAGCGACGGAGCAGGCCGCCCTTGCCGTGCCAATTGCTTTCGGTGGAGTAGAGCGAAAGCTCCGGCGGCGCGCCCGGCAGCGAAGAGGCGGTTTCCACCACATGACAGGCGACATAATGTTGCCCGTAAAGCCAGGTTCCCGGGCGGCCGATGCCAGGACGCATGAACGCTTCGTTCCAGCGTTTGAATTGAACGCCGTCCCGGCTGGCCATGAGCATGCATTCGGTGAGCGCCGTGCCGTAACGCACATGGGCCGAGGCGCGCAACTCGCGCAGTTCGCGGTCGGGCAGAGCACGCATTGAGTCGGACCAGCCCCGCTCGATGTAACGCGTCGGCAGGCCGATGTGAATATGCGGCGCGCGGTAATACGGTTTGATTTGATTCGTGTAGAGTTCCACCGGAGGCGAATCGACGTACGTCAAATCGGTGGCTTGCCCCCAATGCAGGAAGTCGTCTGATACGCCGGTGCGAATCGCCCGGTCGCCGGTCGGCTTCCAGACCTTTTTGGTCGTCTCGCCGCCGGTGAAAATCCGCCAATGGGCGCGGTACTTTCCGAGGGTGCTATCCCAATAGGCGAGGTTCTGTGAGTCGAAGGCGCCGTTGGTGATCACGGGTTTGTCATGCATCAACGACCAATGAATGCCGTCGGCCGACTGGAAAGCGAACAAACCGCCTTCCGACATAATTCCGCCCAACGCCTTGTAACGCGCCTCCGGCGCACAATTGGGGTTCTCGTCCTTGAAGGGCGCGAAGTTGTGCGTGCCGACGCCGCGAAGAATGATGTTGTTTTTCTTGGAGCCTTCAAATTCGACCAGCCCCAGGTTCGGTTTGTTCCAGTGGACGCCGTCCTGGCTCTCGGCGTAACAATAAAAAGGCTCGTGCCGCCCGGTGCTGATTCGCCCCTTGCTCACGTCAAGCTGCAAGCCGCGATAATACATGCGATAGAGGTCGCCGTCTTGAAACACGGTATGGTAGCCGGAACTGGTCCCCTCCCAGGGGGCGTCGTGAACGATAGCCAGTTCACGCGGCGTGGGGTGATGCAGCCGCAACTCGGCCCGCCCAGACAACTTCTCAATCAGAAAATCATCGACGAAAAGTTCCCGACGCGAGCCGATATCGAGCGGTTCGCCGCTTTGAAGCGGCGCCGCGAAAAACAGCAGCAACGCCATGAAAACAAAAACAGAAAATCTTTTGTGTGTCATCGGAGTTCGATTCCCAGGTGTGCGCCGGCGTGGCGGATGCTGACGTCGTCTGCATATTCAGGTATGCATGATAACATGCCAGGACGGCGCGATGGGGAGCTCGGCCAGGTATCGAAATAGCACGCCGGCAGCGAGGCGGCGCGTTGCATTTTGCACCGGTTCGGCGAAATCGTACAGCAATAATGCAACAAGCGAGTTGAACATCCCGTTCCAAAGGATGCGCAACTCGCTTGTGCTGACCACGATGGCCGTTAAAGGCCGCTCGCTTCTCGGTCGTTCGAAACCCTTCGCTGCTCGTGGCCGGCCTCTTCCCACCAAGGTGGGAACATTCGTAAACCGTTATTAGATAAGAGGTTGACGACTCGCCTTCTTCACTGTTTCCGGCCCCGCTGGCTGGGCGCCTCTTCTCAATTCGGCCCCACAGACCCATTTCAGCCACGCACAGCGAACGAGCAGCAGCACAAAGGCCACGCTCGCCCATCTACATAACAATGCAATTCGCGGGCCAAACGGCCACAAATAACCTGCGACGCTTTCAAGCGGGCTCTGGAATCGCAAGAGCAGTAACGATCATGCTAAGGGGCTGCACGGAAATCTCCGTCTAATCATTGAGGTGGTTCGCAGTCAGGTTCAGCACATTGTTCGTCGGCGCCTAGAATTACGGTAACCGCCGTCGCCATTTCTCGGGATGTGTGAAAGATACAGTAAACGGTAACAGTCGCTTCTTAGTACCTGTCCACGATCTATTCCGTGCCATGGTGTTCTGGAATTCCCGCCAAGCCGGAGGCTTGCCAGCCATTAGCCGGTGGTCGAGCGCAGCGAACACCACCGGTAGGTCAACGCAACGAATGATGCATCCCGGCGGGATGCCAGATGCGGCGGGCGCGAGAAACGCTTCGAAACAACGTCATCATTCGCGCCGCCCATTGCCGCCAGCGCGGCTGGCATCCCGCCGGGATGCGGAATGTGGGGGCCTCGCTCCTCCGGTGGTGTTCGCTGCGCTCGACCACCGGCTAATGGCTTTTATCCTTCCAGGATATGAAATCAAAGACGCCTGACCGTCGCTTCGGCTTTGCCGACATCTGAAAAACACGGAATAGTATTTGGACAGGTACTTATACCTTCTAACACAACTTAGTAGGTCGGCATCAAACTCCGTGTTTGAAACGCCAAACAGGGATTATGTTAGGAGCTCTTAGTTATTTTCTACCGCTCGCCTAAATCAAATCAGCGGCCATACTGGTTTCGAACCCTACGTTTGACTTCTTCCCAGGATAGACCAACAGACGGATTATTCATCAGGTTGGCCTTTCGTCGGGCCAACTCCTCCTTTTGCCAATCGTAGATGGGCGCCTCCGAAGGATCAGCTGCCAGGTCATCCCAAAGATCCTCCACAAGCTGGAGTTTTTCCGGCGGGCTCAGGTTGAAAATGGAATCAGTGTTTACGTCCATCATCGTTTCTCATAACGCGGCAGGTTTCTCGTAGCGGGCCAATACGATCAGGAAGGCTGTTTTTCCACCACGCGGCCCTCGACCAACTGCACGACGCGGTCGGTCTGACAGGCGATTTTCCGATCATGCGTGACCATCACGATGGTAAGTTGTTGCTCCGTGTTGAGCGATCTCAGCAGCGAGAAGATTTCCTGGCCGGTGTTTTCGTCAAGATTACCGGTCGGCTCATCGGCCAGCAGAAGTTGCGGCGACTGAATCAGAGCCCGCGCAATGGCGGCGCGTTGCATTTCGCCGCCGGAAAGCTCGCACGGCCGGTGCCGCAGCCGGTGCGAAAGCCCGACTCGCTCTAGCAACGCTTCGGCCCGCTGTTTGTATTGCCGGCGGCGGCGCCAGTATCCCCAAACACTCTCTCGAATCATGCAGGGCGCTAGCACGTTTTCAAGCGTCGTGAGTTCGGGCAACAGATGATAAAACTGAAAGATCATCCCGAAGGTGCGGTTTCGCAGCAACTCCCGGCCGGATGCGGGAAGGTTATCGATTTGCCGCCCGTCGAAATACACTTCGCCGGAATCGGGCGCGTCTAAAACCCCCAGTAAGTGCAGGAGCGTGCTCTTGCCGGAGCCGCTTTGCCCCACGATGGTTGTGAATTCGCCCTGCACGACGTTCAAATCGACGCCCCGCAGCACGGGGATTTCGATTTTGCCCTTATAGTAGCTCTTCACCAAATCTCGCGTCGACAAATAACTCGATCCGTGCGGGCCGTCGATGCGTTGGGATTGGCCTTTTTTTTGCACGGGAGCGCCACCGTTTTTGCGCCGACGATGAGCAACAACATTCCGCTCTAGCTCTTGGGGTTTATTCATAACGCAGCGCCTCAACAGGATGAAGCCGGGCGGCGCGCAATGCCGGCAGCACGCTGGCCACAATGGCCACGCACACCGACCCTAATGCGATCCACCCAACGGTGAACGGTTCTATGACGGTTGGTATCTGTTGGAAATAATAGACCGTTGGATCGAAAACCGGGCGGCCGGTCACCCATTCCAAACCCGCCGCAATCGTATTGATGTACACCACGAATAACAAACCAATCACGATGCCGACGCCCGAACCCACGATGCCCAGTGAAAATCCATACGTGAGAAAAATCGTCATCACTCCGCGGCTCGAAGCGCCCAAGGATTTCAACACGCCGATATCACGCGTTTTTTCCACCACAATCATGAAGAACGTGGCCAGAATGCCGAACCCGGCCACCGCGATGATCAAAAACAAAAGAATATTCAGCAAGGTGGTTTCCATTTGCACGGCTTGCAGCAAAGGCCCCTGCAATTGTTGCCAGGTGCGAATGCTGTAGCCAAACTGCTGGGGCGGAAAGCGATCGTAGAGTTTCTGTTGGGCGGCTTCCAGGTCGACGCCGTCGTGCAGCCGAATTTGGATCTGCGTCACGCTGGGGACGCCGGTGAGCGGGTCGACCATGCCGCGCATTTCCTGCAAATGATCGAGCGGCACGAAAGCGAAGGTATGATCGTATTCGCTCATTTTGCTTTCGTAGAAATCGACCACGGTGAAATTGTCCGCCACGATTTGAGGCTGCCCCGCGGTGGGGAAGGAAATTTGAATGTCGTCGCCGGGGCGGCAATAGAAAATATCCTTGACTTCTTTATCGGCATCGCGGTAACGATGGCTGGCGATGCCGATTCCCAGCACCACGCCAGGATGTTGCTGCTTCATTTCGTCGAACACATGTTCCTCCGCCGCAGCCTGACGTTTCCTTTGAAAAGGATCGACCGGCCCCGCCGTTTCAGGCGCTGCTTCGGTTACGGGCGCTGCTTCGGTTACGGGCGTTTCCGCCGCGGGGGGCGTGTTCATCGCGACCGGCTCACCCAATGCTTCGCGGCGCAACCGCTCGGCCTCTTGCATTTGCCGCAAATAATCGCGTTCGAGCGTGATCCGTTTTCGGCGCCAATTCCAACCCGAAGACGGCAGGCGGTCGTCGTAGCCCTCGTCGCGGAGGGCGAAACTCAACTGCTCGCGGTTCTTGGCGTGGAGCAAATACTGGGGAAAATCGCTGACCGTTCCATACGATTGAGTATCGATGCCGATCAAACTGCCGTGCTGCATCATGCTTTCGCCTTGCACGGTCAGATTGAACATGGCGGGCACGACAACCGTGGCCGTGATGCCCTTGAGGTCGTCGCCGAGCACTTTGCGAATCTCTTCTTTGTGCCATTCGGGGTCGGGGAAGCCGTTTAGGCCGCGTCCCTCGAAGACAATATCAGAGAGCACATCGTTCAAGCGATGATGCATTTCGACGGTGAAGCCGTCCATCACGCTATTGACGACAATCAACGTCGCGACGCCCAGCGTAACACTGATAATCGAAGCCAGGGCGATATAACGCGTGCGCAAATAACGCCAACACAAAAGCAGCTTGTACATGGCCAATCCTTCGGCAAGGGCCGCTTCGCGCGGCCGTGTATTCCTTCACTCTATTTCTGAAGCGATTCCCTCACGCCATTCCTTCAGCGCTATTCCTGCGTTGGCGCCGCCGTTTCCGACCGCAACAGAGGAAAGAGAATTGCTTCGCGAATGCTCTGTGTATCGGTGAGCAACATGACAAGACGATCAATACCGACGCCCAATCCTCCGGCGGGCGGCATGCCGTAACGCAACGCGCGAATAAAATCGTGGTCCATGCGGGCCATGGAATCATCTTCCGGCAGCCCAGCCAGTTGTGTGCTGAACAGTTCTTCTTGTAAATCAGGGTCGTTCAGTTCGGTGTACGCATTCGCGATTTCCATGCCCTGAATAAACAGTTCGAAACGTTCCGCGACTTCCGGCTGCGAACGCTTTCGCTTTGTTAAGGGGCAAATGCTGGCGGGGTAATCGGTGACGAAAATCGGCCCGACCAGAGCGTCTTCCACCTTTTCCTCAAACACTTCGTTCTTAATCACGTCGGCGTGTTTGCCGGCGGTGTCGAAGCCCAGCTTGGTTGCTAAGGCGGCCACGGCGGTTTCGTCGGTCGGGTCGACGCCGGCGTGTTCGGCGAACAGGTCGTTATAGGTTGCTCTTTGGAACGGCGGCGTAAAATCGATGTGCGTGTCTTTCCAGGGCCGCTTCAATTCGCCGCCAATACTCTGAATGGCGTCGAGAATGAGTTGTTCGGTGAGATCCATCATCGTGCCGTAATCGCCATACGCCTGATAGACTTCAAGCATCGTGAATTCAGGATTGTGGCGGGGGCTGATGCCCTCATTCCGATAAACGCGCCCCAATTCGTAAACCCGCTCCATGCCGCCCACCAGCAGCCGTTTCAAGTGCAACTCCAAGGCAATACGCAGATACAACTCCATGTCGAGCGTATTGTGGTGCGTGATGAACGGCCGCGCCGCGGCGCCGCCGGCAATCGAATGCAGCGTGGGTCCTTCCACTTCATAAAAGTGTTGGGCGTCGAGCGTGGTGCGAATCGAACGCATGATATTGATGCGTTGGCGGAATCGGTCCAGGGAGCCGGCGTTGTATGTTAGGTCGACATACCGCATTCGCTGCCGCATTTCGGGGTCGGTGAGTCCATGATGTTTTTCCGGCGGCGGTTCGAGTGCTTTGCAAAGAAAGTGCAGCTTCTCGACAAAAATCGTCAATTCGCCCGTGTTGGTGCGGCGGAATTGGCCATCGACGCCCACGATATCGCCCAAGTCCAAACAAGCGGCCAACTCCCAACCTTCCTCACCCAACTGGTTTTTACCGATGAAAAGTTGGATCGAACCGCTGCGGTCTTGAATATCGATAAACCGCAGTTTGCCTTTGTGCCGGTGGAGCATGATTCTGCCCACCGCCCGCACCTCAGGACCGACCAACGCGCCGGCGCCTTGGTCCTGCTTCCAACCGCGAAAATCGAAGCCTTCCTGCCCCATTTCTCCGGGCAAGGCGAGTTTTTCGCCCGCTTCGGTGAGATAATGCACTTCCTCGACCCGCGCGCGAATTTCGGCAATCGGCAGAGCGCCATCGAAACGCCCGCCCCAAGGATCGTGACCCAATTCACGGATTTTGGCCAGTTTGTCGCGCCGCGCTTGGCGGGGGTCGGTCGCGGATTGTTCGGAAGCAGTGGTGTTCATAAGTCTGGGGGGAAGAGCCGGCTGCGGGTAAGTTTTACCTCAAACGGCTGAAAACAGGACCTTTCTTCGTTGAACGGCAAGCCGACGACACCCGAAACGCTCTCCTTGGATGACCGCAACATTCTAGTGGCTAGGGAGATACGGTCAATGTCAGTCGCTGGAGAGGCTGGCGCGTAATCGCCCGCGCCGCCAGCGATAGGGGTTATTGCGTGATCAAACCCTGAGGCAGATAACAGGTGTTGTTGTAATCAACCAGCCGACATTCCCGCCGCGTGAGCAGAATTTTCGTGACCGAAACGTTGCGCGGCGTGTCGAGCGTTTCAGAGAGAACGTGCTCCAGGAAGCGGCGTTTGATATCGGCATGCATGACATACGCCACGCGCTGGTCGGTATGGCCGAATTCCTCGCGAGATTTTTCCAACAAGCGTTTGGCGCGGTCCGACGCTTGGGCGTGATCTTCGTAGGGTTGGCTCTTCCACCAACCACGTTCGTCGATGTCGTCGGCGATGTGGTAGTCTGGAAACCGCTGCTCGATTTCCGCCCGGCTCATGCCGGGCCGGCCCACTTGGGCGCCAACCAGGTGGCCCTCGTAACAACCGCCCTGTTCATGCAAGGCGGTGCGCACTTCCGGCGAGAGGCCGGCGTTTTCACAGAGGTGGTTGGTTGTCAGGAGCGTGCGCAGAAACGGGCTCGTGATCAGTTTGGTCAAACGCAACTGGGAAATCCAATCGCCCAACTGCCGCGCCTGCTCTTCGCCGATTTCAGTAAGCGGCGGATCTTCCAGTCGCTGCTCTTCGGGTTTTGCATTGTTGGCCGACTGCGCATGCCGGATCAAATATAATTCCATGATGTAAAACTTCAGTTTGCGGCCGCTTGAACCACAAGGCCCTTTTTTTCGTCAGCCACGGCGGGGGCCAATTGGCCGTAATTGCCTTCCCCCTTGATGCGCCAACCCTTGGCGACCAGAAACCCGCCGGAGCGACGCCCCACGATTCCCAACGACGCATCGAATTCGTAACGGCCCTGCATTTTGAAGTTGGCGTCGGTCTTGAGCAGAATTTGAGGACCGCCATAGCAGCCAAACCACCAGGAGCCCGCGGAAAACGTGGCGGTTTGAATTCCCAATACCGTATGGCCGCTGGGAATCACGTGCTTGGCCACAAAGGAAAAATCGGCGTCGTATTCATAGACATAGTTTTCCGGCACGCCGTCTGGCAGACCGCCCACGACGAAGAAACGCCCGCCGCGGCAACCGATGCCCCCCGCGCCATGGAAAACTTCCTGGGTTTCATGTTTGGCCAACAGTGAGAGCGTTTTTGCATCGTACACATACACCCAGGAGTCGGCGTTGCCGGCTGGGTCGTTAAATTTCCCCAGATTCACCGCCACGTAAATCTTTCCGGCAGCATGGCATAAATCACCATGATGATTCGCCACGGGAATCGCTTTCAAGACGCGGCCCGCGAAGTCGGTCTTGACCAAGGTGGTGGTGAACGACCAATAAATTGCTTGCGGCGCCGACGTGCAAACGCCTTGCAAATGGTGGGCGTACACGCCCGCGCACTTGATGACGCCATTCTTTTCGGCGGCAGAATCTTTTTCGGCGGCAGCATCTTTTTCCGCGGCGATCGAAACCGACCACGGAGTAGGGATCGCGGCCAGCGCCGCGGCAACCAGAAAGATTCGAACCACCATGCCAGACACACTGGCGGGAGTAGCGGAATACGACATGGAACGCGCCTTGGCTCTTGAAGGTGAAACAAATCAGGGCTGTGCTGCACGATCCAATAGTCTATACGAAAACAGACGTTGGAGTGTGCGTGTTGGCGTGTTTGGGTCACGCCGGCGTGGAGGCGGGTAAGCCGCGAGTTGTATCGGCTTCGAAATCATGCCACATGCTAAAGCATGAACTCCAACGGCGCGGGCCAATGAGAGGAGGGCCCGCTGGCCGGTAGCTCAACGGCCTTTCCAGTCGAGCGCATTGGAGGGCGTATCGAGTCGGGTGGCCAACGATCGATTGTCGCGCAGGACCGATTTCATGGGCAACGCCGTGGCTGCGGGAATTAATTTCCCAGGCGGAGAGGAAGAGGGCGCCGCGGGTTCTTCAGAGACAGCGTCGGTTTGCTCGGCTCCAGTTCCAGACGCCGGCGGCGTTGCGGTGGGTGTGATGGGCGTTGCGCCATTTTGCAGCGCGGGCGTTAAGCCGCGTAGTCGCAATCGGGGCATCGGCATCTGACCGATTTCAATTGTGTTGGATTGCGGCGTGGCGGACCGGCGAGCGTTGGCCGGAATGGCCGACACCGTAATCGAACGAACCGGAGTGGCGGCAGGCGCACTAACAATCGCACTGGGCGGACGAGCAGCGGGAAGCGGGCCTCTCGCAGTCACAATCTGCGGCGCACGTGTGGCCACGGGCGCGGTCAGGTCGTTCAACGGCATTCCCTTGAGTTCAAGTTTCGTTCCGCTGGGAACCACTTGTTCGACGATATTGACGACATCGCCGTTTTCTCCATTGCTCCTGTTGGCGTCTGCATTGCCGGGGATTTTTTTCGTGAAGGCGGCCAGCGCAACCCGACTGCTTGGCTTGGCGGCGGCTGGCGGGGCGGTGTCGTTATTGGAGGTGCCGTCCGATACGGGGGCCGCGCTTCCGATGGCGCGCCAATGTAGTTGTTCGCCGCCGGCGGTAGTCGTCTGCTTTTTCGCCACAGCCGACGCCGCTCGCGTTGAAGCGGCTCGAATCGGCGAAGCCGCGCCTTGGGCGCCAAGGGGTTGCGGGGCGTTCGTTTGTGGATAATACGTGTTTGGCGATCCATACGCGCCGGTCGCCGGCGGTTGCACGCGAGGACTGCCGTACGGGGCATAAAGGTTTAATGTCGGCTGGGGCGTATTCTGGCAACCTGCTAATAAGGCGACCAACGCGAGCAGTCCGATGAATTTTTTCATCGGTTGACTCCTTGTTCCATGTCCGTTTGGCAAATACGTAACCCTCGCCGAAAAACAGCCCTCGGAAGAGGTGGCCGAAGGGTAGCGAGATTCGTCCTACCGTTCTAGGTCGGTTTCTTGACAAAAAATCGTCAAATCGTCGAATCGGTGTTTTTTTCTCCAGCGTCTGGACGCCCCCGCCCACTTGGCCGACAATTTGAACTTCATCGTTCGGAAGGGGACAGGTCGTTTGGATCCGGTATGAATATCGCAATTTACACACATCTTGCCGAGCAGTTTCGTCGTTTGGTGGGCGCTAAAAACGTACTCTCGGCCAAGTCGGAGCTGTTGGTTTATGAGTGCGATGGTTTCGTGATCGAGAAAAACAGCCCCGATATCGCCGTTTTTCCGCAGACCACCGCCGAAGTCGCCGAAATCGTGAAACTGTGCAACGAAGCACACGTTACGTTTTTGCCGCGTGGTGCGGGCACTAGTTTGGCTGGCGGTTGCCTGCCGATTGGCGGCGGGGTGATGATCGTGCTCACCAAAATGCGGGAAATCGTCGAGATCAATCATCGCGACCGCTTCGCCGTCGTGCAGCCCGGCGTGGTCAACATTTGGCTCACGCAGGCGCTCCAGGGAAGCGGCTTTCATTACGCGCCCGATCCATCCAGCCAAGGCGCCTGCACCATTGGCGGGAATGTGGCCACCAACTCCGGCGGTCCGCATACGCTCAAATACGGCGTGACCGTGAACCATGTGCTGGGCGTGGAAGCCGTGATGGCCAACGGCGAGATCGTGCAATTCGGCGGACCGGCGCCCGAACCGCTCGGCCTCGATTTGCTCGGCGCTATCGTTGGCAGCGAGGGAACATTGGCGATCGTGACGAAGGTTTGGGTTCGGCTGACGCGCGACCCTCAAGGTTACCGCACCATGCTGGGCGTGTTCGATTCCGTAGACGACGCCACCAACGCCATTAGCGAAATCATTGGCGCCGGTATCATTCCCGCCGCCTTGGAACTCATGGACCACGGTATTATCGTGGCGCTGGAGGAGGCTTTTCATTTCGGTTTCCCGCTCGACGCCGAAGCCGTGCTGCTAATGGAGGTCGACGGCTTGGAAGCCGGGCTCGATAAGCAGCGCGACCGCATTGTGGAAATCAGTCTGCGTTGCGGCGCCCGGGAAGTGCGTCAAGCCGCTAACGCCGAAGAACGCCAGAAACTTTGGAAGTGCCGCAAACAAGCCTTTGGCGCCATCGGGCGGTTGAGTTCCAGCTACTGCACGCAAGACGGCGTCGTGCCGCGCACCAAGTTGCCGCACATTTTGAAACGCATTCGCGAGATCGGCGCCAAGCACGATGTTCGCATTGTTAATGTATTCCATGCTGGCGACGGCAACATCCATCCGATTTTGCTGTTCGACGAACGCGACGCCGCCCAGGTTCGCCGCGTGTTGCAAGCCAGCAATGAAATCTTGGACGAATGCCTCGCCTGCGGAGGCAGTGTGACGGGCGAACACGGCATCGGCGTGGAGAAAATTCAGTTCATGGAAAAAATGTTCACCCAAGACGATCTCCAAGCTATGCAAAACCTGCGGCTGGCGTGGAACCCCGAAGGTGTGCTCAGTCCTGGGAAAATGCTGCCCACCGCCGGAGCGTGCGGCATGGAGCAAATCAACCCCGGCCGGCGTGCGGCGTTATAATACTAGGCAAAACGGTTGACATTCATGGCGAACAAGAAATCGAAAACCTCGAAAAAAGGCCAGAAAGCCGATGCCCCCAAGATTCGCGTCATTTCGGAGAATCGCAGAGCGCGGCATAAATTTGAAGTGCTCGAAACGTTGGAGTGCGGCATCGCCTTGATGGGCAGCGAAGTCAAGAGTTTGCGCAACGGCCATCTTTCCTTGAACGAAGCGTATGGACGCATCCGCAACGGCGAAGTCTGGATGGTCGGCAGCGACATTCCGGAGTATCCGCAAGCCACGCTCTGGAACCATGCGCCAAAACGTCCTCGCAAGTTGCTGCTGCACAAATCGCAGATCAAGAAGTTTGCGGGCCAGGCCACTGAGAAAGGTTTAACGTTGGTGCCCTTGCAACTATTTTTTAACGAACGAGGCTTAGCCAAGGTGGTGCTAGGGCTTTGCAAGGGCAAGAAGATCTACGACAAACGCGAAGCCCTCAAAAAGGCGGATACGCAACGCGGACTGCAACGCGCAATGCGGCGGCGGGAATAAATCGGGGCGCGTGTTCCGCTACACCGAAACCGTGGGCTAGCGCCCGGCTCCAAACGTCGCGCGCCATCAGCCGCTACGCGCTAGCGTCCGGTTCTGACAGTACGCCCGCCGATGCGGAAAAACCGTGGGCTAGCGCCCGGCGGCTGATATTGTTGCCGCAGATCCAAACGTCGCGCGCCATCAGCCGCTACGCGCTAGCGTCCGGTTCTGACAGTACGCACCGCTGTGGAAAAACAGTGGGCTAGCGCCCGGCGGCTGATAGTGTTGCCGCAGATCCAAACGTCGCGCGCCATCAGCCGCTACGCGCTAGCGTCCGGTTCTGACAGTACGCCCGCCGATGCGGAAAAACCGTGGGCTAGCGCCCG
>QIKY01000176.1 GCA_003233175.1 Planctomycetaceae bacterium | reverse complement strand
GTTGTGCCCCGCGTAATTCCCAAAATGGCGCCGCGCGCGTAAGGGTCCCAATGGGGGGCGCCCAAGCCGACGAACGCCGGAACCATGTACACCCCGCCGTTATCCGGTTCACTAGCGGCTAGGCGTTCAATCTCGGCCGATTCGCCAATCAAACCCAGGCCGTCTCGCAGCCATTGCACCACGGCGCCGCCGATGAAAACCGATCCCTCCAAACAGTAGGTCACTTCGCCGCCCACGCCCCAGCCGATGGTGGTCAACAAATTGTTTTTCGAGGCAACGGGCGTCTGGCCGGTGTTCATCAGCAAAAAACAGCCGGTGCCGTAAGTGTTTTTGGCGCTGCCCGGCTCGAAACAGGCTTGGCCGAAGGTGGCGGCTTGTTGGTCGCCGGCGTCTCCGGAAATCGGAATGGAGGCGCCGAAAATCTCTTCACTTGTTTCGCCATACACATAACTAGAAGGGTTGACTTCCGGCAGCATCGCGCGGGGAATATCGAGAGCGCCAAGCAGTTCGTCGTCCCATTCGAGCGAATGGATATTGAACAGCAGCGTGCGGCTGGCGTTGCTGTAGTCGGTCACGTGGCGACGTCCGCCGGTGAGACGCCAAATCAAAAACGAATCGATCGTACCGAAAAGAATCTCGCCTTTTTCGGCCCGCTCCCGCAGGCCGGTGTTTTGATCGAGCAGGTATTTTATTTTGGTGCCGGAAAAATACGCATCAAGCACCAAACCAGTTTTGGCGCGAAAGGTTTCCTCCCAACCCTCGCGCTTCAACGCTTCGCAAATACCGGCCGTGATGCGGCTTTGCCACACGATGGCGTTGGCCACCGGACGGCCCGTTTCCTTCTCCCACAGAACGGTCGTTTCACGTTGGTTCGTCACGCCCAACGCCGCGATGTCGTTCGCCGAAATGGCCGCCTTGGTAATCGCCTGCTTGGCCACCTCGATTTGCGAATTCCAAATTGCTTCGGGATCGTGCTCGACATGCCCCGGCGAGGGCAAAATTTGTGGAAACTCCTGTTGCGCCGAAGCCACGATGCGGCCGCCATGATCAAACACAATCGCCCGACTGGAGGTGGTGCCTTGATCGAGGGCTAGAACAAACTTGCTCATGATGGAACGCCTTCGTTTTCGAAGTGGTAGGAGATGTATTCGCCGAACAAAGGCGAGCGGTAGTTGGAAATTTACGCGTCCAACGGTGCGCAGGCCGCGCCGTTGGAGTTCAGCCTTCAGGCTGTTTGTAGGAGTACACGGAAGAAAACATGCTAAAGCATGAACTCCAACGGCGCACGTCTTACCGCGGAACAACCGCAACCTAATCTTCCGCGATATGTTACTCCAACCGCCGGCCGAAATGGGTTAGCAGACGATGTTTGCAGGATTCGACTTCGCTGTCGACTTTATTTTTTGGCAACCTATTTTCCTTCACTAAACAGCGAGCCAGTTGGCGCAACGTTTCGATGCGCAACGTCGGCTCATGGAGCAATATCAGCCGCCGCTCCACCAAATCGTTGAGCCGCACGACCCATTCGTGGCGCACGATCCAGCGAACCAGCGCCATTGGCAAATGCGTTCCGTCCAGGTTTTCCTTAGGATTGGCCACGCCCTCGATCTGAAATGCTTCGGCGAGAACCGCTTCAGCCCGGGCGCCGAATAATCGCCAAGCGTCGCGCGCCTGCCGTGTGTCGATCTCTAAACGACGCGCAATCTGCTCTTGTTCGTGAGCCAGTTCGTCTGCATTGGGAAACTTTTTTTCACCGCCGGGAATTACGCGTTGGCGGGAGTTGGCGGTCAGGGGGGCGTCCAACTTTTTGAGAATGGCGGCGGCGGCTTGTTCGGCCAGCGAGCGGCAGGTGGTGAGTTTCCCGCCCACCAGGGAGAAAACCGGCAGGCCGTCTTCCTCGCTTTCCACAACATGATGCCGCCGCGTGGCCGAAGCCGGCGCGCCCGATGCAGCAAATGCCAGCGGCCGCACGCCGCTATAGTGCAGCGTGATATCGGCCGGTGTTAGCTCGATTTGAGGAAACACGCGCCGCACCGACGCCAACAGATATTCCAACTCTTGCTCGCTGGCAACGGCTTGGGCGGGATCGTCGTCGAAGGGAATATCGGTCGTGCCGACCAGCGTCTGCTTGCCAAACGGCAGCAGGAAAAAGGGCCGCCCATCATCGGCTTCGGCATACACGCCGCGGCCGTTGAGGGCTTCACGCAATGCCGCATTCGCGGTGATAAAATGACTTCCCTTCACGCCGCCGATCAACCGCTCCGACGCCACGTGCAGTTGGTTCAAGGTGCGATCGATCCAGGCGCCGGTGGCGTTCACAACCGCCGCCGGGGAAACGTTTGTTCGCGGCGCAGGTATCGATGAACCCTCCTCGACGGGGCTTATTTCGATCGTGTTGCCGCCGCTGCGGCGAGCGCGGCGGTAGGTGTGCAACTCGAAGTTTACGTTCCGTTCGGCGGCAATGCGCCGGGCGTCTTCCAGCAGGGCCAAGATAAAACGCTCCGTGGCGATGATTTGCGCGTCGTGGTACGAACACAGCCAGCGGTAGCGGCGGCGGTCGACCGGCGGCGCGTGAGGATCGTCCGACCGGTGGAGTTGATGGCGGGGCAGCGCGTCGCTCTTGGCGAAGGCGTCGTACCACCGCAAGCCGATGCGAACCAGCCATAGCCCTCGCGGCTTGGGCCGCGCCGCCTTGCCCAGCCGGAGGCCGAGAAACTTGGCGGCCGAGGAAATCACGCCGCTGAGCCGGCGCTCGACCGGAATAAAAAGTTGCAGCGGCGTGACAAAATTCGAGGCCAGTTGCAACAGTCGTCCTCGCTCTTGGAGCGATTCCCGCACCAGATCAAAGTCGGCGTATTCGAGGTAACGCAAGCCGCCGTGAATTAGGCGGGAAGAAGCCGCCGACGCCCCCGAAGCGATGTCTGATTGGTCGACCAAACAGACCGAAACGCCGTTGAGCACCAGCTCCCTGGCAAGCGCCGCGCCATTGATGCCGGCGCCCAAAATCAGAATCGTTTTGGTGGAGTCCACTATCGTCGCTCGAAGAAAGGGAAATGATTTTTGCTCAATTTTATTCCGTCGACAACAACGCCGTCTTCACCGCCACGGCCAACAGCCCGCCTAGAATCGGGCCCACGACGGGAATCCAGGCGTACGACCAATCGCTATCGCGTTTGCCGGGGATTGGCAGCAGGGCATGCACGATTCGCGGCCCCAAATCGCGCGCCGGGTTGATGGCGTAGCCGGTCGTACCGCCCAGGGAAAGGCCGATCGCCAATACGACCAAGGCCACCGGCAGCGCGCCGAGCGCGCCCAAACCCATAGTGGCGCCGGGCGAAGCGGCTTCCGATGACGCGGCGTTTTGGCTGGTTGCATCGTCTGCGGCGTCGAACTCCAACCAGGGCTCCGCGGCCATCAGCACTGCAAAAACGAGTACGAATGTTCCCGCCGCTTCAGAGAACAAATTCAGGCCGGTTCGGCGAATCGCGGGCGACGTGCAAAAAGTGGCCATTTTCGCATCGGCGTCATCGGTGGCGCCGTAGTGGTCATGATAAAACACATACACCAGCGCCGCGCCCAACATGGCGCCGAGCATTTGCGCCGCGAGGTAACCCAGCGCCATGGGCCAGGCAATTTTTCCCGCCGTGGCCAGCGCGATGGTTACGGCCGGGTTGATATGCGCGCCGCTAATTTCGGCCACGCACAACACCGCGACAAAAACCGCCATGCCCCAGCCGAGCGTGATCACGATCAGCCCGCCGGCATGGCCTTTCGTTTTTTCCAGCAGCACGTTGGCCACGACGCCGTTGCCCAGCAAAATCAAGATTGCCGTACCGACGAATTCAGCGAAGTATGCGGCCATGTATGAGGTTCCGTCAGAAAGAAAGGTTTTTCGCCAGGATCAATTGCCTTCGATGCGTTCCAGTCGCTTCAGCCAAGAGGCAAAGTGATCACATTTTTTTCGCAATTCATCAATGCCAATGCGCCTTGTCACGATGGGGCCGTGAATACGCTTTCTGTATGCTCGGACAACACCAGTGATCCGCCGAGACGGGCAGGTGTCGTAACCGTCGTCGATCGCTTCGGGATGACCGGCTTTTTCGAGAATGCCCGCGAATTGAGTCTGTATGTAATCCTCAGACAAATCGCTAACAGGGGAAACGACCGACGTAAGTTTTTCCACGTTAGCAAAGGCCAACGCCTCAAATTCGTGAAGTTGCACGTATGGAATGAAGAACCGTGGATCGAACTTGTTTCCCATCAGATCACTCACTTCACCCAGGAGTTTCGACTCAACGTGGTCGGCTCGTTCATGCCACGGCAGTGCGTTCGCATCGACTCTTCCGGGCCAGTCTTCCGGCATTGCGTAGTAGTCAACCATCGTGGTGCAGTAACGCCGTTCGTTGAGCGTGCGAAGAATGTCGCGTTTTGCGGAATCCCACTTCTTAACGCCTCCACGATTCCTACGCCTTCCAGGCAACACGCCCCAGGCACTCGTCCCGTGGAGGGCAAGGTGGCCAGCCAACTGATCTCGAACGAAGGCTTGTTCCGTCTCACCTTCGACAATTACAACAAGCTCATTCACTCGTCGGCCCTCCCTGGACAACATTCTTCTGCCAGAGTTCACCGACCGAATAGTCTTCCATCCACTCACTCAACTGTTCCTCATCAAGACGCTCAAACGTGGAACGCCCTTCTTTTCGGTTGACGACCACGATTTCATGAGGATCGAAGTAGTCGAGCAAGGTCGGAGACTGCGTCGAGATGAGAACTTGAGTGCGTTCCGCCGCCGATTTAATCAGATCAGCAAGCATCGAGATAGCAAAAGGGTGAAGCCCAAGCTCAGGTTCATCGATGACGATGGTTGCCGGCGGATTTGGTTGCAAGAGGGCGGTCGCTAGGCAGATAAACCGGATCGTGCCGTCCGACAATTGGTTTGGCTGGAACGGAAAGTCGCTTCCCTTTTGCCGCCATTCAAGTCGGACCTGTTCGTTGGCTGGTCGCAGGAGAAAGTCGTTGAAGAAGGGGGCGATCAAACGAACGGTATCTCGAATAAGTTGGTAACTTCGTTTTCGTTTTGGGTTTGTTTGCAGGCGATACAAGAACGCGGCAAGGTTCCCCCCATCTGGTCGAAGCGGGAAGGAGTCATGAACCGAACATTCACTTCTCATGGCGGCAGTATCGCTCGTGTCATGGAAGTGGTACACAATCCACTGAGACAAGGCTGAGTAGATGTAGCTTGAAATTATCTTGTTTCGATTTTCGTCTTCGATTTGCTCTTTCAGTTTTGATTCACTGTGTCCCGACCCGATGGAACGATCCACCGGACGTCCGAGACCAGTGTTGCCAAACCACACAATTCGCTCATCGCCAAAGATGAGCCGACTGTCTTTTGTCCTTTCGAGCGTGAACCTGTACCCGTTGTCGCCAAAGTCAAGTTTGCACTCGATCTTCGAGGTGACCTTCGGGCCAAGGAACAGGAGGGCGTCAGACCTTCCGGCGAGATTCACGGTCTTCTCAAGACGACCTTCAATCAGTTCCCGCAGGAACGAAAAGAAGCTCACGAAATTGCTTTTGCCACAACCGTTGGCGCCGATCAGAACATTCAATGCCCCAAGCTCGAACCCTTCGAGTGATTGAATTGACTTGAACCCTTTGAGGGTGATTTTGTTGATGGGGCTTCCCATATCACACGTCCTCCACGTCGAACATCAGCCGATGAATCTCTTCCTCGATCAGGCGGGCTTTCCAAGTCTGGTCGGTGCGGCTTCGGCCATGTATGAGGTTCCGTCAAAAAGAAATAACCAAAATCGATTTCGGAAAGATTGAACCAACGCTCGCCATTTTACGCCCCGCCGCACACACGTCGAGCCGCCTACCTGCTGACGAAAAGAAAGATAAAGTTCGCTGGGAAATCTATTACGGGGCGAAACGCCATTTCGGCAGATTTGCCATTCGGGCCATTTACGAGTTAAATGGGAGATTAATTCGTGTATTACAGAATGCCCATCGCCTTCGCGGACAGAGCCATGGTGGGAAGCCATGAATGAACTCTTTGAAATTGCCCATTCGCTCTCGCCCACCGAAGCGGCGTTGGTTCGCAACCGGCTCGAATCTGAGGGGATTCCCGCCAGATTGAATGGCGAAGCGACCGGGAACGCGCTCTGGCACATGGGGCCCGGCATTGCCGGGGTCAGTGTGATGGTCAGCCACGACGACGCCGACCGCGCGCAGCAAATCTTGGCGGCCACCGAGAGCATTCAAGACGAAGCACACGACGATTTCGGAGACGCTCATTTCACCGGAGACGATGAATCCGACGAAGGTATCTACTACGACGATGAGGCCGACGAAGAAGAAGACCACGACGACCTCCCCAGCGAAATTTCACCCGAGATCATTCGCGCCTGGCGGGCCGCGGTGATTGGCGCGTTTTTCTTTCCCCCACTTTTAACGCTCTATTCGATGTGGGTTTTATTTCATCTCGAAAAAGAACCCGGCGGCGAAGGCGAGCAAAATTGGCGCCTCACGGCGGCGTACGCCATTAACATCGTGGTGCTGGTGGTCGTGGCCGGAGTTGTCTTGTCCTTCGCCGTCATGTAGTGGTTGCCGGCAACCACTCTTTGATGGCGAAACGACCCATCTCACCGGTTCGCCGCTTGGGACGCCCCCCGTGGCGATTCTTGTTCGCCCAACGCGGCTGCTTCGGCGTGCAGCCTCAAGCCAAGTGCTTTGATAACCTTGAGAATGGTATCGAAGCCGGGAGTTCTTTCTCCTGAAAGAGCCTTGTAAAGGCTTTCACGCGACACGCCGGCGTCGCGTGCGACTTGCGACATACCCTTAGCACGGGCAATATCGCCCAACGCCTTGGCGATAAATGCGGCGTCGCCATTTGCATCCTCAAGGCAGGCCTCTAGGTAGGCTGCCATTTCCTCCGGCGTGCGGAGGTGGTCGGCAACATCGTAATGAGTGGTAATGGTTTTAGCCATGATATATTCCTAATACCTTCTAACACAACTTGATAGGTCAGCATCAAACTCCGTTTTTGAAACGCCACGCAGGGGTTATGTTAGGAGTTCTAAAGGTTTTGCGCGAGACGCATGGCCGTCTTGATGTCCTTTGCTTGAGTTCGCTTATCACCGCCAGCTAGCAGGATAACCACTTCTTTCCCTCGTTTGACAAAATACACCCGATAACCAGGACCGTAGGCAATCCGCAATTCCGAAACACCTTCACCGACAGGTTTGACGTCTCCAGGGTTTCCTGCCGCCAACCGTTCAATTCGCACAAGAATACGAGAACGCGCCTGTATGTCGCGCAAACCATCCAGCCACTTTGCAAATGTCTCCGTCCTGCGGATTTCAATCATACCAGAACTGTAGCCATGCGGCTACACCTTATGTCGTCAATTCGCGTAACGATCGGCAGTCTGATTCGATTGAGTCCGGTCGATACGTACTGCGGCCCCTTGCCTACTTGGTTAAAGGGTTGCGATGTCTACGTCAAACCGGCGAAACAGCGCCGTAAAGAAATCGCCAACGATGGTTTGGCCGCTGCCGGGTTGGAGTTCCGCACCGCCGAACCGAAAGACGTGATATCCATCCATCTTTAAGATGCGGTCAGCGGCGACCATACGAGCATAAAGACTGGGATCGGCTCGGCCATTGGTGGAATAGTGTTGATTCCCATCAATTTCCATGACGACGCGAACACCCCCTGGCATCAGCATGAGGAAGTCCATTCGAGACCTAATCAGAGCATCTTTTCCTCGCTGCTTGACGGTATATGGGTCCCAATGAAGCCAAACCTCTGGGAGCAATGCTGGAAGTCGGGGAATGTGGTCACTAAACTTTTCGTGGTAGGCTTCAAAGAACAAACGTTGTGGAGGTGAGCCCTTGGGAAGTGCATGACGCAGCCTTGTGTAAAGCTGCTTCTTGGCAGTGTCATCATCGTCGACGCTGTGGAGTTTCTTCCACCAAGCCTGCAGGTCGCACCAGCGAATCCCGTCAGAGGAAATTGGTTCATCGTAGACGAGGACCTTGTCGACGTTTGTTACAATCTCGACATCGTTATTGACCGCATCTCGAAAGCGAAGGTCGGGTTTCACCGAAGACGCGAATATAAGATTTTTGGGACGTGACCCGTGAGCTGCCTGTTTAGTAACGAGCGTGAACAGCGGGTATCCATCCTTCACTCCTATCTCGGACATTTCCAGTCCGCATTTCGCGAGCGAGGGATTTACCAAGTTTACGAATCGCCGTTGTGCTTGAACGTCAGGCATGACGTCCGGGGATGCAAGGCCTTCAAGGAATTTTCGGAATCTGGCGTCGGTGACTTCGAAGGCGTCCAGTTCGTTGAATAACTTCTCTACACTCCAACCTCCTGGGTCACGATGTACATGTCGCTGGATTTGCGCCTCAAGGGATTCATCTGATTCGCCCAAGAAAACGTTGAGGTCGTCGTATCCTTGAAGCATATCGAAAAGGCTTGCAAGTAACTGGTCAAACTTAGACGCATCAACAAAAAGGTCATCAATATCAAGGGCTTTGGCAATCTCACGGCGGTATCGTTTTGGAATATCTGGACCAGCCGGCCAAATAATATCTTGAATAATGTTTCGGTCGGCCGAAGACATCGTCGAATATTCGTCAAGAAAACATTCGTCAAGAAGTCGATTAGCTACTTCCGGTAGACGATGGTCGGGCGTTTTGGCGAGCGATGCAGTGAGACGCTCCTTCTTGCTGAGTCTGTCGTTGTCGGGCGGTTCGCTTAAACCAAGCCTCTCGCAGAAGGAGGGTATGTCTTTATGATAAACATCGCCTTTTCTGTTGGCGATGTGTCGACCAAGAATATCTCGTAGACGATTGAGGCCCATCGCTGTGGTCATTTCGTGAGTTTGGCAGCCAAGGGTCCGCCGGGCGGCCCGATTGCCTCATGCAGCAACTTTGAAACGCACTTCGATTATACTCATTTCAAACCCGTGAAATAGGGATATGCTCCCGTCCCACAGGTTGGCCATACTCGCCACGATAACCGTTTCACCGTCGGGTTAGTTAAATTCGGATTGAGGGCAAGTCGAGACCTCGTAGCAATTCCCAAACCCAATCGCAACGCTGAAGCGTGATCTCGGGCCGCACTGGCTAACACCTACTTTTTCTTTCGCCTTCGTTTCGTATCGAACGCGGCGTTGGGCGCGTTTGTTTTCGGCAGGTGTTTTCGCAAGCGGGCAATGATGGCGGCGGAATCGGGGTTCGACGCAATGTTGTTCCATTCCATGGGATCGATTGCGTGATCGTAAAGTTCCTCGGTTTGGTCGGCGTAGCGAATGTATCGGTAACGTTCATCCCGAACGGCGTGGTTCAAACGTCCATGCGTGGTGAGCGCGACGCCTGGCCATGCCGCTTGAGGGTTTTCCAGCAACCGTTTTACGCTTGGGCCCTCAACATGCTGGGGAATCGGTAGGTTGCAAAGTTCCGCCAGCGTGGGGTAGATCGACATAAAATCGATCGGCCGCCGACACACGCCGCCGGGCTTCGTAACGCCGGGCGCGAAAATCATCAGCGGCGCCCGCGTGGCCTCTTCCCACAGCGAAAACTTTCGCCAATGGTGCTTTTCTCCCAGGTGCCAGCCATGATCACCCCAGAGCACGACGATGGTATTCTCGCGGTGCTCGCTGGCGTCGAGCGCTGCGAGCAAACGGCCCACTTGTGCATCGGCAAAAGCGATGCTGGCCAAATAGGCTTGCACCGCGTAACGCCAGTTGTCGGTTTTCAAAATCGTGGCGTGATCGCCTTTCGGCTTGGCCATTTTTATGCCGGCCGCCGGAACGTCGTTCAGGTCGTCGTCGGGAACGTCGGGCAGCGTGATTTTGTCCAAGGGGAATTGATCGTAATACTTGTGCGGAACCTGCCACGGCATGTGAGGGCGATAAATGCCGCAAGCCAGAAAGAACGGCCGGTCGTGCGTTTGCTTCAGATAGTCGGCCGCCCAAGAGACAACGCGGTAGTCGTCCATGGCGCTATCGGGCGCATCGAGCCGTCCCCAAACGACGCCGCCGGCGCGGCTGTGACGATCTTTCAAAATGGCCGCCGTGGGTTTGGGATCGGCCGATTTTTTGAAGTAGCCGTGCCAGGAGCGTTTGTCAGGATAGCTGCCGTGATAAATTTTTCCACCGCCCACCACATGGTACCCGTGCCGCATGAAGTGCTGCGGCAATGTGACGACATCCGGCATCGCGGGCCGCCAAGGTTGCGGGTTCACGTACACGCCCGAACTGGAAGGGCGAATGCCGGTCAGCAACGCAGCGCGTGAAGGATTACACGCCGGCGCCGCACAATGGGCTTGTGCGAACAACACGCCCCGCGCCGCCAAACCGTCAATATTGGGCGTTTGGCAGTCGGGATGACCACCCAGGCAGTGGACCCAATCGTTGAGGTCGTCGACGGCGATAAACAACACATTCGGCCGCCGCGGCGTTGCCGCGCGGACGGGCGCCAAGGCGACCAGTCCATGCATCAAACCTAGGAGACAAATCGCGATCATCGGGCGTCGAATCATCGTAAGGCCTCGGAGAGGAAGCGAAGGAAATGTAACGCGTCTACATTTTAGTCGAACGAAAGCGCGGTTGCACGTTGCCAGGCCGTCGGCAAACGCGCCTGTACCGCTCACGGTTGAAAATGGCGTTTTTTTCGTTTAACGGCAAGCCGAAGGCGGCTTTGTTTTGAGCCCGCGCGTTCCGGCAAGACAGAAAAACACAGCCGCCTTCGGCTTGCCGTTAAACGAGCCATTACTAGCCGTGTGAAGTATGGCGTGCAAGAGAAGGCCGAGCTCTCAGCCGACGAGCGTGTGCAGCGGGTATTCGGGCTGTTCTTCAAAGGCGGATTCCAACGCCGCCATCACGGCCAATACGCTGTCGTCGCGCCAGTGCGGCGCCAATACCTGCACGCCTAGCGGAAGTGTTGTTGTTGCGTCGGCCGGCTTCGTGGTATTCCGGTCGTCCGACGAATGGGGGATGGGAGCAACTTCAACGGTTCGCGCCGCCACGACTCCCGCCGGAACACCCAACAGATTGGGCAAAAAACTATAGCTCGCCGCCGACATCGCCTCGACCGATTCGCCATGCGGAAAGGCGGGCAGCGCGTGCGGCGGGCAGAGAATCGCATCGAGCCGCTCGGCGTGCAACCGGGCGACGAATTGATCGGTCATCTGCTGGCGTTCGTACTCCATCCGCCAATAGCCGGCGGCCGATAAAGGCGCCGCCCATTCGAGCAGGCGAGCGACGCGGCGTTTACCGAACGCCCGCAACAACGGCCCGGCGACCTTCCGCGCGGCGCTGGGCATGCTCGCCAGTTTCAAGAGCTTTCGCACGCGAACATCGACTTCGCTGCCCGCCAGCAGGCGGCGAAGGCTGTCGCCGCCGTCGGCGCTGACGAGTCCAAAATAAACGCGCATGGCCTGTTCGACATCCGGCGGCTCCGTTTCAAACACGGTAGCGCCTTGTGCTCGCAGTATATCTGCTGCGTCTCGCACCACTTGTTGGATAGCCGGCGTGGGCGTGTGGAAGCCGTCGTTGGTCCAGTAGCCGATGCGCATGGCGGCAAGGTTGCAGTTGGCGGCAATGGGCGGCGGCAGCGGCGGCATTTCGGCGTCGGGCGGTCCGACCGGTTGCGAGAGAACGCGCAGGGCCAGTTCGAGGTCGGCCACGCGCCGCGCCATGGGACCAGGTTGGTATTGGATCGACTCCATGCCCCGCAAACATACGACCGCGCCGCTCTTGGCAAAACGGCGGCTGGTCGGCTTGATGCCATGCACGCCGCAAAAGTGGCAGGGCGTGCGAATGCTGCCGCCCATGTCGCCGCCGATGCCCAGCGGCGAACCACCCGCAGCGATAATGGCCGCTTCGCCGCCGGAACTGCCGCCGGGCGTTCGCGCCACATCCCAGGGATTGTTGGTGCGGCCGTATGCGGGGTTGTCGGTCTCGTGAAAAAGCATCAGTTGCGAGACGTTGGTTTTCCCCACGATAATCGCACCCGCGTGGCGCAGCGCGGCCACGATGGAGCCGTCTTGCTCGGCCAACCGCCGCGTTTGATGCGTCAGGCCGACCGAATGCGGCGCGCCCGCGACGTGAAACGAATCCTTGACGGTGATCGGCGCGCCATGCAAAAGCCCCAGCGGTTCCCCGCGCTGCTGGGCTTCATCGGCCGCCAAGGCCTGTTGCATCGCTTGCTCGAACAGGGGCGTCACGATGGCGTTGAGCGCACCGTTCACCGATTCAATTCTGGCGATGAACGCGCCGACCACCTCGCGCGACGACAGTTCGCCGCCGGCGATGCGCGCCGCCAACTCCCCCGCCCCAAGTTGAAGAATGGAATGCATAGGGCAGGCAATATTACTTCGCCAGAACGACCACGCGAGAATGCAGCACCGCTGGCGGTGCGCCTTTTGAAAATTCCGGTGATGCTTCCTCAGCGTGGGAATACAACTCGCCCACTACAACCACACGCGCGCCGGCGGCGAAGCGCTGGCGAGGATCTTGCTGGTGCAGGAGCGTCACCGTTTTTTCCGACGAGAACAGTTTTAATGTTGTGAGGAACAGGCCGTCCGACTCTTCAATCGCTTGAATCGAGCCGATCAGCGCCACGCCGCCACTCTCGGCTTCCGCTAGTCTTTTGAGGCCCAAGTCGCGAATGGCGAGGGCGAATTTTTTCTCTTGAAGCACTTGCGGCCCCAGCGCTTTGTCGATTCTCGCCAGCGTCTGTTTTACATCGTCATTGTTGTCGTCTGGCATCGCCGCCAGCACCTCGCCCAGCGATGCCAGGGCATGGTAATAATCGGCGGCGGCGCCAAGTTTTCCCTCGTCCGCCGCGACAAACGCCTGCTGTGCGACCGCGAGCGTTTCCAAGGCAGTTTGCAGGGCGGCGGCATTGTGGGAAACAGAAGGCCCTTCCGCCTTATCGGTCTTTTTTTCGGGCGCCTCTTCCGATTCACGTTTCGGTTTTTGGGCGGCTGGTTTGTCGGAGGATTCCGACGAGGCGTCTTCGGGCTTTGCGGGCGCCGGCTTGGCGCCAACGTTGAGGTCTAATTGAATGTTCGCCGCCGAGAGAGGATCGACCGGTTGTGGCGCCGCTGGTTCATCCGCCAGCGCTGCCGGATCATCCGCCGGCGCGGTTACCGGTTCTGGTTCGGAAGGCAGCCCCGGCAAAGGCGGCGCCTCGTTCGACGTGGCCGGCGCCGTAGCGGCAGAGGAATCGTCGGCGGGGTCGGAGGGATGTTGGAAGGCGCTGGAAAAACCGGGCAGATCTTCTGGAGCAGACTCCGCATTGGCGAGCGCCTCTTCAAATTTCTTGGCGCTGGCGGCAAAGCCCGCGTCATCGGCGGCGTTTTCGTCAAACTCGATATCATCTTCCGCTTTCCAGCCGGGGCGAAAATTGGCGGGGACCATGAAAGGCGCGTACTGGCCGATTTTCGGGCCGATCTTGAAAGGATCGCGCTGCCACTTGCCCGGCAACCATAAGAGAATCAGCAGCGCGATCGATATTCCGGCCACGCCGCCCAGCACTATTTTCACCACCTCGACCAGCGGGTTCTTTTTATTCCTCCCACCAGTGACGATGCGTTTGCCGGTCGGTTGCTCTTCGTAATCATCGCCGGCGTTGATCGCGAACTGTACAGGCGCCGCCGGTTTTTGCGGCCCGCTACCTTCTGGCCCGCTGCTGTCTTGATCGCTTTCGAGGGGAGCTATTTTGAAATCTTCGGGCGACGACGCATCCGGCGCTATCGTGGTCAGGGAAGCGGGGGCGGGCTGGAGTATTTCGGCGGAATCTTCGGAATCTTCTGCATCCAGCACGATCAACTGGGGCGGCATACGGTCCAAAACCTCCGAGAGCACAAATTCCTCCCGACAAAGCGGGCACTGAACGCGCGAGAAGGGAGCGGCCTTGTCGGGGAGCAAAATTTCGTCGGAACAATAGGGGCAGCGGCCGAACGACATGCAAAAGTCCTCAATTTGGAGCAATGATTACCTCTAGTTTAGCAGCCGCCGCGCTGTTTTGCAGGACGATTCTCAGATCATTCTCCGGCGCCTCCGACATTCAGCATTTGCCGCCGCCACAATTCGAGGAAAAGTAACCGTTCACGGCGCTGCGGGAATTTGCGGCAACAATCTATCCCACGGTGAATAACCGATATACGGTTACGAAGACGGGAAACGCAGAGCCCGCAAAGGGGCAGAGGGCCGCAGAGAAGAACGAAAGGTAAGAAAACAAAATATCGTCGATGTTCATCGGCTGTGCGATTGCATTGCATCGTCAACTTGAGCCGAGATTATTGGCGCCGGCCCTCTGCGGCCCTCCGCGACTTTGCGTCCTCTGCGTTGAAATGTCCGCCCAGAAACCGCCGAACAAGATCTGAACTTCCGCCGGCGCTGCAGGAAATTGCGATAACATCCAGCCGACAGATCAAAACCCGTGAACGGTTCGATGAAAAAGGTCGGACCGAGCCGAATCTAGTGAGCCATATACAGTAATTTCCCGCACGATGTTAAAGTTATCTATAAGAACTTCCAAATCAAACTCTGGAGAAAAGCACCATGTTCGGCCGCCTGCGGGAAGATATTCAAACCCGGCTCGATCAAATTCGCTCGGGCGGACTCTACAAATCGGAACGCACGATCAGCACGCCGCAAGACGCCCATGTGCGCGTGGGCGATGCGCCGCCGGTGCTCAACATGTGCGCGAATAACTATCTGGGTTTGGCCGAACATCCTGACGTGATTGCCGCGGCGCACGCCGGTCTCGACCGCTGGGGCTACGGCCTAGCTTCGGTGCGGTTTATCTGCGGCACGCAACAGATCCATTGCGAATTGGAAGCAGCGCTGAGCCAATTTCTCGGAACCGACGATACCATTCTCTACACCTCGTGTTTCGACGCCAATGGCGGGCTCTTTGAAACGCTGCTCGACGGCCAAGACGCCATCTTCTCCGACGAATTGAATCACGCCAGTATTATTGACGGCGTTCGGCTTTGTAAGGCGCAGCGGTATCGTTACCGGAACAACGACATGGCCGATTTGGAAACGCAATTGCAGGCGGCCCAATCGGCAAGATTTCGCCTGATCGCCACCGATGGCGTGTTTTCGATGGATGGCTACCTGGCGAACCTGCCGGCGATTTGCGACCTGGCCGATAAGTACGACGCCTTGGTGATGGTCGACGATTCCCACGCCGTCGGCTTCATGGGAAAAACCGGCCGCGGCACGCACGAACACCACAACGTGCAGGGCCGTATCGATATTCTCACCGGCACGCTGGGCAAGGCGCTGGGTGGCGCAAGCGGCGGTTACACCAGCGGACGCAAGGAAATCATCGAACTGTTGCGGCAGCGTTCGCGGCCCTATCTGTTCTCGAATTCGGTGGCGCCGCCAATTGTGGCGGCCTCGCTGAAAGTGCTAAAAATGCTCAACGACTCGACCGAACTGCGAGATCGCCTTCAAAGCAACACGCGTTATTTTCGCCAAGGTGTTTCACAGTTGGGGTTGGATGTGCTTCCTGGCGAACACCCGATCACGCCGATCATGCTCGGCGACGCCGCATTAGCCGCCCGCATGGCCGACGAACTCCTCCAGCGCGGCGTGTACGTGATCGGATTTTCCTTTCCCGTCGTGCCGCGCGGCAAAGCCCGCATTCGCACGCAAATATCGGCCGCCCACACGCGGGAAGATTTGGACTTCGCCCTGGAAAAATTTGCCGAAGTAAAACAGTTGCTCGGCTTGTGAACAACGTAATAGCAACCAATGCCTCATTGGCGGAGAAAGTAGTGGTAGTCCGCGCGGAACTTGGCCGTGTTGCGGGCCTTGACCTGTGTTTTCCATAGCACCTGCGAGCTATTGTTGACCGACCCGTCGCCCCGATAGTTGCGCCAGTCGTCGGCCAGATACCCACTAATGCGAGTTTTGCCTTCGGGTTCGGAGGCGTCAATCTTGCCGCCCATGCGCAGCGTGATTTCAACCTCGACGTCCTCGTTTTTGTTGTTGCGCAACACCACCTTCGCCAACTGATCGATTTGCGCGTATTGGTTTCCATTCCAATGGAGCTTGTTCGGTTGGCGGCGAACTTCCTCTTCCGCGAAGGAGCCCTTCAAATCGACCGCAATAGTTAGCGGCACGCGCACGCCTTCTCCGGCTGAAGTGTACGTTAGCAACTCCTGAGCCAATGGCAGGCCGTCTTGCATGATCATCACAGGACCGGTGGTCCAGGGGAATGGCGTTCGATTGGCCAGTTCAATTTGTCGCCAAACCTGGTTCGTGGATAGACGCAACGGCGAGCCGACCGCCGCGCCGGCGGGCGCGGTTGCGGTCGCGTTTCGCTGAACGTGGACCTCCCAGGTGTAGACATTCCGATACGACGCTTCGGCGGCAAACAGAGGCAGCGACGCTCGCTCGCCTTTCTTCAGATGCAGTCGGGGAAGGTGGTACACAAATAGTTCCTGCACGCCGCCGGCGCTGAGTTCGGCGGGCAACACAACCGCCGCCGCCTCACGATTGGGAATCGGTCGACTGCTTTCGCCGCTCCGTTGTTGGAACTGCGCGTTGAACAGGCTGTTTCCCATGCGAAGTTGCCCCATGAGTTGCGGCTCGGCTTGCGCCAGCGCGTTGCGCATGGTGTTTTCCAACACCAGCGGACTGGGCGTGTTGCGGAAACGGAAATTCGGCGAACCGACAACCACATCGACCGGAGCGTCAAAATCTTCAGCTTCGTTGAGCAGTTCGGCTTGCAGGCGAATGTCGGCCATTTTCTCCTTCCCTGTTTCATGAAGATCGATTCGATAGGTGGGAATCCAACGGACGCCCGGCCGAAAATACATGATCGTCAATTCGCAAGGCTGATTCGGCTCGGCGAAACGAAACGTCATCCGTTTGACGCGCTCGCTTCGCCGGACTTCCCGCGCAACGGTCGTGTTCATTTTATCGATCGAAAGCGTGCGAATATCGGAAATCGGCAGCAGAACGTCTTGTTCGTTACTGCGCAATACAAAGAACTGCCCCTGTTGGTTGATGATGTTTACCGGCGGAGCGTTGGCCCTGAGGCTCCCAAACGAATCGGCGGGCAATAAACGCGTGGATCGCGCCTCAATGGGGCGCATCAGCACGCGGTCGATCACGCCATCATGAGTCAGCCCGCCGCTGCGCTCGACTCGCACCCGCTTGCCCACGTTCGCCTCCAGCACTTCCAAATGGCTGGCGCAGGGGAGTTGTACGTCTTTTCGAGATTCGATGGTCTCCCAGCCGGATTTCAACGACAACATTTCTCCCTTTTCCGCCACCGACCAAAAAGAACCCAGCACGGCGGCGTCGGGCGCTTCGTGGGTAAACACGTCGCCGTTTTCATCGGTCACGGCGGTGGCGTGTTTCACGATCAGGGCGTATCCATCCTTGAACACAATCACCTTGCGGGTTTGCAGTTGGAGTTGGTGCGGGTTTTTATCCCCTTTCCCCTTCTCCGCTTTCTCTTGCCCAACCCCGGTTCGGCAACCCACCGCTGAAAATAACACCGCCCAAACCATGACGCGCGTGAGGACCGACATAAACATCTCCCTTGAATTGGCGGTAAGCAGCCGTGAATCTGCGACTTTGGCTTGCCGTTCAATCACTCGCGGCAACCGTTCGCGGTATAAAACGAGCGTTCGATAACGACACTTCCATCGTATACGTCTTCGTACGGTCTGGATTGCAATTGGGGATTATTCGGAAGAAAACATTGACGCCGCATGCGAGGAAGTTTACATTCGCTATTTCTGTTGACGGTTTCCGCCTGAGCGAATTACTCGCGAGGGGTTTTTGCTTGGCGCCTTCCGCGAAGGGAATGATCATGTGGAACGTAGTAATTGGAGTTGTGTTTATTATTGGCGGCGCTACCGGAAATCTAGCCTTGATCGGCACCAATAGCTCACCCGCGATCATGGCGCTCGGCGCCGGCTTGGTGGTGTGGGGCGGCGTGCAAATGTTGCGTGGTCAGAATCGATAATATCTGGGGATTGGATGAATCTCCTTGATTCGCCGGCGGTTATGGGCGCCGGTCGAATGCTCGCCTGCGCAGGTTCACCGCCCCCACAGCGCCGCCGTAGTCGGCGGCCGCGCGGGGAAACCATGTGTCGACATACTCGGCATCGGCCCAACTTTGCCAATCGCCTGGTGGCGGGTCGGCCGATTTCAACAACACGAGTTGTTCGGCCTGTAGCCATTGGGCTAGGCGGGCGGCGATGGAATCGCTCGTGACGCTCCAATCTTGCGGCAGCGCAGGGCCGGCCATCGTCGGTTCGACATATCGCAGGAAAGGCGCGACATCAACAACCACTCGGGCGTGCCGCCGGGCCTGTTGACACAACTCCGATTCTTGGCGGGCGTCGGTCAGAACGGCGCTGATCTTTTCAGCCAGTAACCGGGCGGTAGTTTCCATGGCCTCAATACAAAGCCAGTGAGCCGCCTGCTGTGTGAGGTTCCGCACTCGCCACGAACAGCGCACCGCCTCGACCCGGCGCCCGCCCCCGCAAATCAATACGGCGGGAGTTGTTTCGCACGCCAACCAGGATTCCAACGCCGGACGCAGCCCTGGCCATGCCAATAAACTGCCGCCCACTTTCACCACGCGTAAGCATTTCATGGCAATGGGAATTGCTCCTCCGCCAACACCGCCAGCGCGTGGGCCGGCGCGCAGCGAGATTCCGCCTCGCCGATTTTGTCTTTCAGCGAAACGATTGCCAAGTCGGGCGGCAGCATACCAACGCGTTGGGCTTGTTGGATGAGTCGGTCGGCGAGAAATTCTCCCTCGCCGGAAAGCACCGCCATCTGAAAATTCGCCTGGCTGGAAACCACCTGCCGCAAAGCTTGCAGAAGTTCTTCCTGTTGCGCCGCGGCGGCAGCGCGGGCCAGCGCGAGGGCATCGCGCACATCGAATTCCCGCTGGTCGGCACAAAGGGTGCGGCCCAATCGCGCGACGCTCGCGGACATGGTTTGAGGACGGCCATCGGCGGTATCGCGAGCGAGCGGATTTTCCGGCAGGTCTTGCAACACAAGATACACATCGTGCATTGTGGCGAACCACTCCTTGGCCAAGGGGCAACTTCCGCCGCGATAGTTCGTCTGTTGCAGAACGGCGCAAACCGGCGTTCGAGAAACGCCGGTGTAAACCAGTTCGCCGCGTTGCAGGCGGTTGGTATCGGTGCGCGAAGTCGTGGCGGGGCCGGCATCGGCGATGGGAATGATATCGGTGGTGGTGGAGCCGATATCGACCAGCACCGCTGGTCGCCCGGCGCTGAACCTGGCCACGAATTGTGAGAGCGCCCGCCAGTTCGACGCCGCCGCCAAATACGCTTCTTGCCGAGCCTCCTCCAAACCGACGAACCGCCCGTCGGTCAGATAAACCAAAATACGGCGCCCTCGCGCCGCCAGGGAAACACTCTCCAAAATATGCGCGACTCCCTCCGCTTTGTTGGCGTAACAGTCGGCCAACTCGCCGGTCATGGTCAGGACGACGCCATCAAAAGCAACGCCGTCAGATTCGATCTCGGAAAGCATGCTGGCCAGCGTTTCGGGCAAGCGCCGCCGCTCTTGCCACAGCGGGAACGCGCGCGATTGGGCGAACCCGCTAGCGGTGGCGCACTTAATGTTCGCGCCGCCAATATCAAAACCCAGCCAAGTCATAAGTGATGTTCTTTTCTACCGGTCGTCCTGCAACTGCGAGACATTGCCAGAGGCGTCGAATTCCCAACAGCCGGGTGAAAAGTCGAGGTCCATCGATTTGCCGACCTGCGCGTGCAACATGGCTTCCGCCAGATTGCCGCGACACGCGGTCCGCAAGCCGACATACGAAGTCGTTAGGCGAGGATTCACTTCGATCACGACATCGCAATATGTGTTGTTGTCAGACGCTCGGCCCAGAACCATGTCGACGCCAACATAGCCGCTTGCCGCAGGCAGCGCCTCCGCCACGCGCCGGGCGAGCGCACGGGCTCGCCGCCGCAGATCCGCCTCCAACGGGAGTCGACCGCCTTGGTAGGTGAAACGACCATCATCGCTCAAGCATTGTAAACAGGGCTCCAAAATTTGCACGCTTGCTCCGCCTATCCAGGCGCAGCTCACGGGGATTCCCGGGCAGTAGGCTTCAATCCGCTGGTGTGTTGGCGGCTCGGCGGGGCGCCAATCGCCGCGGCTTTGAAGCAGCGCCACGCCCTCCGACCCAGCGCCCCACGCCGGTTTGCAGACAAACGGCGTGGGGCAATTGATCGGCAAAGGCGCGCCCGGTTGCAACGCCCAACCGCGAGGAACGGGAATGCCTCGCGCGGCCAGATACGCGGCGGTGCGATTTTTGTCCGACGTCAGATCCACCAGCGTCGAACCAGGCGAGAGCAGACGTGCGTTGGCGGCTTCGACGATTTGAACGCGGCGGCTGAGCAGGCCGTTGGTTTCGGGGGCGATCAGCAGCGTGGCGTCGGCTTCGGCCGATAAACGCTTGAGCAAACGCAGTTCGTCTTGCGGCCCGCTAACGCGCCAAACGCGGCGCCGGGGGAGGTCGAAATCGGGCAAACGAGCATCGTGCAGCACCTCGACAGTAACGCCGGAAACATGCGAAAAATCTTCGGCCAGCGCCGCCAACATGGCGGCGCCCTCTTGGAGCAGAGAGCCGTAAGGCGGGCCTTCGCCTGCGGTAAGCAAACCGCCGCCCGTGATAAATTCGTACAAAAAAACCCGCACCATACGCCTCGAAAAAATGGGGGCGGGAACACACTTTGCCGCCCACCGTTGGAGTTCACGCTTCAGCGTGTTTTCGTCTCGGAAGCACCGCTGAAGCGCGAAC
>QIKY01000259.1 GCA_003233175.1 Planctomycetaceae bacterium | reverse complement strand
GTGATCCTCGAACTGAATTCCATCGAGATAGAGGATTGGATGGCTGATCAACTTCAGCAACGCCAAATTGAACGATGGCGTCAAACGTTTTATTCCCCGCCTCTTCCCTTCGTGCTCTTCGCGTTCTTCGTGGTGAACTTGATCGTTCGGCGCACGGAGAATCGTTTGGCCAGGCAGGTTCACCACGAAGCGCCCCCTCCAGTACGATGGCCGGTTCGACGAGCCGACAGATTCGCGCTGCGTTAGCCAGCCGACTCCGCGCCCAAAACGCGCAACGTCTGGGCCGCCCGCGAAGGCTCTTCCACGACCTGCATCATCAGCGTCTCGAGGGGCTCTGGGTCGAGACGGGCGACGTGCATCAACGTGTTGGCGAGTGGCCTGTCTCGCGGGGCGACCGCGATGAACCTGCGCCACATCGCGGGCCCGGCTTGCAACAACCAGGCTTCGTACTCGATTCGGTCGGCTTCGTCGGTGACAGCCTGATAAACGTCGTCTTCCAATTCACCCAAGCCGTGGAGGCAAATCAATTCGACCGTTCCCTTGACTAACTCGTGAACCAGCAATGGAAATATCCTTGCTTTGGCGACGACCGTGAAACGATCGCCACGACGCTCCACGCCGCCGTAGCCGGCCGCGCCATCACGAGCGACCTTCGCCAATAACGATTTGCTTGCCTGTAGATTTCCGAACGCGACCGCTGGGGTGATTCTCCCATCGAGGCGTTCTTCGGGTATGTTCCAAATCTCCGAAACCACTTGAACCGCCAATCGAGCCAACTGTTGCTCGCGACCGTTTTCAACCCTCAGAACCTGGAGCAAAAGCGGCACGAACTGGCACCAGTGCAGCAGCGGAATCCCGATCACATACTTTTGCCAGCCAATTTTCTTCAGATGCCGAGTTTCCTCGGTCGCGAGTTGGTTGCCATACGTCGCGAGCAGCAAATGGTTGCGAAACGGTGTTTGCGGCGTCTTTGAAAAGCCCCACCAACGATTCGGGCGTCCGAAAGTCAGGCCGACCTCGCCAATGCAATAGTTCAACTGTCCGCTGATGGCAAAGCGATCGTACAGCCTGGTCAGGCCAGGGCGAATCTGCTCAAGTTCGTCGCGGACCAGATGGCTGGCCGTAACAAACATGTGCGCGGCGGCGCCCTGGATGAGCAGGTTCAAGGTCAGCCGCTTGTTGGTCTGCTGAACGATGTCGGACCTGGGGTCGTGGCGATCAGACGAAGAACTCGAAGAAACTTCCATGCCAGAACAACTAAGCTTTCGGTTGCGGTTCGGGCCGCGTCTCCGGCCACTTTGGTTCAAAAGGATCGAGATCGGGCCGCGTCTCCGGCCGAGACGGCTCCGGCTGGGGAACCGTTCTTGGCTCTTTGGCAGGCGCGTCCGGAATTGTCTCGGGCATGGAAAGCGAACTCCTGCTTGTCGAATGTTTACCTTAGCCGCAGTGAACGGAAGAGCCGCAAGGCTTTGCTGAGCCCATTGGTGAACGCGGTTTGGGTTAGGCCTTGAGGTTCGCTTTTTCCGAGGCGATATCGCTGCCGTCGGGCGTGGCGTCGTGATCGATCTCGAACCATTCCGATTCGTAGCGGATGTAGCCGCCTTTGTCGGTTTGGGAGTTTTTGATCGCAACCTTGGAGGTGAGCGCGATGACGGCGTCGGCCAGGGCGACTTCCGGCTTGCAGCGAGGCTTGTTTTCCGGCGCGGGGTTGCGAATGCACCAAGCCCAGTGCTCCAACTCTTCGCGATACCCACGGCTGACCGGCCCTTGCGCCGCAGCGGCCTTGGCCAGAGGCGCATCGCCGCCGGTCTCGTAGGAGTTGACATCCGGCGCGCCGTCCTGGCCTTTCGACACCTTGATGTTGGTGGAGGTCGAAGAGCCCTTGTAGAGCATGACTTCTTTCTCGCGATCCAGAACGAGCGTGCCCTTCGTGCCCATCACGGTTTCACCGTAGCCGCCGAAGCCGTTGCCCATGATCGACGAATACGTGACCACGATTTTCTTGTTGGGATCTTGTTCGTAGGCGGGCACGCCCTGCGGGCCGGGATAGCCCGTGATCGGGTCGTAATAGCCGACGTCGAACCCGGGTTCGTAACCGGGGCCGGGAAATTCAAAGGTGCAATAGACGTGGTCGTCGGCGTCTCGGTCGAGCGGGAAGGTATGACGCCCGCCCACGGCATGGACGGAAATAGGTTGGGCTTTCTTGCCATCGGAGCGCAACGCGCTGACAAAAATACTGGCGGCGTCGAGTTGGTGGCTGCCCAGTTCGGCCATGAGCCCGCCGCCGGTTCTGTCCCAGAGGCGCCAGCGGCAAAGCTCCTCCATGGCGGAGCGTGGCTTCCCATTGGGAAGCTGCATGTTGGTATAGCCGAAGTCTTCGGGGTTGATTGATTTGTCGGCGTCCCAGGCTTGCCATTGTGCGACCTGCTTGGCGAGCATGGCCGCTCGCTCCGGATTTTTCTCCTTGGCCAGCGAGGCTTTGATTTTCT
The DNA here is from genome assembly GCA_003233175.1 of Planctomycetaceae bacterium. Lineage (GTDB taxonomy): Bacteria > Planctomycetota > Planctomycetia > Pirellulales > Pirellulaceae > SZUA-33. The sequence goes on along the minus strand of QIKY01000259.1, from coordinate 28,159 downwards.
TCAGCCGCTCGACGATTTTATCGATCTGTTTTCCGGCGGCGTCTTTTTCACCGCCGGGCAGCGGCTGTTGCCAACTGTCGTGACCGGGCAAGTTGCCACGATGCCACTGGGCGCGAATATGACTAATTTCTCCCAGCAGACCCCAGCGAATCAGGTTCACGGCGTTATCGTAGAGCACGCTGTAATGCCGTTGGTGGCCGGTGGCCAGGAGCAGATCTTGCTCGCGGGCGACGCGCGACATCACCTTACATTGGGCGATATTGTGGGCCATCAACTTTTCGGTCAACACATGCTTGCCGGCTTTCATCGCGGCCACGGCGGCTTCGGCGTGGAGGTGCAGCGGCAAGGCGATGATCACGGCTTCGATATCGTCGTCGGCCAGCAGATCGTGGTAATCGTTTTCATACACCTTGACGTGCTTGCGGGCTTCGTCTTCGGTGCTCCAGCCGTACACATCCATCAGACCGCGGCGGGCGGCGGCGGCGTTGGGGCTGGCCCAATCGCCATGGAAAGCGCGATGCCGATTGTACGGCCGAATATCGGCGATGGCCTTCACTTCCAGGTAACTGGGATTGATCGCGCCGATCAGCACGTTGCCTTCATCGCCTGTGCCAATCACGCCCACGCGCACCGGCTTTTCGACCGTGCCGTAGCCGAAATACATGGCGCCCAAGCCGCCGGCGGCCACGGCCCCGCTGGCGACCACGCCTTTGAGAAAATCGCGGCGAGAAACGTCGAGCGCGTGGTTGAAATTATCTCGGCCTACCTGGCGTTCTTCGGGCGTCAGATTCATGCGTTTGTCTCTTGTGTTTGAGGCGATTGCGTTGGAGAACCGCAACAGCGGCAACAAAATGAGGGGAGAAAGAAATCCAGGCCAGCATAACGGCCGGCGCCGACCGCCGCCAAGACAAGCAGCGCGGCAAGCTCAACAAATTGATTGTAGGTGGGCGCCGCGTCGGCGATCCAGGGCGGCTGCGTGGCGATCACCATGGCCAGGAAGCCCACGCCGCCCAAAGCCGCCACGCGGGTGAACAGCCCCAAGATCAGCAACACGCCGACGGAAAACGTCAGATACGTAACCACCGTATCGATCGGCATTTTGGCCGGGTTCTCCATGGCGAAAACACCGCCCGCACGTTGTTCGGGCGTGGCCAGATTGTAAAGTTCGAGTTGAAAATCTTGGTCGAGTTGCGCCAGCGCGTTCAGCCAAGGGGCGGCCGTGCCGCGCAGTTCTCGTTCTTTGTCGTCGATCCAGCTTTTTTGGAACGGCACGCGAGATTCCCGCAAGCCGCCCAGTTTGGATTGGCTAGTGTGTTCATCGTGCTTGGCTGCGGCCAGCCGCGCGACCTCCTTGAAATAGACGTCAATATCTTCGCGGTTTTGGTCAAAATACCAAGCCAGTTGTTTTTTGCGGGTTTTGAAAATCGCTTCCGCTTTTTTCCGCTGGCTCTCGTCGAAACCGTAATGATCGGCGGCTTGGTTTCGGTAGTGGTCCCAACGCTGCACGATTTGTTCTTGATTCAGCCGTTCGGCGCCATCGTGATCGGCGACCTTGCCCTTAAAAAATTCCGCCAGCGGGCCTTTCGCCTGGAGCAAAAACGAACTGGAGGAAAATTGAGGGTCGTTCAGTTTTTTGGCGCCTTCCTTGAAGAAATGCCAGCCGATGCAGAGGCGCAGCACGACAATCGCGATAATCGCCAGCATGCCAAGTCGGTAGGGTGAAGTGGCCAGGGGAACATCTCCTACGGGTGGTTTCCACGCGCTGCGTTTTCTCCGCTTCCATTGGTTGGGCGGGAGTTGGCGGCGTGCTCAAGGAGGGAAATAGGTTAGCCGAGCGAATGAAGCAGGGCCTGTTGTTTCTATTTATTGTAGACCAAGACGGTTTCGCCAACCACTGAGTAATTTGGTTGGGGTTGTTGTTTATACATAAGTTTTTTGGCTCTGGGTCCCCAGTTATCCAAGCGGCCGTATTGAGCAGGAAGAAATGGTCATTTGTTATTTGACAATAGTCATTTGTCATCGGCGGGAGTGAGCAGAAAATCGATCCCGGCAGGATCCAAGCTATTAGCCGGTGGCGTCGCTGCGCTCAGCCACCGGCTAATGGCTGCCAAGCCTCCGGCTTGCAACGAACTCTTACTTGCAACGAACGCCATACCCGCTTCAAATGACGGCGCAAATTTGGCGCCAAAAACGAGGAAAATCTTGCGGGTTCTGGTGTATTGAAAGGCCCCGCCGTGCGCGGCGGTTTGGTTCCGAAGGTCGGAAACGTTTGGTAGAATCGGCCGTGGCGTCTTGCGTTACTTCGCAAGGCGACTTGTTCTCGCTACATGATGACGCCATGTATTCAACGGCAGGGAGGCGCTTAGGCGATGTCGACGACTATTTCTTTCCGCACCGAAGACGATGAACGATTTGGCGCCGGCCCCGCCATTCCGGGCAAATCGTTCAACCACGACTGGCGTCAGTGGCGTAAGCACTTGAAGCAACGGCCGCTGGTTTCACCGGCCGAATTGGCGCCGTTTGGTAAAGTGAACCCCTTGCTGTGGAACCCGCCGAACCAGTTAACCGGCAGCGACACGCTCTCCTTGTTGAAGCGGACGCCGCGGCCATCGGGCAAAAAAATCGCTCCCAACGCCGAATTGCTGCAAACCTGGCTGGCGGAAGCCGACCGCCGCGAACTGAGTCCGACCCACGCCTACGACTGCTTGGCCTGGTGCCAGATTTTTCCGCATGCCGCTAAAACATTGGGCGAAGATCTTTGGTGGCGGCTGTTGCGACGGTTAGTCTCGGTTGCCGACGACGCCGTCGCGCTGTCGCCGGAGGAATCGCCGCTGTTGCATCAGATTCTCGCCGGCGAACTCCCCCTGACCCTGTCCTATCTGTTTCCGGAAGTCGAACACTGCCGTCTTCTGGGCCAAGAGGCGGCGGAGCAACTCGCGCGCGGCCCGATCGAATTGCTCGATGGCGAGGGCTTGCCGCATGCCGGCAACCTGCACTTGCTGCGGCCGTTGTTGGCCTGCTGGACGCGCTCTTTACTCATCAGCCGCGCCGCGAAGCAACCTTGTTTCACCCCAGACGCCGAAGAACAATACGGCTGGATGGTTCGCCGCGCTTTGCAACTGCTGCGTTCCGATGGCAGCCAAATGCTCGGCGCGGGCGTCGAAGCCCAATACTGCAAGCCGCTGCTGCAAACAGCGCTCGAACTCTCCAATGACCCCGAAGACAACGAACTCGCCAAGTGCGTTTTACCGGGAGGACCGGGCGCCTCCCAATACGAATTGCCGGAGCCGGCCGTGGCTTCGGAGTGGGCGGAAACGCATCTGCTGCGGCCGGAAATGGCGCCCCGCTGTGAACGCTTTCTCATCACCCACGACGAAGGACGTTTCGTTTGTGAACTTTCCGCTCGCAACGATATCCTCCTGCTGGGTGAGGCGATTCCGGAAGTGACCGTCAACGGCCAGGAGCTTCAAGCGGTCGGTGATTGGGAGGAAGTTTGTTGGATCAGCGATGACGACGCAGATTTTCTCGAACTCGAAATCGAACTCGAAAACGGCTGGTGCGTGCAGCGGCAAGCGGTGTTGGCCCGCGAAGATCGCTTCCTGCTCTTGGCCGACGCGGTGCTCCAGAAGACATCCTCCGGCAAGGCGTCAGAGCACGCCGACGCCGAAATTCATTATCGAACGGCTTGGCCGCTGGGCGACGGCATCAGCGTTGCCGCCGAAGACGAAACAAACGAACTTCGCCTGAGCGGAAAAAAACATCTGGCCACGGTCTTGCCGTTGGCGCTCTCGGAGTGGAAACGCGCGAATCGACGGCAATCGTTCCAACACGCCGACCACGGCCTGGAACTCAAACAACAGGCCGTGGGCCGCGGTTTGTACGCCCCGTTGTTCCTCGACCTCAACCCGCGCCGCGGGAGCCGTCCTATCACTTGGCGGCAGTTGACGGTGGCCGAGCAATTGGAGATCGCGCCGGCGGAAGTCGCGGCCGCCTTCCGCATTCAAATCGGGCACGAACAATGGGTGGTCTATCGTTCGCTGGCGCCGCCCGCCGCCCGAACTTTTTTGGGGCATCATTTGTCGAGCGAATTTCTGGTGGGGCAATTCGATTATACGGGCGAAGTCGAAGTGTTGGTCGAAATCGAATAACCCGCTTCCGGAGACGCTCTACTTCGCACGGTAAGGATTGACACAGTTGCATCATGTTACTGCGAATGTCACATTTTCAGCCGCTTGAGGTATAAACATTGCAAGAAGAAGTGGTGGCGCAAATTCGCCAGAATCTGCAAGGCATTCGCCGCCGCATGGCGGAGGCCGCCGGTCGGGCCGGTCGTGATGCAGCCGCGGTGCGGTTGATTGCGGTGACGAAATATGTCGACAGCCAGGTTGCCCGGGCGGTGGCGGCCGCCGGTTGCGCCGATCTCGGCGAGAGCCGGCCGCAGGAGCTGTGGCGCAAGGCGGAGGCGCTCGCCGACCTGCCGATTCGCTGGCACCAAATCGGCCACCTGCAACGCAACAAGCTGGCTCGCACCCTGCCGCTGCTCGCGCTGTTACACGCCGCTGACAGCGCCCGACTTTTGCAGTCGCTCGAACAGCCGGCTGCCACGCTTGAGCGACCGGCCCAGGTTTTGCTGGAAATCAATATCTCGGGCGACGCCTCCAAGCATGGCCTGCCGCCCGGCGACGCAGCCGCAACGCTCGCCGCCTGCCGAGATTACCCCCATGTTCAGGTGCGGGGCCTGATGGGAATGGCGAGTCGCGGCGGAGGCGTGGAGCAAGCCCGGCAAGACTTCGCACGTCTGGCCGAACTGCGAGCCGAACTCCAGCAACAGTTCCCCGAATTTTCCCTGGAAGAGTTGTCGATGGGCATGAGCCAAGATTTTGAAGTCGCGATCGAGCAAGGCGCCACGCTGGTGCGAATCGGTTCGGCGCTCTACCAAGGCACGCCCTATCAAAAGTGAACCGGCGCACAACAACGAATAGACGTAACCGTTCATGATTTTCACCGGTCGCAAGAACGCAATCCTCCGTTCTGGATCGCCTGAACTCCGCGCGATACGAATGGAACAGGAGAGAACGGAGGAAACAGAGGAAATAAAACAAGATTCTCCGTTCCCTTCGTTCCCTCCTGTAAAATCAATCCAGCGAAACGATGAAGAACCAATAAACTCTTTAAAATCCCCGAAGAGTCAATATAAAAAGCATGGTCGATTTCCTACAACTTTCCGGCAAGTGTTTTTTGGTGTTTGGCGTCGCCAATCGCAAGAGCGTGGCTTATCACATTGCGCGGTTGATTGAGGAAAACGGCGGCCGTGTTTTTTATGTCGTTCGCAGTGAGAAACGAAAAACCGAGATCGCGAAACTCACGGCCGACGCCCCGGTGTTCGTCTGCGACGTCGAACATGAAGAGCAGATCGAACGCCTCCAAGCGGAAGTGGCTCGCCAGGATGTCGTCTTTCATGGCCTGGTGCATTCGATCGCTTTTGCCGACTACGAAGGCGGCGTGAAACCGTTCCACGCCACGAGTAAGTCGCAATTCCTGCGGGCGGTTGACGTCTCTTGTTACTCGCTGATCGCCCTGGCTAACGCATTCAAAAAGATGCTCGCGGCCGACGCCTCCGTCGTCACGATTTCCATATCCACCGTTCGCATGGCGAGCGAAAGCTATGGGTTCATGGCCCCGATCAAGGCGGCGCTCGATTCGTCGTTGGCCTTTCTGGCAAAATCGTTCAGCCACGATTCGAACATTCGCTTCAACGCCGTGGGGCCGAGCCTGCTTAAAACGTCGGCTTCGGCGGGAATTCCCGGCTATGTCGATGCGTACCTCTACGCCGAGCAAGTGATACCCAGAAAAAAAGCCGTGCAGACCGGCGAAGCGGCCAACACGGCGGTGTTTCTGTTGAGCCCTCGCTCCAGCGGAATCAATGCCCAGACGATTGTCGTCGACGCTGGCATGTCGATCAATTACTTCGACCAAAACCTTGTGTCGCAAGCGTTGCGCGGCGATTGATCGCCTTCGCGGAATAAACCTGCGGCGTTCACTCTCTCATTTTCTTGACGAATGTGTCGACCACCGTTTTCAAGGCCGACATCGATCGCCGAAAAACACTTTTGAAGTCTTGGGGAGTCGCGAGGAACAATTCGATCGACCCCCAGACGTTGTCTTTCATCACATAAACCTTCGCGACCTTCGTAGCCCGATTCGAGTGGTCCGCCGCAACCAGCACTTTCTGCCGCTCCTCGACATTTTCGATTTTCCAGAAATTCGGAAAACCGATGCGGAAGAATTCGGAGTCATCCACGTTGATCTGAATAAAATAGGTGGAGCCTTCCGATTTGAATTGCACATCTCCGTCTTCGTCAAGGCGCGGCACGTAGCCTTCTTCCTTGAGATAGTCCAGGTACATTTTTTGGAGTTGCTCCTTGGTCATTTTCTCCGGCTCTTGGGCGTACGCAACCGTTTGAAACGCGACGAGAAACAGCGCCGATAGTATCAGGGTTCGCATCATGATTTTCCTTCGTGAGTTTGCAATGAAAAGTTTCTCGCGCGATGGGGTTTGAATCCCACACGGCAAGTTGGAAAGGGCGCTGCCTTTCACGCCTGCGTGATTCGCGTGGCATTCTACCCGAATGCCGCTGCGATTCCACTGACAATCTGGCTGAGAACGCATGTTTTTGCTGGGCGAAATATCGGCTTCAGCGGCGAAGTCGTCCAAGACTGCGCATTTCCTCAATTGTTCGCAGTTGTTTGTCGCGCCAGGCATCGTGCCCCGCCAATGTCGGAAAGGGAAGCACAACGGCCAACAACAATATTCCGGCAAACGCCAAGCTCAGAACGTGGTGATCGGCAAAAGCCGCGACAAGATTCAAAAAGGCGCCGCCTTCCGCGGCAGCGCGGCTGACAATCACCACCGGTAGATACCCGTACGTGAGTTGTTCGCCAGCGGCGGTTTCGTTGGTCTCGGCGATAGACATATATCGTGTGCGCGCTACGTTCGCCAGAACGGAGGGAGCGACAACGCGTCCCAGCAGCAAGAAAACACCCGCCACGGCGCCCGCCACGGTAAGCAATTGGGGAGATTCCGGCTCCGCGGCGCTCCATCGAAAGACAACGAACCCGCCGAACATAACGACGCCCAACGCCATCGCCGCGATAATAATCTGCAACAATCTGACGATTACAGCGCCGTCGGGTTGTTTGTTATCCATTGTTTTTTCCCGCTCGTTTTTGAAAGAGGGCCGCCTGCAAGGCGCCCGAACGTGCTTTGTCGTCCACCGTTGGATACGGTCGGCCGCCGCAGCATCGGATAGATTATTGTCGCAATTTTCCTCGCCACCGTGAGCGACCCTCAATATTCAAACACCGCCAGAACCGGCCGATGATCGGACGCCATGCTCTCCGCCACGACTTCCGATTGCAAAAGGCGGAACGCCGCCGCCGGCCGGTGGAAAATGTAGTCGATTCGGGAGGTGGGCTTTGTTGAGGGCGCCGTCGGTGTGGCGGATGCGTCGATCGCATTCGACCAACGTTGGCCCAGCATTTCGATCGGCGCCGAGCCCGGTTTGGCGTTCATGTCACCGGCCAAAATGGTGGGCATGGCGTCGTCGCCGGCGAACAACGCATTAATGGCTTTTGCTTCGGCCAGCCGGTCTTCGGGAACGTTGTGCTGGAAGTGCGTGCTGATGAATCGCAACGTTTTGCCGCCCGCCGTTCGCACCAGCAGCGCGATCGCGCCGCGAGGGTACGTGACGCGCTTCGGCGTACTCTCGGTGTACGGCAGCGGCTGGATTCGCACATCTTGTATGGGCAGCCGCGTTAGCACGGCGTTTCCAAACAGGCCGCCTTCGTAGTGTTGGGTGGGTCCGAAGCGAACCGCCATTCCGGTCAGTTCGGCCAATCTCTGGGCCTGATGCACGCGTCCCGAGCGTTTGACGCCGACATCCACTTCCTGCAAGGCGACCAAATCGGGCTTGGTTCGCGCGATCACGCCAGCCAGACGTTCGATATCGTATTTCCCATCATTCCCTTGCCCATAGTGGATATTGTAACACAGCACCCGCAACTGCGTTTTCCTGGGGGTGCTGTTTTCGCCGCCCTCCACCGGCAGCGGCCACAAAACAAGAGCGAGGGCCAGCAAGGCAAGGCCCCGTTTGGCCAAGCAACGGCTGAAAGTTTTCAGGGAAAGCGATTTTGAGGTTTGGTTGTTTATCATGTTCACTTAATTTTTGATTCGTGGGAGGACCGTTTTTACGGGCTGCCTGCCGATTCTGTTTCTGTTGGCCTTCGGCCAAACTAAGGGTTGTCGCAATCTCCTCCGTCACGGTGAAGCGCAAACCTCATTTAGGCCTGACGAACCTTGTCGGCGTCGCGATGACAACGATGCCGATCTTGTTGTTTTCAGGGCCTTCGCAGTTGAATACTGACCCAGTAACGATTGTTTCGTTTTCGTTCATTTCAACTGCCGTGAAACTCCATTCTGGACGGTTGTTCGATGCGGAGTTATCGATCAATTCATTTCGAATCTCAAGACGAATGCCTTCGCCGACACGCGATATTGGTATTAAATCTATGCGATATTCAGCGTTTTTAAGTCTCAAGAGGCCGTCGAGTTTTCGCGAATAGGTCACCGGACAACCTGAAGCAACCTTGATGCTCGGAAATGCGATGGGCTTCCATCGTCGAGAGTTTGAAGCACGCCGAATATTGCGTAGTCGCTCGTCAAGCGGCGGAGCAACGTAGGTCGCGGAATTGCGAGCGTCTTTCGGGAGAAGGCCGTATCGTTGAAGGTCTTCGATTGCACAGGCATACACCTCCACCTCAATCGCGACGTTGACCGCTAATCGAGTTTTCACGGTTCGTCCAAGGAGCGGACGCGGCGTGGAAACGTATCGCCAGAGGGGAGCCCCTATTCGCAGAGCGAACCCCAGCAAGAGCATCGCGAGCAAGAGCGAGCGAAGAGAAAAACGGTATCGGTTACTTGGCGTCTCTGTTTTCATGATGAACTCACCTCGTCATTCCTTCCCTGTTTCGTCCGTACTTTCTTCTCGGCGGCCCTGCGCGTCTTTGCGGCCTAGTTTCCTTTCGTCGCAGCCGGTAATAGATTGTTGTCGGAAAGATTGTTGTCGCAATTTCCCGCGCCACCGTGAACGGTTGCCAAAATACTACGCTCGGTCGATGGGGAAGGCGATGACTTGGTCGATCGATTCGGCGCCGGCGGCCAGCATCGTGAGGCGATCGAAACCGAGCGCTACTCCCGAACAGGCCGGCAGGCCGTGGTCCATCGCCTGTAGGAGGCGGCTCTCCTCTGGCAAAGGCGGTTTGCCGTCGCGCTGGCGGAGTGTGTTCGCCTCTTGGTTGCGGCGCCGGAGTTCGTCGGCGTCTTGCAATTCGCAATAGCCGTTGGCCAACTCCACGCCCTGAACAAACAGTTCAAAGCGTTCCGCCAGCGGCGGGTCGCCGGGGCGAATGCGCGCCAGCGCCGCTTGGCTGGCCGGATAGTCGTAAATGATTTCAGCGCCGTTCTCACCCAACGTCGGTTGTACGCACTGCGAGAGCAGCAGATCGAGCCAGGTATCACGATCCCAAGTTTGGGCGTTCGCCAGAGACGCCGCATCGAGGAGTTTCAATGTTTGGGCCTTGCGTCGCAGGTCGGCTTCGGAGCAAGCCATGGGATCAAGGCCGAGACAGCGCTGGAAAGCACTTCGATAGGACGTCGTTTTGGCCGGTCCAGAATTGAGTAGGGTGTCGGCCAGTTGTGAGAGAAAAGTGATGGCGTCGTGCATGGCGTGAGCGGGCCGATACCACTCGACAATCGTGAATTCGGGGTTATGCCACGCGCCCACTTCATCGGCCCGAAAGGCCCGCGTGATTTGATAAATGGGTTGGGCGTACGCGGCGAGCAACCGCTTCATGCCAAATTCGGGGGAGGTTTGCAGCCAATACGTCGGTGCGGCCGCGGCGCTGTTGGAATCGGCAGCCAGCGTTACACGAATGGGGTCGATGTGCCGATCAATCACGGTATCGGCTGAAAGCAAGGGCGTTTCCACTTCCCAAACGCCGTGTTGGTGGAAGAAGTCTCGCAGGCGGCGCAGCAGATTGGCGCGCATTTCCAAATGGCTCCAGGGCGCCGTCGGTTTGAAATCGTGTGGTTGCATGGCGTGAAAAAAACCCGGCATTTTGAAAATGCCGGGTTTTTAATTTCGGCGACGGAAAAAACATGCTGAAGCATGAACTCCAACGGTGCGTGCTAAACGCTTACACGCTCCACGTAGTCGCCGCTGCGGGTGTCGACCTTGATCACGTTGCCCATGTTAATGAAGGCCGGTGCAAGCACTTCGGCGCCGGTTTCCAGCTTGACCGGTTTGGTAACGTTCGTGGCGGTATCGCCCTTGGCGCCGGGTTCGCAGTATTCCACTTTCAGTTCCACGTGGTTCGGCGGCGTCATCGTGATCGGGTTTTCATTGAACAGCATGATACTACACGGCATGCCTTCCTTGAGGAATCTCCAGGCGTCGCCCACCTGTTCGGCCGACAGCTCGTACTGTTCGTACGTTTCGTTTTGCATAAAAACGAAGGTGTCTGCTTGGCGGTAGAGGTACTGCGCGGTGATTTCCTCGACATCGGCCGATTCCAGCGAATCACCGCCTTTGTAGGTGCGGTCGAGCGTGGTGTGGCGGAGAAGATTGCGGAGTTTGCATTTGTAAAAGGCGTTCCCCTTGCCCGGTTTGACGAAGTTCATTTCGATCATACTGTATGGCTCGCCATCGATCTGAACTTTCAGTCCCTTACGAAAATCGCTTGTTTTGTACGTTCCCACTGGTTGGTCCCTACTTCGCTGGAATGGTTTTGGTCGCTATACCTGAGCATGCGCCGTTTTCATCTGTGAGCGGTATATCTGTCGTCGTGAAAAATCATGAATATGCTGCTCTCGGTTGAAAATGGCACATTTTCGTTTAACGGCAAGCCGAAGGCGGCTGCGTTTTTCTGCATTGCCCGAACGCGTGGGTTCAAAACACAGCCGCCTTCGGCTTGCCGTTAAACGAGCCATTGGTAGCCGTGAGAAGTATCATCAATCGAAACGCCGCAATCTCACCTGTTTTCGCCCTCCCGAATGACATCATGCCAAGTATAGCGACTCCCGGCGATTCTGTCCGCACCGATTCCCCCCCCGGCGGCCCCACTTGGAAAGCGGCCATGAAGGCGGCCATTCGAGACCCCCTCGAACTCTGCCGACGGCTGGCTTTGCCGCCCGAATATGAAGCCGGCCTACGGGAGGCCGCCGAATCGTTCCCGGTGTTCGTTCCGCCGGCGTATTTGAACAGAATCCGACCCGGCGATCCTCACGACCCGCTGTTGCGGCAAGTGTTGCCTTTGGCGGAAGAGCTACAGCCGGCGCCCGGTTTCACGTTCGACGCCGTGGGCGACGCCGCCGCACAAACCGCGCCCCGACTACTGCAAAAATACCAGCGGCGGGCGCTGATGCTCGTGACCGGCGTTTGCGCGGTGCATTGCCGCTACTGTTTTCGTCGCCACTTTCCCTACCAAGACACCGCCCCGTCCGACGAGCGGTGGGCGCCGGCGTTGGCCGCCCTTCGAGCCGACGCTTCGCTCGATGAAGTGCTGCTCAGCGGCGGCGACCCGCTCACGCTCGACGACGCGCCGCTGGCCGATTTGATAGGGCAACTCGATTCGATTGGCCATCTGCGGCGGTTACGCATCCATACGCGTTTACCCGTGATGATTCCCCAACGGATCACGCCGGAATTTCTGGCCTTGTTGCGTAAAACGCGGCTCGCGGTTTGGGTGGTGGTGCATGTCAATCATCCGGCGGAAATCGACCAAGAGGTCGCCGCCGCGCTGGGCGCAATGATCGACGCCGGCGTTCCGGTGCTCAACCAAGCGGTTTTGCTGCGCGGCGTGAACGACTCCGCCGACGTGCTCACCGAACTATGCCTCAAACTGGCCGATTTACGTATTTTGCCCTATTACCTGCACCAGCTCGATCGCGTCGCGGGAGCGGCCCACTTTGAAACGCCGCTCGAACAGGGGCTGGAAATAATGCAAGTCCTGCGCGCCCGGCTGCCCGGCTACGCCGTCCCCCGGTTCGTCAAGGAAGAAGCGGGCAAACTCAGCAAAACCGTTTTGGCGTGAAACTGGTGGTTTTGGCCGCTTTGTGGAACCACGAATCAACACAAACACACACGAGTATTGCTGGTTGGGAAATTCGTGTTTATGGGCGGTGTCCATTGGTGGTTCTCTTTCTTTTTACTGGTTGCGAGTAACCACTCTTCGGGCAACGCCGCGACGCCCCCTCGGCTTGGGATTATGGGTCAACGGGGGTAAATAAGAATAAAAATAAAAGCTTGCCGGTTGTGTGGTTTACCAAAAGTTTTTCGATTAGGGGGCCGATATCTGAATCGCTGGTTATTTCCGCAAAGGCGCGAGCCGTGTGGGAATAGCGGTCCGGGGGGACACGGCAAACTGCGTAGAACGCTTTTTATCGCGTGACTTGCAACACAGCTCGGCGCAGGCCGAGTGTTGAACCTCCAACGGATCGAGAATCGATGAGCCGGCAAAACTCAAAACTCCCAGCGTTTTTTCTCATCGCGCTGATGGTGTTTACGGGGTGTCATCCCACGCAGCCATTCTATCTGCATAACGACGGCGACCTTTCGCACTACATCGACACCGCCACGGAACTCGAATCGCCCGACGTTGCGCATCGCACGCTCGACGAAGTGAGGCAGGTCCATAGTCCGTTCACGCTCACCCACCCGGAGTTTACCGAATACTGGGATCTCACCCTCGAAGAGTGTGTGGCGATGGCCTTGCAGAACAGCAAGAACATTCGGCAAGGTGGCGGCGTGAACGTCGCGATCAACCAAACGACAACGGCGTTGGGCCGGTTTAACGCCTCGGGGAATTCGATCTACGACCCTGCCGTCTTCGAGAGCAGCACCGCCGGCGTGGAGGCTGCGTTATCGCGGTTCGACGCGCAGTTCACCTCCAGCCTGACGATCAACACCACCGACCGGCCGCAAAACTTCCTTGGCCAGGCCGGGAATTTCTTCGCCACGGTGTTGACGCAAAACGACGCCAACTTCTCCGCCGAGATCAACAAGATCAGCGCTGTTGGAACGCAATACTTTCTCCGCCACACGATCGGCTACAATCGCGGCAACCGGGGAGGCGGCAGTCGGGCTCTCTCTTCGGTGTACACCTCGGCAATCGAAATGGAGGCCCGCCATCCTCTGTTGCGAGGCGGCGGTGCGCTGGTCAATCGGACGCCAGTGGTGATCTCTCGCATCAATACCGATATGCAACTCGCACAATTCGAGGCGCGCGTTCGCGACATTGTCTACAACACGGAACGCGCCTATTGGGACCTCTACTGCGCCTACCATATTCTGGAAACGGCCAAAATATCTCGCGATAGCGTGAAAGAAACGCGAGATTTGACCGCCGCCAGCTTTCCCCAACTGCGCACCAAGCAAGACCTCGAACAAGCCAACGAGCAGTACTTTTTCTTTCGCTCGTTGCTCCAAGCGGCGCTGGCCGGCGATTCCAACACCGGCGCCGCCGGCGTGTTTGAATCGGAAAGAGCATTGCGTTTCCTGCTGGGCTTGGCGGCGACCGATGGCCGGCTGATTCGACCAATCGACGAACCCACCACTGCGCGGGTGGAATTCGATTGGCACGATATTCACACCGAAGCGATGGTCCGCAGCCCGGAGCTTCGCGAACAACAGTGGCTGATCAAGCGGCGTGAAAACGAGCTGATCTTGGTGAAAAATCAACTGCTGCCCCAAATGGACCTGACCTTGCTCTACCGCTGGCTGGGCGTGGGCGATGTCTACGGCTCGGGCAATCGCCGCGGCCTGGATTTCCCCACCGCGGGCTCCAGTTCGTTGGATAGCCTGACCCAAGGCGACTACCAAGAGGCGAGCGTCGGCGTCAACTTCACGCCGCCGAAGTTCGGCGCCCGAGCGGAATTGGCCGGGGTGCGCAACGGCCAGTTTAACCTCGCCCGAGAACATGCCCGCATCGAAGACATGGAGCTTGAACTTTCCCACCTGCTGAGCAGCGCCGTGCGAAACCTGGATAGCCAGTTCAAAATCACGCAATCGAACTTCAATCGTTGGGTCGCCTCGGAAGACGAAGTGCGGCTGCGATTGGTGGAATGGAAATTGGGCAAGGCGCAGCCGCTCGACACGCTGCTCGACGCCCAACGCCGCATGGCCGATAGCCGAGCCGCCTTCTTCCGCACCTTGTGCGCCTACAACAAAGCCATCGCCACGGTTCACTACCAGAAAGGCTCCATTCTAGAATACGATGGCGTGATGCTGGCCGAGGGCCCTTGGCCCAAGAAAGCCTACCAGGACGCACTCGGCCACGCCCGCCGTCGCGATTCGAGTTACTACCTCGACTACGGCTGGACCCGGCCCGGTGTGATCAGCAAGGGCCCCATCGAACAAGACGCCCATGGTATTTCTGAAGGCGAAGAAATGTTCTACGAATCGATTCCGGCGGGCCAGCCGACGCCCGCTCCTCAAGAAGAGCCGATCTTCGCTCCGGCTGGAGCACATACTCACGCCTCGGCCGCCAATTCGGTGGTCGGCGGCGTGGCCTTGACGTCAGCGTCGGGCGACGCCTCGGCGGAGGCCTTCGTCTGGGATTTGGGGCTGTCGTCTGGCCAAAAGAAGAAAGCAGCCTCGAAGCGTGGCGGCGTCAAACGCAGCCAAGCGGCCGCGCCAGTGATGTTCGACGCTCAAGTTCGTCCGGCCAGCAAGCTGCAATGGGTGGAATCGAAGGCCGAGGCGAAGTAAGCGCGACCCCGCCGAATAACCGATAAACGGTTACTAATTGCAGAACAGGCAGGCCGGCGCGGCCGATGCACTAAGTTGCAAAAAGGAAACGCCGCGAACAAGCGACACCACGCCTGTGAGCACCACGCACCAGGCGGCGATCTTGAGCATGTGCTGGCGGCGGCGGAGCGTCAGCAGCGAACCGCCGCAACCGGCCAGCAGCATCAGCGGCGCCGTTCCCAAACCGAATATGGCCATTACGGCCATGCCCTTGAAAACATCGCCCGTGCCGCCGGCCAACGCCAGCATGGCGTAGAGCAAACCGCAAGGCAGCAATCCGGTAAAAACGCCGGCCAGAAACACGTTTCCAAACCCTGGGGCGGTGAGGAAATTCGCCAGGAGTGAGCCGGCCAAACAAGGCGCCCGCCCGTCGCTGCGGCTTCGCCGGGGCAGCACGTTCGCGGTGGCGAGGCCTTGATACACCAGCAGCACGCCCGCGATCAGCGCCAACACGGCGGGCGCGTTGACCAACGCAGGGAACTCCCGCGAAAGCCGCCAGCCGCCAAACCCCATGAACGCGCCCAGCACCGAATACGTGAACACGCGCCCGGCGGTGTAGGAGAGTTGCCGCTGCGTGTTCCTCCAGAGCGATGGCGAAGCCCCGCCAATCGATAAGGCGAACCCGCCACACATGCCTACGCAGTGCGACGACCCCAAAAAACCGGCCATGAAAACCAGTAGCAACTCCATCATGACAGGCCCTCGCCGGCGGCCGCGAATTCTTCCGCCCGCCCGTTGGTAGCCAACGCCGAGAGGTCAGCGGCGTCGCCGTCCTGACTACCGCTTGTGTCGTCTACGCCTTTCGCCTGAGCGGCTGAGGGCGGCAAGGGGAAATTCTGGAGTTGCAGCGAATTGCTAACGACCATCAAGCTACTCACCGTCATCGCGATCGCGGCGAACACAGGATGCAGCCAACCGGCGGCGGCAATCAAGACGCCGATCGTGTTGTAGGAAAAGGCCCAAATCAGGTTCCACTTGATCGTCTGCGCCGCGGCGCGAGAGAATCGGATTCCCCAGATCAGCCGATTGAGGTCATTGCCAAGCAGGCAGATATCGGCCGCGTCGCGGGAGAGGTCGGCGCCGCACCCCATCGCGATTCCCACATCGGCGGCCGCCAAGGCCGGCGCATCGTTCACGCCATCGCCCACCATCGCGACCACGTTACCGCCCAGCTTCGAGAGCATCTTTTGCTTATCGGTTGGCAGCAAACCGGTATGCACCTGCACCGACGCGGCGGCAATCGGCGCCAACACGGCGGCGGCATGATCGCCGCTGAGCACCGCCACGCGAGCGCCATCGGTTTGCAGTTGTTGGATCGCGCCCGCCGCTTCGGGGCGAAGTTGCTCGCGAAAGAAGAACACCGCCCGCACGCTCCCGCCGTGGGCCAAACACGCCAGCGAACGTTCATCGGCCGAAGCGCCGTGCAATACTTCACGCAACGCCTCTGGAATATTCCACCCGCGTTCCTCCATGAACCGCCGACTGCCCAGAGCAACAACTCCGATCGCGCCGCCAAAATCGGCCGAAACTCCCAAGCCGGGGTGCAGCGTTACATCGTGGGGCGGCGTCGCGAAGGGCGGCTCTGGAGCGAACTGCGTGATGGCGGCGGTCAGCCGATGGGAGCAAACCGCAGCCAGGGCGCCGGCCAAATTCAAAACTTCGCAGCGTTGCGCTGGGTCGGCCAGAACGATGTTTTCCACGACCGGCTGGCCCGTGGTGAGCGTGCCGGTTTTGTCGAAACAAAATAGATCGACCTGAGCTAGGCGGGCCAGGGCGTCGCCATCGCGAAAAAGAACGCCCGCCAAGGCGGCGCGACCCAGCGCCGCCCAAACGGCCATGGGCGTCGCCAAGCCGAGCGCGCAGGGGCAGGCGATTAACAAGACGGAAAGCCCCGCCAAAAGAGCCGGTTGCACCCCGCCTGTCGCGCCGTGAACGACGACCGTCAGCACCGCAATCGAGACCACCGCCGGCAGGAACCAGCGCGTCCAACGGTCGGCGGCGCGTTGCCAACGACCGGGAGCGTGAGCTGATGCAATAACAGCGTCGAGCAAACGTTGCAGCGTGCTTTCACTAGGCGGCGCCGAGACTCGAATCGTGAGGGCGCCGTCCAGGTTGAGCGACCCGGCATAAACCGTGTCGTTCACCCCCTTGTGGCAAGGCATGCTTTCGCCGGTCAGTATTTGTTCGTCAATCGAGGCCCGGTTTTGCGTAATCAGGCCGTCGATTGGAATCCGCTCGCCCGGCAGCACCAGAACTTCGTCGCCCGCTTGCAACGATTCGAGAGCCATGCTGCTTTCTTCGTTGTTTTTGATCAGCCGTACGTTTAGCGGCAACAATTTCTCCAACGACCGCAGAGCTTCGGTCGTTTTCAGTTTACCCGTGGCCTCCAGCCAGCGGCCAAGCGTGAGCACGACCAACACCATGCAAGCCACTTCGAAGTAGACATGCGGCCCGTTGGTCAGGAGTGAAAATATGGAATATCCGAAGGCGGCGGCAACACCCAACAGCATTAAAAAATCGACTCCGAAAACGCCGTGGCGCAGGTCGTGCCAAGCGTTTTCCACCAGCGGCGCGCCGAGCAATAACAGCACCGGCGCCGTGAGCAGCAGGCAAAGGCTTCGCAACAGGTCTCGGAGGGCGAACGCGGCTTCGCCGTGCTCCAACGGAGTTTCGTAGACGTCGTAGCTCCACAATACCAAGGTGAAAACCATGACGTTCATCGAGAAGAAGATCGCCAAGCCGAGCCGGGTGAGCGTCCAACGGAGTTGGCCCGTGTCGCCGCTTTCTTGCGCGACCGCCGCCGCGAACCGGCATCCAAAGCAACAGTAACGCGGCTCATTCGCAGCCACTGCGGCGACGGGAAGCCCGCAATGGTCGCAATAGGCGGCGGGTGCGGCGGTGCGGCGGGTCATTGGTCTCGAAACAGTTCAAGTTGCAGTGCGGGAAACAGATACCGAATGGTGTAGTAAACGGCGAACACCCAGAAGCCGATCCAAATCATGCGCACGTACCAGGGTATTTCGTTGCCCGTATAGAAATGATATTCGTGTTCCTCTTCGGCCGAGGTTTTCTCCACGCCCGGAGGGAATTCTGGCTTGTCTTGCATTAGGGTTTGCCTCCGAGTTGTTGGTCTAATCGTTGCTCGTTGTCGAGCATGGCGTGTTTCGGTTCTTCGATGTCGTGAAACATTCGATTGGCCGTGGCCCAAAAGAACAGGCATAAAAATCCGCCGCTGGCCAGCAGGTAATTCAGCATGGGCGCGATGGCGAAGGAGCCTTCCCAATCACCTCGATAGATACGAACAAATTCGTAGAACTTGCCCACGAACCCGTACATGCTGGGAACCAGAATGAGCACCGCCAAAACGATCGTGAGCCGCGTGCGAAAACGAGCCGACTTGGCTTCGTCTGTTGGGGAAGGTTTTTTTCGAGGCGGATCATCGTTACCGGGAAACGCGTCTTCTGGCAAAAAATTGGGCTCGTTCATTAGTAGTCTTCCTCCGCATCGGCGTTGACCTGTTCGTAATACGGGTAGCTATCGAGCGAAGTGCCCAGCCATTGCAGGTAGGTGATGATCGCCAAGCCGCGTTTGTTGGGTTTATTGGGGGCGCCGTCGAAGAACCATGTGTATTTGGGCATCGGCGAATCGGGCGACACCAACGGGGGATCAAAAAAGTGGACCGCATGCCAATCGCTCGAGCGACGGCCCGCTTCATGGCTCAGGTCGGGTCCGACACGGCGGGTGCCGAACATCACGGGCCGCTGCAATTCGTTTTGATATTCCTCCGCCGTCGAGACAGGGCCCCAACGTTTCGATTCATTCGACACCGGGCGAACAAACTGGCTATGGCAATGCCAACAGCCCTCGCCAATATAAAGTTGCCGGCCCAAACGCAGCGCCGCAGCGCAGTTTTCTTCCGTTGGTTCGCCAAACGCTTCCTTAAACGCTTCAGGATACCGGCGGTTCAAGTCGCCGAAGTGCGCCATCACTCGATAGTTCACCACCTCCTCCACCGTTTTTTCGGTAACGTCCTTGTACATCAAGATTGGAGTCCAGACGTTCGAGATAAACGCGAAGAGGAAAAACCCGATCCCCGCAATTCCCAAAATACCGGCTTTGCTTTCAAACATGTTTCAACTCTCGTGTTTACGCGACAACCCATCGTGAATTGGCTTCGCGGCGTTTTTGTTGCGCTGCGCCGCATGTTGTTTCGGCTACGCCAGCGCCGGCGCTACGTCGATATCGGGGTTCAACTCCCGAACCGGTCCTCGCCATGTGAGGTAGAGGTTGACCAGGAAACAGAGCGTTCCGGAGAACATCATCAAACCGGCAAAGGCGCGAACCACCCAAAACGATTGCGAACCCGTGACCGATACATCCCACGGCGCCAAGGAAGCCCAGTAATACCCTTGAAACACGCCGGCCAATCCTAGATCGAGAAACATAATGAACACGCCGACGGCCGAAAACCAAAAATGGATTTCACACAATTTCCGGCTGTACCAGTCGCGGCCGATCAAACGCGGGAAGAGGTACGTCATGATGCCGAAGATCCACATACTGAACACGCCGAACATGACCAAATGGGCGTGCCCCACGACCCAGTCGGTGAAGTGGATCAGCTTTTGGAACGTCAGCGTGACCTGCAGCGCACATTGAAAACAGGTGATGAAGTAATAGATCATGCCGCAATAAAACCAGCGAATCGGCAGGTTCTTCTTGAGCACTTCGCCGTCGCCCCAGATGGTGCCGATGAAGTTAATCACGACCGTCGTGACGACCAACTCCACCGCAATCGTGGAAATGATGGCGCCGTATTGCAGGAACATCGGAATTGGCGTGTAGAGAAAATGGTGAATGCCTTGCAGCGGATAGAAAAACGCTAGCCCCCAAAAACCAACCAGCGAAAGCCCGTGGCTCCAAATGGGGCGTTTGAGCATGATCGGCACGAAGTAGTACATCAGCCCCCAGCCCAGCGGCGTGACAAACAAACCCACAAGATCGTGAATGAAGAGCCCGCCCACCGCGCCGCCGCTCACGCCGCCCACCACATATTCCGGCATGAAATTCCCCATGCCATAGGTTAAAAAAGTCCAGACGAAGGCCGCCATGAAATACCACAGCGAAACATACATCGGTCCGCGCTGCCGAACGATGGGCGTCATGAAATTGATGGCCACCAGCAACAAGCCAAGCTGTGCGACGGGGTCGATCCAGAACGGCGTTTCACCCCATTCAACACCCTGAGCGCCCAGCGACATCGAAATATGGAACTGGCTCGCCAATTCCGCCACCCAATCCTGCGCTTGAAAGGAGGGGCCCAAAATAATTCCCGCAGCCGTACAAACCACGACGAATTGCCAAGCGCTGAAAATAAAATACGACAGCGCCACGCTGGCCACCGGCCGCAATGTGAGTCGCGGAATCGCCCAATGCAAACAACCGAGAAAGGCGTTGGCCAAGAAGCCGTACGCGATGGCGTTGGTGTGAACCATCCGCCAACGGGCAGGCGAAAGAAGTTCAACACCGTCCAGCGGATTGGCGCGAATCAATTGCAAGGCCACCAACAGCCCCGCCAGCATGGAAACCGTGAGGAAAGTCAGGGCGGCCAGGAAATACCACGCCACCAATCGTTCATTGACGAGATCGTCGTGGCGAGGGAGTAATGGCTTGACGTCGGATGTCATGATTGCTCCGCCGACGTTTTCGTCGGCGTTTGATAGGGAACGTACAGACCCAGCGGATACATAAGCGCCATGGTCCAGCCAAAGACCAAGTGTGTTAAAGCGGCGATATAAACGGGCGTCAGTTCGACAATCCAATTGCCGCCGAAAAGTAACGGCTGTAGCCAACTCAGCACGCCATAAAAGTTGACCAGCCATAAAACTAGCGAAATCGCCGAAGCGACCGCCAAGCGTTGCACCAAACTCGCCTTGGCCGTGAACCGGACCAGCGCCATGTAAAAAGGAACGCCCAGCACCATGCCGGTCGCGACATACAAACAGCAGCCAATGGCCATCGCCAAGCCGCCGTCCAACTCCAAGGCCCGTTCGCCGAGAGGAAAGGTCAGGTAGATCTGAATGATTTTCAAGGGCGATTGCCCCACCGCCGCCGAGCCGACAATGTTGAACATCAGGCTGGTGAGCGCCGCCGCCATGCCCAAAAAGAAACCGGCCGTGCCATAATACGCGGCGTAATAACCTTCCGGTTTCCAGCGTTCTCGTGGAATCATTAGCAGTTGCTGTTGCAACGTTTCAATTTTCGCGCGATGTTCGGCGATCTCGCGAATAATCGCCTGGCGGTCGGAAGAGTCGGGTTGCATGGCGTTGCCCGTGGTCGACGGTGAGTAACTGGAAACACGCAATCAAAACCGAAAAAGCTGCATCGGAAAGTGGATTATTGGGCGGCGTCAGCCGTCGGCTCTGTTTCGGCCGGCTCTGTTTTTTCGCTCGGCTCTGTTTCGGGGCGGTATCGCTCGACATCGGCCGGATCAAACTCCTGGCCGGCGGCCACCGCCCGCACATAGTCGACCAAATGCCAGATCGTTTCGGGTTCGTCTTTCAAGGCTTCGCTGAAGCCCGGCATAGGTGTTCCGTTGATGCCGGCGTAAATGCGTCGGTAGATATCCAACGGGCGCCGCCCGCCATGCAGCGTGCCCATCGTGATATCCGCCGCGAAGGCAAGATGCCCCCAATCGTCCTTGCCGACATTTTCCGGCCGGCCGCGGCCATCGGCGCCGTGGCACTTCGCACAGCCCTTGGTCAAAAAAGCCTTACGGCCCAGCATGACGGTTTCCTCGCTCGGCGCCGGACGCCGCACCACCGGCAACACCACTTGGTGTTTCGCCTCGGCCCACGAATCGGCAATATCGTTGACAATATCCCCCACGACTTCGAGGTCGAAATCGTCTTCTTCGTCCAACTCCAGTTCGGCCTCCATGGCCAGTTGGATTTCCAATTCGCCCCGCCGGCTGAGCAGAATCACGTAGTCGACCACCGCCTCCATCTCGTCGTCGGGCAGCCACCGGAAAGACGGCATCGAAGTGCCCTTGGCGCCGAATCGAATCGTGCGGATCAAATCAAGCCGCCGCGGCTTCGAGCCGCGCGGCGTTGACATAAACTTGAATTTACCCGGCAGGTAGTTGCGAGGCGGCGGGTCCAGATATTCAGCCGCTGGGCCGTTTCCGTCGCCCGTGACGCCATGGCAGGAGGCACAGCGGCGGCGATAAATGCGCCCGCCGAGTTTGAGCTGGGCCGGGTCCGCCTTTTCGATCAGCAGCGTGTCGCCGCCGGCCACCGAAGGCGCCATTAAACGGGGCGATTCCGGCGTGCCGAAATAGCGTTTCAGCACGTCAACGGCTTGCGCTCGTTGTTTGGCGGGCAACTCATCGATCTTGGCGGAAATAACATACACCGCCGGTTGGCTGCGAGTGCAACCGCCGCTCATCAACAGCGCCGGCAGCAATATCGCCAACACTCTCCAGTGTTGTTGCCCGAACGGGCGCCAACACCGAGAAACCGTAGACACCTGCATCAAGCCAACCTCCATGAAAGGTACTGCTGCAGTTGAACAATTTTCTAGACGTGCAAATGAACGAGATGAGCAAGAGTTGTTCAAAACTTGGGCTAATAATACAAACTCTATAAAGACATTAAAAGCACCCATGGATGTAAAACCGATGAAAACTTTCCGCCAGCCGTGCGAAGTATAGCGTTTCTTCACGGAGCGAAAAGCGACGCTCATGGTTCGAACGCTCCTTACCCGATACGTTCCTTGCCCATGAACGGTTGTAGTGCCGCTGGAATGGAAATGGATCCGTCTGGCTGCTGGTGATTTTCCATCACGGCGATGATCGCCCGGCTGGTGGCCACGGCGGTGCCGTTCAACGTATGCACGAAATGCGTGCCCTTCCGGCCTTTTTCCTTGTAGCGAACATTCAGCCGGCGGGCCTGGTAATCGGTGCAGTTCGAAGTGCTCGTCACTTCGCCCCATTCGCCCGATTCGCCGCGACCGGGCATCCAGGCTTCGAGGTCGAACTTGCGATAGGCCGGTCCGCCGAGGTCGCCGGTGGCGGTATCAACCACGCGAAAAGGAACCTCTAGTCCCTCGAAAATACGGCACTCCAGTTCGCAAAACCGATCGAGCGTCGCTTGGCTGTCTTCGGGTAACGTGAAGGCGAACATTTCGACTTTGGAAAACTGATGCACCCGATACAAACCGCGCGAGGCCCGCCCGGCGGCGCCGGCTTCGGTGCGATAACAGTGGCTCAGTCCACAGTAGTGCAGCGGCAGTTGCTCGGCGTCGAGCGTTTTTCCGGCACACAATCCGCCCAGCGTGATTTCCGCCGTGCCGACCAAATGTAGATCAGAATTTTCGATGCTATAGATTTGCGTTTCCGGCCCCCGTGGAATAAAGCCCACACCCTGCACGATTTCGGTGCGGGCCAAGTCGGGCGTGATCATGGGCGTAAAACCTTCACCAATGAGCAAATCGAGCACGTAACGTTGCAGGGCCAGGTCGAGCAGTACGGCGTCGTTCTTCAAGTAATAAAAGCCGTTGCCGGTGACCGCCGCCCCGCTTTCAAAATCGATCAGGTCATGCCGCTCGGCCAGCTCCACATGGTCGAGCACCGAAAAATCAAAGGTTCGCGGCGCGTGAGAACCACGCCGTAGCTCCAGGTTCGATTTATCGTCTTCGCCGATCGGCGCCTCTGGGTGCGAAAGGTTGGGAATCAACTGTTGGATATCCACAATGGCGGCCGCCAGGGCGTCGTGCTCCGACTGGGCGGCGTCTTTTTGTTCACGCAGACGACGGCCTTCTTCCTTGCGGGCTTCACGTTCGTCGGCGTCCTGGGCTTTGCCAATCGACTTAGAAACTTCGTTCGCGCGGCGGTTCAATTCCTGTACGTCGTTCTGCTTCGCCCTGCGTTTCTCCTCCAAGCTGAGCAGTTGGTCGATATCGGCCGAGACGCCCCGGTTCTTGCAGTTTTCCTTAACGGCTTCGGCATTCTCGACAATAAACTTTCGGTCCAACATGGCGATTATTTCTATGGGGTGTGTTTACGAGTGGTTCGTTTAACGGCAAGCCGAAGGCGGCGGCGTTTCGCGCCGCAAAAACGCCGCCGCCTTCGGCTTGCCGTTAAACGAAGAATGGTGTCATTTTTGGACGAGTGTGATTCACCAAGGCAAAGGTGTTGTGCGAAGAGCAAGCCGGTTTCAGTCGGCTTCCTTTCCCAACTGGCTGATTTCTTGCCATAGATGCGCGCTGGCCTTGGTTCCGCGATGAAAATCGGCCAGACAAAATTTTTCGTTGGGGCTATGGGTGTTATCGTCGTTGAGGCCCCAGCCCAATAAGAGCGTATCGGCGTCCAACTCTTCGGCAAACGTCGTGACCACCGGAATCGAACCGCCTTCGCGAACGAAAACGGGCCGCGCGCCGAAACCTTGTTCAATAGCGTTGGCGGCGGCGTCCATGAACGGGCTTTGCAAATCGACCACCGCCGCCTTTGCACCGTGCTCTTCCACCAGCTCCCACTGAATACCCGCAGGACAAAGTTCGGCAATCTTGGTTCGCACTCCGTGGGCGATTGCTTGAGGATCTTGGTCGGGAACGAGGCGAAAGCCGAACTTCGCTCCGGCCCGCGCCGGAACAATCGACTTCCCGCCTTCGCCCTGATAGCCGCCCCAAATTCCCATGATATCGAACGTCGGCCGCGACCAACGCCGCTCCAGCGTGGAATAGCCGCTTTCTCCCTGAAGCGCCGCAACGCCCAACTGTTGTTTGAACTCTTCTTCGTCGAACGGCAGCGAAGCGAACTGCCGACGTTCTTCATCGCTGAGCGGGGTTACGTCGTCGTAAAAACCCGGAACCTGCACGCGGCCTTCGTCATCTTGGAAGGCCGCCAAAATTTGTGTCAATACATTTACCGGGTTGGCCACCGCGCCGCCGAAGGTGCCCGAATGTAAGTCTTGATGAGGACCTTGTAATCGTAGTTCAAACGAAGCGCCGCCGCGAAGTCCGTAGGTGATGGCCGGTTGCCCCGGCGCGAATTGGGAGCAATCGCTGATCACGACGACATCGCAGGCCAGTTTTTCGCGGTTCGCCTGAATAAAGGGAGGCAGGTTTTCACTGCCGACTTCCTCTTCGCCTTCAATCAAAAACTTCAACTGCACGGGCAATCCGCCGCGCGTTTTCAGCCAGGCTTCGGCGCTTAGAATGTGCGTGAGCATTTGGCCTTTGTCGTCGGTGGCGCCGCGAGCGTACAGGTTGCCATCGCGCAAGGTGGGTTCAAAAGGGGGCGAATGCCAGGCTTCGAGCGGGTCGACCGGCTGCACGTCGAAGTGTCCATACACTAAAACGGTCGGCGCGCCGGGCACAGGCGGCGATTCGGCATACACCAACGGATGCCCCGCCGTTTCGATCAACTCCGAAGCCAGCCCCAAGCTGCGGAAGTGTTGGTCGACCCATTGGCCGCAACGCCGAACATCGGACGCGTATTGGCTGTCGGTGCTGATGCTGGGGATCTGCAAAATCTGGCGTAAGCTGTGCTCGAAGGCGTCGCGATGTTCGTTCAGATAGAGATCGATATCGTCGAGCATGTTTTCTTTCTGGGATCGGCGGCTGAAATATCAAAAAACCGTTTCCCTACCG
This sequence comes from Planctomycetaceae bacterium, assembly GCA_003233175.1. Taxonomy (GTDB): domain Bacteria; phylum Planctomycetota; class Planctomycetia; order Pirellulales; family Pirellulaceae; genus SZUA-33. The sequence goes on along the minus strand of QIKY01000259.1, from coordinate 2,645 downwards.
CTGGGCGGTCCAATATAATGGGCTGATGAATTCCCGACCATCGCACACGACGCGGATTTTCCGTTACGATGGCCGTTTGTTTGAATGGAAGCCGTTCAGTCCAACAGGGGAGTGAGGAAGTGTCTACGGAAAATCAGGACGCGGTGATGGTGGCGCCGGCGAAGCCCCGCGAAGACAAGGAAGCAGCCCAAAACCGCCCCAAACCGAAGCAACAGCCCCGGTATCATGTGATTCTGTGGGACGACGATGACCACAGCTACGAATACGTCGTGCTGATGATGCGGGCGATTTTCGGCCATCAAACCCAGTATGGGCTCCAGATCGCCGAAGAAGTCGACAACTCCGGGCGGGCGATTTGCCTCACCACCACCATGGAGCATGCCGAACTCAAGCGAGACCAAATTCACGCTTTCGGGCACGACCCCGCAATTCAGCGTTGCCAGGGTGCGATGAGCGCTTCGATCGAACCGGAGAGCTAGTGGTTTGTCACGGATGAAAATTCGGAACGCGCTAGCGTCCGGTTTTTCCTGTACAACCGTGGGCTAGCGCCCAGCGGCTAATCCTAAAATTCAATGCTGACAGACCACTAGGCAGACTTAGGCTTTGCGGGAAAGCGATAAGTCAGCAACTGGCGCAGATCATTCCTGTTTTTTCGCTACGAAGCTGTGCAGAATCAAAACCGCGCCGACGGAAATCAGGGCCAAGCCGATCCATTTGGGAGGCTCAAACGTTTGTTGTTGGAACGAACTTGTGGTCGGAAAAAATCGTTCGACAAAAACGGCTACCTTGGCTGGAGGCGAATCGAACTTTTCGCGAACAAATCGGGAAGCGGCGGTGTTCAAGACAAAAGTCTCTACGTAACGCAACTCCAATCCTACCAGGAGGATGAGCAGCCCTATCTTGAAGTACTTGTTTCCGTCGAACCGCATAAACCCACGTCTCCTCCGTGCTCATGACGTTGCCAGCAAAATGCCGACGCCTGCTCCGGCAGCGCACTAAGTCGTGTTCACTATATCGATTCGATCGAGCCGCCTACTGCACCAACCCAACAAATCTTCGGATTACGCAGTTGAGAATTCCGATGAAGCAAACACTGCGGCTTGGGCGAACCTCTCAGGATTACAGGGTTAGTTAAAATGGGAATCGCAGCGAAGTCGTTATGGGCTCACGCGGAATGTTTTGGCCAAAATAAAAGCTCGGCGTTTTCAAAACGCCGAGCTTTTGCGAGCGGCAACCAGTGACTCATTTAGGGAAATCGACCGCAAGGGCGCTAGAAAGGTCGCCGCGGCGAAGGGCGAGATTCTCAACTTTCCATCGGATTCGGTCGATTCATGGGATATGCATTCTCGTTGAGAATGTCACGTCCCGCAGTTTCGACCCTCTTCGGCTATGTTCATGGCTCGCTCATTCCGCGAACGCGGCGGTTCCGCGTGCGCCCCCTCCGACGTTATTCAAGAACTGCCCGGCGATTGGCGGCTGTTGGCCCGTATTGGCGGAGGAGATTGGGCCGACGTGTACCGCGCACAGCCGTTGACTTCGGAATACGGCCAGCCGGGCGATTATGCCGTCAAAATGGCGAAGCCCGATGCCGCCGACAGCGCCCTGGCGTTCAATATGCTCCGCCGCGAAGTTGCCTTGGGCGCCGCTCTGGACGATTCCCATTTGCCGGCGGTGCTCGACGCACATCTTAAAGAGCCCCCGTATTTTTTTGTGACGCCCTATCTGCCAGGCGCCACGTTGGGTGAAGTCGTGGCGGGCGGCAAGCCGTTTTCTGCTTCGTTCGCACTCTGGATCGGTCGTCAAGCCGCGCAAGCCCTGGCCGCGATCCATGGCATTGGCTGGCGGCACGGCGATGTCAAACCCCACAACTTGCTCGTCTCGCCGGAAGGCCACCTCACGCTGATCGATCTAGGACTCGCCTCGCCCACCAGCGAGAGTTTGCCGGGGAGCGAAACTTCACTCGCCGGAACCTTGGCCTACACCGCTCCCGAGTGTTTCTGCGCGGCCCGCAAGCCAGATGGCAAGAGCGACGTCTATAGTTTGGGCGCCGCGCTGTTTGAACTACTGGCTGGAGCGCCGCCTTTCACCGCCAACGACGCCGAAGAACTGGCTTCGGCGCACCTGTGTACTCCACCGCCCGACATCCGACAGCGAGCGCCGCGGGTCGATGGTCGCGTGGCGCGGTTGCTCAAACGCATGTTGGCCAAAGACCCTTTGCGTCGTCCCTCGGCGGCGGAAGTGGTCGATTTGGCGGCCGCGTTGGAAATTGAAACCCTGGCCGACCGCATTCCCGTCTAAGGACTCGTCCTGAAATAATTCGCCGAATTAAAATCCCGGCATTTCAAAAATGCCGGGATTTTTTGATCGACAACCGGTAACTTATTTTGGCCTCTTCACAGGTTTTGATCTGTGGGATAGATTGCTGTCGCAATTTCCCGCAGCGCCGCGAACGGGTACGAAGAATGAATAGGAAGACGAGAGAAAGGAGCACCGCCTACTTTCCGCCGTCAACGTTTTCGTGTTGTTCGTGTTGTTCGTGCTGTTCGTGTTCTCCGGTGCGCCAAGTTAAGTCTGATTGTTCTTGTTAGCTGGAAGGAGCTAATCATGGTAATTGCCTGTTGACCGTGTAGTCGGGCGGGCATCGT
>QIKY01000362.1 GCA_003233175.1 Planctomycetaceae bacterium | reverse complement strand
GTATCCAGGCTTCTTTGACTGGACACTTGGTTTTCAGTACACTACATACGAACGATGCGCCCGGCGCTATTACGCGCATGATCGACATGGGTGTTCCCGGATACTTGGTCGCGAGCAGTGTTGTGGCAGTGCTTGCTCAGCGGCTCGTGCGCACCGTTTGCAAGAAATGCAAGCAGCCCGATACGCCATCGTCGGTCGATTTGAGGGCCGCCGGAATCACCGAAGAGATGGAGGCCGGCGCCACCTTCATGAGGGGGAAAGGCTGTGCGACTTGTCAGAAGAGTGGGTACAAGGGGAGGCTTGGGGTTTTCGAGCTCATGCTGCTTTCTTCGAAAATCCGGGAGATGATTTTCGAGAACAAGTCGGCGGTCGAAATCCGTAAAGTGGCGATTGAGCAAGGGATGCGCACAATTTACAGCGATGCGATTCGAAAAGTTCTCAACGGCACCACCACCTTGGAGGAAATCTATCGGGTGGCCAAACGTTCGGAGCAAGATCAGGTTGTGATTTAATTTCAGTTCGGTTATTGGCTTGGCCGGTTGCCATCCGTTTGGGTGGGCGGCTCGGTGGTGGCTCCCATCGCTTGCTGGCAAGGCGACAGCATTGCTTTTGGGGTCGCTCCCAGCGTGCGGCGCCGCCGCTCGGGGCGTGCGGCATATAGTTTTCATTTTCGTTAATGCGCCACACATTTCATTTTTTTGCAGGTTTTTTTGAGTCCCACGGTTTCTCGGTGAATAATCGGCTGCACATTCATTCGGCGGGGTTGCGATCGACGCCTGCTCCAGCGATGTGTTCCCAAATTTTCTTTTTCAGAGAAGCATCGCCGGACTGAACACCCTCAAGAGGCAAGATTGCATGGGCACGATCCTCATTGACAAATTGCTGCAGGCCGCTGTGAAACAGGGGGCTAGCGATATCCACATTACTGTGGGGCAGCCGCCGGTATTTCGTTTGCATGGCCGCATGCGCAAACTCGAGACGAAGGTGCTTGAGAACGACGACACTGTTTCGTTGATGAAGAGCATCACGCCCGACCGTTGTCAAAACGAACTCCAAGAGGGCGGCAGCACCGACTTTGGTTTTGCCTTCGGGGATTTGGCCCGTTTTCGCGTTTCGGTGTTTCGGCAGCGCGGCAGTATCGCGATGGTGTTGCGGCAAATTCCGACCGACATACTGACTTTCGAGCAGCTCGGCACGCCGCCAATCATCAAGAGTTTATGCATGCGTCCTCGCGGGTTGTTTCTGGTTACGGGTCCTACGGGTTCGGGCAAGAGCACCACGCTGGCCAGCATGATCAACTACATCAACGAAACGGTTGATCATCATATTATCACGATCGAAGACCCGATCGAATTTTACCATTACCACAAGAAGTCGACGGTCAATCAGCGAGAGGTCCATAACGACACAACCAGTTTCTCCGAAGCCATTCGCCGAGCATTGCGGCAAGACCCCGATGTCATTCTCGTGGGCGAAATGCGCGACTTGGAAACGATTGAAGCGGCGATCACGGCGGCGGAAACCGGCCACATCGTATTTGGCACGCTGCACACCAATAGTGCGCAGGGCACGGTCAATCGAATGATTGACGCCTTCCCCGGGAACCTGCAGGAGCAAATCCGCACGCAACTGTCGTCGACGTTAATCGGCGTGTTGGCGCAAACGTTGCTGCCTCGCATCGGCGGTGGGCGGGTGGCGGCCTACGAAACACTAGTCGTGACGTCGGGCATCGGGAACCTGATTCGAGAAAACAAGACGTTCCGTATTAACTCCATGATTCAAACGGGCACCAAGCACGGCATGAATCTGTTGGACGATCACATTTTTCAGTTGTGGCAAGAGGAAAAGGTCACCGCCGAAGACGGGCTCATGAAAGCGCATAACCCTGACGACTTGGCGCTGCGCATCGCGAACGCCAAGAAGGGCCTGCTCGATGACGACGAAGACAGCGACTATTAAGGCGAGCGATTATTAAGACAGCGATTATTAAGCGGTGCGGCGGAAGTTAATTTGCCGGTAAACGCGTAAGAGATAAGTATCCTTGTTGGTGGGGCGTAAGCTATGGCGATTCGTCGTCTGGGTCAAATTTTGGTCGATTTGGGTTTCATCACCGATGAGCAATTGGATTTGCTGGTTGAGGAGCAGCAGCAACATCCTGGCGAATTGATCGGCAAAATCGCCGAGGAAATGGGCCTCGTCACCGACGATCAAATCGTGCTGGCGTTGGCCGAACAATTAGACATGCAGTCGATCGACTTAACGGAAGTTGAGTTGAATCGGGAAACGCTTTCGCTGATCACCGACCCCATGGCGCAACTGTACCGGGTGGTGCCGTTGCAATTCGAAGATGACGTGCTGACGCTGGCCACCTGCGAACCGCAAAACATCTCGATTATCGACGAACTTCGCACCTTCCTGGGTTACGACATCCGGCTTGTGGTGGCCACCGAATCGGCGGTGAACCGCACGTTGGAGCGTTATTATTCGGAGGAGTCGGAGAGCCTGGAGAGCATTATCGGCCAGTTGGAGGCCGACGAAGATCTACTAAAAGCTGCGGCGGAAATCGCCGGTGACGGCCCCGTTGATTTGACCAGCGTCGAAGAATTGGCCGACAGCGCGCCGGTGCGGAAACTATTGAACATGGTTCTGTTGCTGGCGATCAAAGACCATGCCAGCGATATCCACTTCGAGCCGTTTGAAGACGAATTCCGAATTCGCATCAAGGCCGATGGCGTGCTGTTTGAAATGGTGCCGCCGCCGCGCCATCTGGCGTTCGCGATCACGACGCGCGTCAAGGTGATGGCCAACCTCGATATCGCCGAGCGGCGTTTGCCGCAAGACGGCCGCATTGAGCTTTCGGTGGGCGGCCACCCGATCGATTTGCGAGTCAGCGTGTTGCCCACCATGTTCGGCGAGAGCGTCGTGATGCGGGTGCTCGACCGTTCGGTGGTGTCGCTCGACTTGAGGAACGTCGGCATGGACGACCCCACCATGGATTCGTTTCGCGAAGTCATTTCCCGCCCCAACGGCATCGTGCTCGTGACCGGCCCCACGGGTTCAGGAAAAACGACCACGCTTTATTCCGCGCTGTCGGAATTGAATACCATCACCGACAAACTGATCACCACCGAAGACCCGGTCGAATACGATATCGAAGGTATTATTCAAATTCCGATCGATGTTGACATCGGCGTCACGTTCGCCAGTTGCCTGCGGGCCATTTTGCGGCAAGACCCCGATAAAATCCTGGTGGGTGAAATTCGAGATCTGGAAACGGGCTCGATTGCGGTGCAGGCTTCCTTGACCGGCCACATGGTGTTCAGCACGCTGCACACCAACGACGCCCCCAGTACGATTACGCGCATGAAAGACATGGGCATTCCGACGTTTCTCATCACCGCGACCTTGGAGGCGATTCTAGCGCAACGATTGGTGCGTCGCATCTGTTCGCAATGCCGCGAGGAGTCGTCGCCCTCGGAAGAGTTGTTGGCGCAACTGGGCATTCCGGCGGCCGTCGCCGAGACCAAGACATTCTATCGCGGCCAAGGCTGCGAAGGCTGCAATAATACAGGCTACAAGGGCCGCGTGGGTTTGTTCGAGTTGATGATCATCAACGACGACCTGCGTGAAATGATCATGGCCAACGCCTCGGCCGACGAACTGCGCGATAAAGCTTGCGAATACGGCATGATTCCGCTGCGGAAAGCCGGAATCGATCTGGTGTACGAAGGCGTTACTTCGGCGGAGGAAGTGCTCCAGGAAACCGTCGTTGATGCATAGAAATGTTGCAGCCTAGAAATAAATACCAGGAATTTTTACCGCTGAAATTTTGATCGCATAGGAATCAGGCCATGCCCACCTATCAGTTTGAAGCGATGAACGCCGCTGGCGAGGAAATCAAGGACGTCATCGAAGCGCCGAGTGAAGACGAAGCGCAACAAACTATTAAGCAGATGGGGTACTTCATCACGAAGATCTCCGTCAAGAAAGGGCGGAAAGACGGCGGCAAGGCCGGTGGAAAAAAGAAGGGCCGCACCTTCGCCATTGGCGGCGCCCGCACCAAGGACCTGGCCAACTTCACCAAGAACCTCTCCATTCTGCAAGATGCCGGTTTGCCGATTCTGCGAAGTTTGAGAATTCTTGAGGGCCAGTCGAAGCCGGGCGCCTTGAAGAACGCCCTGATGGACACCTGCGATGAAATTGAGTCTGGGTCGACGCTCTCCGAAGCGATGGCCAAATCGCCCAAGTGTTTCAACCGGCTGTTCGTGAACATGATCAAGGCGGGCGAAGCGGGCGGCGCCATGGAATTGATTCTGCAACGCCTCTCCGGGTTTCTCGAACGGTCTGAAGAATTGAAGCGAAAAGTCAAGGCGGCTCTGATCTACCCGGTGATTGTCGTGTTGGTGGCTTGCGGTATTTTGACATTTATCATGTGGAAGATCGTGCCCACGTTCAAGAAAATGTTCGATGAGTTCGACTTCGAACTGCCGCCGATGACCATCTTGCTGATGGCCATTTCTGAAAAAGTCGTTAATTACTTTTACTTGATACCGGCCATTCCGCTGGGAATCTGGCTTTCGATTTTGTTGTTGCGGAAGTTCAAGGCGGGCCGCATGGGCTGGGATTTGTTCATCATTCGAGTGCCGATTTTCGGCCCCTTGATCGAAAAGAACGTACTGGCGCGAACCACGCGAACACTGGGCACGCTGGTGGCCAGCGGCGTGCCTATTTTGGAGGGCCTGACGATCACCCGCGAAACGGCTGGTAACTCCATGTTTGAAAAAATGTATCGCCGCGTGACCGATTCCATTCGCGAAGGCGACACCATCTCCCGGCCGATGCGCACCTATTCGCGGCCGGGGTTCAACATCATGGCTTGTCTGATTTGGTTCACCGTCTGTTCGGGGCCGTTGTTCGGCGCCGCGGCGCTGGCCATGATGCCAAAATTCGCCCTGTTCGCCGTTGGGGCGGGCGTGCTGGGCGTGTTGTATTACCTGATGCGCATGAACCAGCGCATCGTGGATGAAATCGTGGTCAACATGGTCGATGTCGGCGAAGAGACCGGTGAACTCGACACCATGCTCTACAAAGTAGCCGACGTCTACGACGACGAAGTCAAAACACTCACCGACGGCCTCATGAAACTCATGGAGCCGTTGTTAATTCTCTTCTTGGGAGGGGCGGTTGGATTTATCGTGATCGCGTTGTTCCTCCCGCTCGTCAAACTGATTGAAAACTTGTCGTAAGCTGCAAGAAATCTCCTTCCATTTTTCGGTAACGCTACGTGCGCTCGCGGTGCGCGCAAACAGCGGTGGAGTTCCCCCTCCATCGCGAGCAGATGGAAACCATGAAAACAACCCAACTTCAAACGCGGCGGAGGAAGCATAGCATGTACCCAGCAGCCAGAAGGCGTGTCCCCGATCAGTTGCTATTCAGGCGGCGGCATGGCGGTTTTACCTTGGTGGAAATGCTGGTCGTGATCACCATCATTGGCATTTTGGCGGGGCTCGCGGTGCCAGTGGTGTTTAACGCCATTCGCACGGCTCGCAACGCCGCCATCCTGGTGGAAATGGCCAATATCGAGAATGCCATTGAGCAGTACAAATCCAAATACGGAGATTACCCCGTCGATTTCACCGAGAAAGCCGGCACCTTTTCCTTTAACTTTTCCAGCCCGGTTACGGCGGTCAATGTTCCCTGGGCCCGCAGGATCGGCGGGCGGCACCTGCGGAAAATTTCACGCCGCGCCACCAACGATTTTTCCGATGGCCGCACCGACGGCGCCAATGGAAAATACACCAACGCCATGATCGCAGACTTGGTGGCCAAATACGGCGCCGGGAACGTTACGGTTACCAACCAAACTATCATCCTCGACCAGATCGATCCCGCCGAGGCGTTGGTGTTCTGCCTGCGCGGGTATAGCAAGAATGTCGCCTTTCCCTGGACCGGCCCCGGCGGACCAATCAACTTCAGCCCGACCGCCAACCGCACACAGATCTTCGAATTCGAGGGAGATCGCTTGGTTGATTCCGATTTCGACGGTTTCCCCCACTACGTTCCTCCTCATGGTCCGCCCGTTCCGTATGTTTATTTCGACGCCCGCACCTACGACTATACGACCGCTTTTTACGACCCCTCCGCCAGTATGGTCAGCCGCGGCGCCGGCATATCGCGGGCGTATTTATCGGAAGCCACCACCTCGGCGGCGGCGGGCCGCAATTATATGAACGCCAAGCAATTTCAACTTCTTTGCGCCGGGCTCGATGGCGATTACGGCGGCGGCTTCACTTCCTCCGCAAGCCGCAAGAGCTACCCCAATGGGGCCACGGTGAACGCCACCTTGAACATCATCAAATACAGCCGTGAAGACAACGACAACATCTCGAACTTCAGCGGAGATATCTTCGAGAACAAATTTGAAGACTAAGAGCTCCTAACATAACCCCTGTTTGGCGTTTCAAACACGGAGTTTGATGCTGACCTACCAAGTTGTGTTAGAAGGTATAAGCACTTGCCAGGATTTCGTATTGTAGGAAGAAGGCCATGGAAATGAAAACCATGAAAGCAACGCCGCGAACCGCGTTCACCTTGGTGGAGTTGATGGTCGTGATCGCGGTGATCGCGCTGTTGGCTTCGATGGTGCTGGTGGCGCTCTGGGGCGCGCAACAGGAAGCCCGCATCGACCGCACGCGTTCGCAGATCACGCGGTTGAATCAACTCATCATGAGCCAATGGGAGTCGTACCAAACCCGCCCCCTGCCGGTCCGCACGGTGGCGCTGACAGACGATACTGCTAGTCCTCAACGCTCCCGCGCCCGCCAGCGGCTCGACATGATGCGCGAACTGATTCGCATGGAAATGCCAGATCGCGTAGCAGATATAGAAGATGAGCCCTATTATGGCAACGCCGATCTAGGTTTTAAGCGGCCCACGCTTTCGAGGGCCTATTTGCGGCGTGCGAATGCGTTGTTCGGCCCGTTGAGTTTCCGTCCTATGGTGAACCCTTTGGATCCTAATGAGGAGAGATCATACGATCTTTCAAGTTGGAACAAAGCACACCAAGGCGCTGAATGCTTGTACTTGATCGTTTCCATGCTCAATGACGATGAGACCGAAGCGCTGTCGTTCTTTCGCGACGACGAAATCGGCGACGTGGACGGCGACGGCATGCGTGAATTCATTGATGCCTGGGGCAACCCCTTGGTTTTTTTGCGCTGGCCGCTCGGCTTGCACAATCGTCCTTGGTGGGGCGCTACTTCGGCGAATTCTCACGCGTTCCTCCCATCGACGCCCGATAGTTTCGACCTTAGTCGGGCCGATCCACTTTGGAATGACGGTAGTGACACGAACGATCCTTTCACACTGACACCGGTGATTATCTCGGCGGGTCCCGATGGACTCTATGGCTTTGGCACGGAGATCGACGTGCCTGTAGGCGGCCCAAACGTACTTCAATACAGGGAGACTCTTCGGGTTCCCAACGACCCGTATGTCCTTAATCCGCCAGTACCCACCCCGCCTCCTTTCCCTGATCCGAACGCGCCGCCAAACAACCCTGCCGTGGGCCAACCGGTTAATTCAGATTTCGACGACAACATTCATTCGCACCTCCTGGAGGTTCGGTAACGGTTTGGCGGGCGTCCACAAGCCGAAAAGACAAGAAAAATTTAACCACAGAGAACACTGAGAGCATAGAGAAAAAGGAGCCGGGGAAATCGAATGTCGAATGCAGCGGCAATGAACCGAAACTCTGTGTGCTCTGTGCCCTCTGTGGTTCATTGCCTTCCGTGGTTCATTGCCTTCCGTGGTTCAGGATTTCGACGACCGACCAAAAACAATTGCGGCGGACGCAGCGCCGTTTGAGAACAGCGATGCATAACCACTTTTAACTTTTTTCAACCCACGGTTACCAGCCATGAGTTCTCGACAACGCAGTAGTTATCGACAACACAGCAGTTATCGACAACGCTTCCGGGGCGTGACGCTGATCGAACTGATGGTGGTCATTACGATCATCGTGATTCTGCTCGGCGTGGCCGTGCCGCTGATCAAGCCGGCGCTCGGCGACCGCAAGCTGCGCGAGGCTTCGCGGCAGGTGGCCATGTTTTTGGAGTTGGCCAAATCGCGGGCGGCCGAAACCGGGCGCGCCCACGGCGTTATTTTCCATCGCGACGCCGGTTCGGCGGACACCACCAACACCTCTTCCCCAGACACCAATTTGAACGGCGTGCATTGTTTTCAAATGTCGTTGGCGGCGGCGCCCCGGCCATTCTCCGGAGATGACGGCGCCTTGGTGAGTATTGTTACTTCCGGGGGAAATACGATCGCCAGTTTTAACACTGACACAAGCTCCACGGCGGGCGCCGCGAATTCGCAATTACCTCTGTTTATTGAACGCAGCTTCATCAAGGCGGGCGATTCGATTCGCATCAACTACCGGGGGCCGCTCTATCGAATCACGGGAATCAGTCCCTTGCCAACGGGAAATCCGCCGCGATATTCCACGATGTCTCCGCCGACGACGATCGACCTCGCCATAGCGCTGCCCACCGGTTCGGGCGCTTCGCTGCCGCCAGTTTCCGGTACATCGTATCCTTACCAGATCATTCGCCAGCCGGTGGCCTCGATTGGTTCTCCGCAGGAGTTGCCCACCGGCATCGTGATCGACACCATGCATTCCGGATTTTCCTCGGGAACGCTCCAGCAACTTGGGCCGCAATTCGGCGGCAGTACGTCGCGGCTGGGCAACTTGGCGCCGTGGCCGAGTAACTCCAGTACGGGTCAGTCGGATAGTTCAAACGTTCAAATCGCGATCATGTTCGACCCAGACGGCCGCGTGGAAACTGTGTATTCGGCGTACCATGTGATAGGCACGGTCGCGCCCAACGAGCGTTGGGTGATTCGCGGAGAAGTTCCGCTCTCGCCGGTCCATTTGTTGATTGGCCGGCAAAACCAAACCATGTACGACGCCGCCAGCGCCACCGCCACCGATGTTGCCGCGAACAATCTGCAAGACCCCTCCACGCTGTGGGTCACGGTCAATCAACTCACTGGCCGTATCAGCACTTCGGAAAACGCGGCGTTCGGCGGCGGCCTCTCGATCGACGCACAGCGCAGAGCCGCGCGAACCTTCGCCCGTTCGGCGATCACCTCGGGAGGTAATTAGTGCTCATGTTACAGTGTTCACGTTACAAGTGCTCATATTACAGAGGCGCCACGACGATGAATCCTCGCAAGTCGCGGTTTCTCAAGGCGGCTCTTCGGCAAGGTATTTCCGTGTTGGAGGTGTTGATCGCGATTGGGGTGGCCACGATCGGCCTGCTGGGCGTGATCGCGATGATTCCCTACGGCGCGAATCAGGCCAAGCTGGCCAGAATTCAAGACAGAGCCGCACAAGTGGGGCGGAACGCCTTCCGCGAATTCGAAGTTCGCAAGATGTCAGACCCCAACACCTGGCGCGGCTCCACTTTTGCCAGCGGCACGCCGCATTTTCAGGGGGTTACGCGAACCAACTACGTAAACAGCTCCACCGTGCGAGATAGTTTTGGCACGTTTTATGGAGATACCTCGGACGAATATTTACGCGCTTTCTGCATCGACCCTCGTTTCGTGGCGGAGTACAGCAATTTTAACGTGAGTTCGGATTCACCCAACCGCCTCTCGGGCATGACATCGGCCAATTACGCCTTTCCCTATCCGGGGCTCGACACCGGCATTACGCCCACGCCCAACGCCGATGCGAATATCGTTCACATGCAGCGCATTTCGCTGGCCGCGGCTGGGTTTATCTCGGGCGGCGTGCCTGAAATCATGACGTTGGCGCAGTCTGACGCCATCTTTATTTCGCCGGACGATGTTCGTTTTGCCCGCCCCGGCGACGACGCCCCGGTGTTGCCGCTGTCGCTCGACGACAAAACCCTGCCGCCGTTCCAATTGAACGACGCCGGCAACGGTTGGAATCCTGCCAACGCCAGCACGGCGCGGAGTTCCGAGGGCGAATTCTCCTGGCTGGCCACCCTGGTTCCCAATACCGAAACAGGCGCCGGGCGGGCAATGTACACGCTCACGGTGGTCGTGTTTTACAAACGCGAACTAACGCGCGATCTCGACAACGAGCGCGTGGTCGACATTCTGCACGGCACATCGGGCCCTCCGGCCAACGCAAACTACACCACGTTCTTCGGCGACGGCATTGGTGGGGGAGATGTGGGTTTGGTCTGTCGACGCACGTTTTCCAATCCGCCAAATCCTCCCACGTACCGCGCCGACGATGTCGACGTCAAACGCGGCGACTGGGTCATGCTCACGCGGTTGTTGCCGTTCACGTCTGTTCCGCGTCCAACCTTGCACCGTTGGTACAAGGTGATAGCAGTCGATGCGGAAATCGCCTCGGCCAACAGCACAACCGTTCCCGGCTACGATCCCCCGCTCCCCGTTCGCCCGATGCGGTACGTCACGCTGCAAGGCCCCGATTGGCCCATCCCGGCCAATCGTACAAGCACCTACGAAACGCAAGTCACGATTGTGAAAAACGTCGTGGCGGTGTTTGAAAAAACCGTTCGTTTGGAAACATCGTCGCCGTGGCGCAATTAACAATGCACCCGTCGCCTGGGCGCGGTTGAGGCAAACCACCAAGGCAATAGAGATAATAACCGTTCGTAGTTCGCACTATCCTCAAACCAAAACCGTCGCTGGAACAGAGACGGCGGGAGGGCCAGATGAGCAAGTCGAAAAAAACGCGGAACACCAAGCAAGATCATGTCCAGCAAAGGAGCGCCAAGCAAGATCACGCCAAGCAAAAGCGCTCCAAGCAGAAGCGCGAGGGCATCGTGTTGTTGGTCGTGCTGAGTTTGTTGGTGCTGTTCGTGTTGGTCGGCGTGACGTACGCCATTGCCACGCGGATGGCCCATCGCTCGGCCAAGAGCCACGCCAAACGCGATATTCGCGGCGACGACCCCCGCAAGGAACTCGATCAGGCGATGTACCAAATTCTGCGCGACGTCGGCGACACTCAACGGTCGGCGGCTAAGGGACACAGCCTGCTGCGCGACGAATACGGCTCGGAAGTTTTGGGCGGCGAACTGGCCGCTCCACCCCAAACGCACTTTTATCAGGGCGGCCGGCAATTTTTGCGATTCGACGTGCCGATTCGCGATGAGAGTGAACTCAGTAACTTCAGCCTTCTGGAAGACACGTACAGCGGCTTGGTGTTCTCGATTCTCAACGGCCCGTATCCGGGGATCAGCACGCGCATTTTGCGATATGAACCACTGACCGCCGCTCAGGCGGCCGATGTTATTGACACCAGTATGGGAGGGCCCACCGACAATGAATACCGTGTGCGGTTTTATGTGGAGCCGTTCGATCTGACCAGCACGCAACTGGATAACCTTTGGCGGGCAATGGACAACAACGCTCCGGCCATTCCACCCACGCTTTCGGGATCGAACGTCGTTCGATTCCGTGTCAACGGTCGTCCGTTCGATGGCCCCGGCTACGGGTATGTCGCTGGCGTGCTGGGGACCGACGACACCGATAGCGATGGTCATCTTGTCGCCCTGACGCCGAATTTCATGTTCTCGCCGACAGGAAGTTCGACCAGTTCGCCGTTACCCAACGGCGATGCCGACGAACCGTACGACGCCGTCGACTACCAAAACATGTTCATCGGCATGGTTCCGCCGTCCAACGCGAGCGCCACCGATAGTTTGGTGATTCCCTCATTTCTCCGCCCCATGCTGATCAACTATTGGCGGAATCAAGGCGTGGGTTGGTCGACCGACGCCAACCTGCGCCGCAAGGTTATTTTCCGGCCGATGCCCGCCGACCATCCCGATTTCAGCGGCTCCAACCCTTCGCTCGACCCCGCCTCCGTTACGACGGTCGCCAATCGAATCGCCAACTTGCTCGCTGGCAATTACGACATCGACAACGACAACGATAACCGGCTCGACAGCATCTGGTTGGATTTCGGCCTGCCCGTTAAAACCACCGCCGATGGTCGGCTGTACAAAGCGCTGATCGCGCCGTTGATCATCGATCTTGACGGCCGCATCAACGTGAATGCTCACGGGAACGTTGCACATTACAACACCGTGTATCGAAATCAGGACTCGGATCTTTACGCCGGCAGCACCGGCGCGAATGTAGATCTGTCGGGGTATCGGGGACGCGGGTTTGGTCCGGCCGATATCAACTGGACGCGGCTGTTGAGCAACCCGGCCGTGGCGGCGGAACAGCCGGCCGACCGCACCAAGATGCAAGCCATAGTGGAAATGCGCTACGGCCTCAACAAACAGCCCGGCGCTACCGCCGCCGATGTGACGGTCGGTTCGCTCCAGTACAACGAAGATTACCTGGGCTTTTTGCGGAACACCGGCATGTCGAGCGTGTTTGCCAGCACTTCCTCAACGACCTACGGCGGTTGGGGGCGGCAAAGTGCGTATGGAACCCCGATGGATGTGTTCGGCATGCGCGCCACCGCCGCCGATACCGCCGGCGCGGCGCTCTATACGTATCTCAGCAGCCCCGGAGCAACGCTCTCCGAAACACACAACGATCCGTACGAAATGCGGCAAAAAGTTCCCAGCGGGCAAGATGCGCCGTTCACTCTGGCGGAATTGGAGCGGCTGTTGCGCATGAACGACGCCGACGCCGCCAGTCTGCCCAGCCGACTTTTCAATATTTTACCGGCGGCGCGGCGAGCTGAACTGCGTTTGCAACTCACCACGCGGAGTTCTTATGTGCCGGTTCCCGGCGTCGTTGCCGCGCCGATCAATGCGACCGATGGCAACGACATTTTCTCGGTGCTGTACAGCAAAACTCTGTCGGGCGTTCGGAACCCGGCTTATATCTCACCGACGCCGACAACTCCCACCGTCGCCGCTACTTCACGCGGGCGATACCCTTCCATTGTGGAATTGATGGCGGCCAAAATCGTGCAGATCGGGCGGGCCGATAGCGGCAGCGTGTTGTCTCTGGCAGCGGTCCGCACCACCTTGCGGCAACTGCTGCCGTTCGAGCTTTTTCATGGTGAGAAGATGAACGTCAATCGCCCCTGGAGCAACGGCATTAACGACGCGCCGGCGGCCAACAATTCGGTGGACGAAGATCTGGTAATCAATAGCGCCGGTGTTTTGGCCTCGGAAACGGCCTCCGAACGCATTTGGAGTGAATCGACCAACACCTTCCAATTCGCCACCAACAACGACGCCCGGTACGCCAACGATGATCCTGTTTCGCTTGCCAATGCCGGCTCGCGAACCTGGCTCAGCAGCGTGGGTTCGCTTTCAACAACGCAGAAGGCCGATATTCTGGCTCGCGAACAATACGCCCGGCACCTTTATTGCCTGATGCTGCTGATGGTCGACCTGGATATGACGAACGCCTCCACCGTACCGGGGATCAAGTATCGTTACATCCAGCCAATGCAGGAAGGGAGTTCCCTTACCTTGAGTAATGACGTCGACCGCCGGTTCCTCACGGCGCGGCGAATTGCGCAGTGGGCCGTGAATGTGGTCGACTTCCGCGATAACGACGCCACCATGACAGCCTTCCATTTCGACGAGAATCCTTACGATGGTTGGAATCCGCCGGCGGATTCCGATAACTGGGTTTTTGGCATGGAAGCCCCTGAGTTGTTACTGAACGAAACGCTGGCTTTCCATGATCGCCGCGTGAAGGACACGAAGCAAGACTCGACAGGGAAAAAGCTCGCCGATATGCCAATGCCCGACAACGATATGGACCAATTCCGTATTCCCCAAGGTTCACTTTTCCTGGAATTCTATTGCCCGCGCGGCATCACCAACCCCGTGGCGCCGCGAGAGCTTTATAACTTGGTGGGTGGAGTCCGGGTGTTGGATCTTGACCGCTTGTCGCCCACGGCGCCTACGGGCTCAAGCCGAGCGGGCCAAAACCTTCCCGTGTGGCGCGTCGCGATTAGCGTCGCCCATAATACCAATCCGGCGATTAGCCCGTTCCAGAAACGTGGCTCAGAGGCGGAGAGCTATTCGTTCCAACCGGAAGACACCAGCCTGCTCCGCAGTGTCGATACCCGGCTGAACATAGAACGCTTGGTTTGGTTCGCCGCCAAAACGCCTTATGCCTCGTCGTTGGAAAACGGCGTTGTCAACGCAGGCGGTGGTCCGACTGTCGATGGGGACGCCGTCTTTTGGAACCGCACCGGGTCGCCGACGAATTTGCCCGCCGGTCGTTACGCTGTGGTGGGGCCGCGTGTGGAAACCCATATCGGCTCGCAAAACACCTTCACCGGCGACCCGGCCGCCATGTTGATCAACACACCTTCCACCCAAGTCATTACACTGGCGACGAATCAAGTCACGCATACCGACGGGCCGTTCTATCCGCCGACATCGCAAATCCAGCCGCCGGTGAATATCATTGCCATGTCGAACCCGCCATCGACCTGGGTGGCGGCCGATCTGAACAAGCGGCTTCCCAGAGGGCACCTCAGCGGCGTGGGACGCGGCGTCGGTTTGAATATCACTGAACCGTTGGCCGAAGCCTCCTATTACTCCGAACCGCAAACCAAGTTGGACACCTCCGCTGCCGGGGCTTGGGAAGTGGAAGACGCCTATCACGATTACGACATGGGTACGGGCGTCCTCCCCGACCAGCCGTTCGATAGCCGCCCCACCGCACCTTTGACGAACGACAACCTACTCACCCGAAACCACACACCGAACTACAAAACCGCTTTCCTGCAACGGTTGGCGAACCCCGACTTGCCCTGGAACCCGGTTCCGGGCGCAGCAGGGCACGATTCCACGCTGCCGCCGAATCCGTATATTACCGTCGATTGGTCGCCGATAGATCTGACCGTCTTTAATGGCGAAGCCAATAGGGGTTCCGACCCGGATGAAGCGGGAGGGACGGCAAGCCCTCGTTTTGGTTCGCGTCATCGCGGTAACAACACATCTCGCATTCCGTTAATTTGGCGAGCCAATTCTCGCATTGCTCCGGCGGCGTCGTCGAATGCCCTAACCGATTGGTTCGCGTTTAATCTTCTGCATTCGCTCGGTTACCTCAACCCGTCGCCCACGGGTCCGCCGAACAATCGGTTGGCGACCGGGAACGCCACGATCAAAGGCAACCCGGCCACGCCATTCCCCACGCTTGAATTCAACAATCGTCCTTTCTTCACACCTCTGGAATTGATGAATGTTCCGGCCAGTTCGGCCGCGCGGTTCACGCACGAATTCAACCTGCTGCCGGGCACGGATTCCTACCGGCCGCAGCCGCCAGCGGGGAGCAGCCCACCCGACCCCGTACTTAATTTCGCCAACCAGCGAGGGCGTTTTCCACACCTGTTGAATTTTTTCAACACCAATCGAAGAGACACTGCCGACGCCCTCTCCTTGGGCGCGAATTATTACCGCATCTTTGATTTTCTGGAAACCACGTCGCCCTATGCCGATTCCGGTGTCTGGATGAGCCCCAGTTCGCTGGCCAATGCAACCACGCCGGCATCGGCACAAAACACGATGCCGCCGTTTCTGGCCCCAGAGGTAGTTCAATCTACGAACTTCCGTCCCCTCCAGCGGACGTTCCGCCCGCCCTTCACGCGCATCTCGAAATACCAAGATGCAGGCCGCGTGAACTTGAATACGGTGTGGGACACAAGAATCTATGAATCGCTGATGAAAGGCTATTGGCCGTTGGACCCTCGCGTCAACGGGCATCCTAGTACGCCGCAGCTCACCAACAACAATTTAACGGCGTTGGCGGCAAGCAACACTTGGCGGCAATTCGTGCTCAACCGCCGCGGTTACGACGACACCAGCACGTCGTCCAACGCCAACCCGTTCCCCACGCGGTTCGCGGGGCTGTATCGTTCCGCCGGTTCGAGTACGTTAGCGCCGCTGAACAACTTGCGTAGATCATCGACCGGCAACGGCGGCGTGCGCGGCACGCCATTGCGTTCGACCGGCGCCGGCGCGAGCCCGTTGTTGGGACAAGGCGCACTCAACTCGACCGACCCCGAATTCCTGGCGTTGAACCCAGCGCGGCATGCAGCGATGGCCAATCACCCGATTTCCCGGTTGGGCAACATTGCCTCCGGGCAATCAAATGTGTATGCCGTGTGGTTGACGGTGGGTTATTTTGAAGTGACGCCGGGCGCGGTTGATCGGGGGCATCCTGACGGCTACCGGTTGGGCCCGGAAATTGGTTTCGATACGGGGGAAATCCGGCGGCATCGGGGTTTTTATATTATTGATCGCTCGATTCCGGTGGCCTTCGAGCCGGGCAAGAACCACAACGTCGACAACTGCGTGCTCTTGCGGCGGTTTATCGAATAAGGGAACTGGTGAATGGTTACGAAGGTAAAATGGTCCACGGGTAAAATGGTCAAAAGGTAGAACGATGTCTGAGTCTTTGCAACACGGTCGGCGGTGGAATCGGGGGTCGCGGCGCGAGCGCGGTTTTACGTTGGTCGAAATGCTGGTCGCGACCACGATCACGCTGATGATGATTTTCGCCATGGTGGAAGTTTTCAAGCAACTCGGCGACCGCGTGATCGATAGCCGCGCCATGCTCGAAGTTTCCGGACGGGTGCGCAGCGCCGCCGCGATGTTGGAGCGAGACCTTACCGGCGTGACGGTCGACATGCGTTCCTGGAGCGACCGCGCCGGAGGCCAGGGATATTTTGAATACATTGAAGGCGGCGGCAGCGACGCCTCGCCCGGCTATGCGGGCGCCTCGTTGCCGACCAATATCGACGCCAAGAGCAATGGCGTCGACCTCTCCAAATTCGGCCTCTTCGGCGACATGGACGACGTCCTCATGTTCACCGCCTACAGCCCCGACAAACCGTTCATCGGCCGGCAGGTGATCAGCACGTTGAGCCCTCCCGGCGAAAAAACGGTGCAAATTCAGTCGAAAATCGCCGAGATCATCTGGTGGACGCACTGGAACGACGCCGATGGCGACAGCCGGGTCGGTCTGGGCGAAGTCACCTTGCACCGCCGCGCACTGCTGGTGCGGCCCGACCTCAGCCTGGTCTACCCGGCTGCGTTGGGAAGCAGGACCAGAATTGCGAGGTTCTACAATGCGAACGATATTTCGGCGAACGTGAGCGGCAGCACGCTTACCGCCAACAGCTTGGCCGATCTTTCTTTGCGGGGGAATCGAGTGGCGCACGTTGTGAACACCACGATTTCGACCGTCACCGTGTATGACCGCGACAACGCGCCGCTCCAGTTCGATGATGCAAACGCCCTGCAATGGCGCGTCGGCGAAGACGCCGTGCTGGCCGATGTATTGGCGTTCGACGTGCGCGTGTACGACCCTTACGCGCCTGTCGTCTCGGATGGCGCCGGCGGCATTCTCAAACCGGGCGCCCAATCGTACAACCCGTCGTCTTCTTCAAGCGGCGCCAATGCGATTGTTGGCCAGGGCGCGTATGTCGATCTGGGCTATTCGCTGGGATCATCGTCGTTATTCAACGCCAGCAATACAAACTACCGCAGCAACATCTTCAACCGCTCGCTCCAGAAGAGTTTCGCCACGGTGGTAAAGAGCCCCACGATGGGCACGGTGTTGGTTCCGGCGTCGCCCAACCAAAAAAGCTTGCTCCTTTCGGCCTTGCCAGGCTTCAACGGCGGAAACAACCATACGGCTTACACCTTCGATACCTGGACCCAAGCCTATGAACACGATGGCGTCAATCAAGACTCGTCATCGACCGATACGATAACCGATGAAGGCGCCGATGGGCTGGACAACGACGGCTCCAATGGCGTCGACGACCCAGCCGAACGAGAAACGGCGCCGCCATATAATCGGGCCCTGAGCGGAATTAAGGTCACGATTCGCGTGCTAGAGTTCGACACCCGGCAAGTCTTGCAAACTTCGGTCGCTTCCGACTTCGTACCGGAATAGCTTCGCGTTCGGTTGGCAAGCGAAAGAAAACGCCCGCGCCTCCCCTAAGGGAGACGCGGACTTCCCAAAGAGCCGGGGGCAGTCCGACCCTTCAGGCGAAATGCTATTGTAGTTGCCCGTTTTAAGAGGGCAATACTGCAATTCTTTGTTATCCCTGGCGGCTTCCGCATGCGTTTCCGGGTGTTATCCCTCTACGGCGGTATGCCTTCCCTCCAATGGAATCGGCAATCGAACTCCGCGCATTCAATCGAATCGAGAGGAATTTCTTCAGGTTGTGGGTTCGCTTGGCTGTTTCGGTCTACTAGAATAATGGAATCGCGGGCGGGTGTTCCGTTTTGCCGCACATAACCATGAAACATCTTTATCTTGGCAATGAACGATGAGAATACTGTGCCTGTTTTTACTGATAGTTGTTTCCGCGACTGGTTTGCAAGCGGACGACAGCGCACTCGATTCCAATCTGAAAAAAATCCGGAATGTTAGCGCTAAAGGCGCAGGTCATCGTGAGGCGATTGCGGCTTGGGCGCAAGTGATTGCAGTCAGAGCGGATCAACTTCCGCAAGTTCTTGCCGGTATGGACGGCGCCGAAGCGTTGGCCACCAACTGGATACGCGGCTTGGTCGACGCCATCGCCGAACGTGAAATACAAGCGGGCGGCAAGTTGCCCGTGCGAGAGTTGGAACAGTTCATTGCTGCGCGAAACCACCATCCTCGCGCGCGTCGCACGGCGTATGAATGGTTAACGCGCGTCGACCCCTCAACACCGAAACGGCTTCTCCCCGGCATGTTGAACGATCCGTCGTTGGAGTTGCGGCGCGATGCGGTCGCCTATTTGCTCGACTCCCTGAAGCCCGGCGCCGGAAAAGATGTTGGTCAAGATGTTTCCGCGGAAAAGTCGGCCGAGATTTATCGTCAGGCCCTGACCGCCGCCCGAGATATCGACCAAATCAAACTCATTACCAAAGAGTTAAAAGAGCAAGGAGAAACGGTCGACCTCCCGCAACACTACGGTTTTCTCCAGCGTTGGAAATTGGCTGCCTGGTTTGACAACGCCGGCCAAAAAGGATTCGACGTTGCTTATCCGCCGGAGCGCGGCGTTGACTTGAAAGCCACTTACCAGGGCCAAGAGGGGAAAGTTTCCTGGGTCGATCATATCGCCAAGGATGAATACGGCATTGTCGAATTGAATGCCGCGATCGGCAAGAAAAAAGGCGCTATTGCTTATGCCTACGCCGTGTTTGTTTCAGACCGTGCGCAAGAAGTTGACCTGCGAATCGGCTGCATCAATGCCTACAAGGTTTGGGTCAACGGTGAATTGCTCCTCTCCAGAGAGGTGTATCACGCGGGCATGGAAATCGATCAATACATTGCGAAAACTCGGTTGCGGGCCGGCGAGAATACCATTTTGGTGAAGGTCTGCCAGAACGAGCAGGAAGAATCTTGGGCGCAGCGATGGCAATTCCAGCTTCGCATTTGCGACCTTTCCGGCCAGGCGATTCTTTCGCAGGATCGGCCGGCGGCGAAAACGGCCCATCTTCGCCAGTGACGACTTCACCGGTAACGCCTTCGCTTTTTTTTTGCCACCGCGTGGCTCTCGTACCTACAGGGATATTTTTTCAAATCATGATCAAAAAACTCACACTTATCGCGGTGGCTGGCGGAGTTATGTTGTTTGCCGGCGCCGACTGGCTGCAGTTTCGCGGCACCAGCGCGACGAGCGTCAGCGAAGGGGCGCGGCCTCCTCTGCGTTGGAGCGAATCGGAAAACGTGGCTTGGAAAGCGGCCCTGCCAGGGCGCGGGCCATCGAGCCCGATTGTAATCGGCGACCGAGTCGTCGTGACCTGCTCCAGCGGAATCAAGCAAGATCGAATGCACGTATTGTGTTTCGACGTACAAAGCGGCAAACGACTTTGGGAGCGCCAGTTCTGGGCCACCGGCCGTACGCTGAGCCATCCGACCAGCGCCAATGCGGCGCCAACGCCCGCCAGCGACGGCAGCCGGATTTTCGCCTTCTATGCCTCCAACGATATGGTTTGCCTTGATCTGGAAGGCAATTTGCTCTGGTACCGAGGTTTCGCACACGACTATCCCAAAGCGGGGAACGATGTCGGGATGGCGTCTTCGCCGGTTGTTGTGGACGACACCGTCATCGTGCAGATCGAAAACCAAGGCGATTCGTTTGCCGCCGGCGTCAATGTCGATACCGGCGAAACGCGTTGGCGCATCGCGCGCCCCGCGCGAGCGAACTGGTGTTCGCCGGTGGCGGTTCCCGCGGAGCATGCCGTGTTGTTGCAATCGCCCGACGGGCTCTCCGCCCACGAAGCACGCACCGGCGAAGAGATCTGGCGGTATCCTTCGGAGTGTGCGGGCATTGCTTCTTCAGTCGTGTTAGACGGAAAAATCTATCTGCCTTCCGATGGCGTTACCGTACTCACGCTGCCGAAAAATTCCAGCGGGCCGGAAGTGCTTTGGAATTCCAATCGGCTGCGGCCTAGTTCTTCCAGCCCGGTGGTGTATCGCGGAAAAGTGTACACGCTCAACGGCCCGATCCTGGTCTGCGCCGACGAGAAAACCGGCGACACCGAATGGCAGTTGCGATTAAAGGGCCGCTTTTGGGCCACGCCCGTGGCGGTCGATGGCCATCTCTTTTGCGTCAACCAAGACGGACAGGCGTCGGTCGTGAAGCTTGGCGAAAAGGGGAAGGTCGTGGGCGAAAGCGAATTTGGCGCCGGCGTGCAAGGTTCTCCGGCGTTGGCGGCTGGGGCCTTGTTTGTTCGCACCGATGGCCACCTCTGGAAAATCGCCGCCACGCCCAAATAGCGCCGTCACGCCCAAATAACAAAGACCCTCGTTCGACCTGCTGTTTAAGATCGGGCTGCTGCTCAAGGTTCGGCCGTGATCCATTCACTTGAAGTTCAACCTACAGGCCCGTTGCGGTGGTGCTGATTGTTTTTGTGTGCTGTTTTTGTGTGCTGTTTTTGTGTGCTGTTTTTGTGTGCTGTTTTTGTGTGCTGTTTTTGTGTGCTGTTTTTGTGTGCCACTGGCTTCGCCAGTGCGAATTCAGTTTGATACCGAGCCACCAACCATTTGCATTCTCGGCGGAGGCAGTCTAAAACCGACAGGATGAAAGGCAAGCAACCTCATCGCAAAAGAATCAAGCATTACCATGAACCGGGCCATCTTCACGAGTTGACGTTTTCGTGTTATCGGCGGTTGCCGTTGTTAACGAACGACGATTGGCGAATCAAATTGGCTCGATGCATTGACGCCGCCGGCGACGAAGAGTCGATCCAATTGGTCGCCTTTGTATTCATGCCGGAACACGTGCATTTGCTAACGGCTCCGCTTTCACCCGAACCTCGCATTGGGCGCTACCTAGCCCGTTTGAAGCAACCGTTGTCGAAACAGATCAAGCAGATACTGGTGAAAAATCATTCTCGTTTGCTCGATACGCTGACCGTTCACGAACGGCCCGGAAAGACCTGCTTTCGCTTCTGGCAGGAAGGCCCAGGATTTGATCGGAACCTTTACTCCCCGTCTGCGATTTCCGCCTCGGTCGACTACATTCACCGCAATCCCGTTGCCCGCAATTTGTGTCGCCGCGCTGTCGATTGGAAATGGTCAAGCGCCGGCTACTATCACCACGAACCACCCAAACAGCAATTGCCAGACTTGCCAACTGTTCACGGTTTGCCCGGCGAGGCTTTCGATCAACCACCCCAATGATGTCTTAAAGGGCACTGGCAAAGCCAGTGGCACACGAAAAGATTCCCAATGCCCATGAAAACAGCGCCACCCAGCCAAAGACCCTCGTTCGACCGGCTGTTTAAGATCGGGCTGCTATTCAAGGTTTGGATGTGATTCACTCACTAGAAGTTCAACCTACGGGCCCGTTGCGAGCCACGGTGCGTCCGCCGGGCTCAAAGAGTATCACCAACCGAGCGTTGGTGTGCGCGGCGCTGGCCGATGGCGAGTCTGTTCTACACGGCGTGCTGGCCAGCGAAGACACACAGGTGATGTTCGAGAGCTTGGGTCGGTTGGGTGTGTCGCTCACCCACGACCCCGGTCGGCAGACGTGCCATGTGGTTGGCCATGGCCCTCCACGAGTGGAATCGGCCGAATTGTTTGTGGCCAACAGCGGCACGACGCTTCGGTTTCTTACGGCCATGGCGGCATTGGGAACAGGCCATTTTCGGCTTGATGGCATCCAACGCATGCGCGAGCGGCCGATCGCCGATTTACTGGCGGCGCTCGAACAGCTTGGCGTCGTGGCGGCCACGGAACGCGGCAATGGGTGTCCGCCCTTGGCAATTAAAGCCCACGGCCTGCCCGGCGGATCGGCCCACATTCGAGGAGATATATCGAGCCAGTTTCTCAGTGCGTTGTTGATGGTTGCGCCCTACGCGGAAAGCGCGGTCGACGTGCATGTGGAAGGCGAACTCGTTTCCAAGCCCTACGTGGAAATGACGTTGGCCGTGATGCAATCGTTTGGAGTGCGCGTGGCGCCGGGCGGCTTACAGCATTTTCACATTCCAGGTCGGCAGCGATACCGCGCCTGTGAGTACGATATCGAACCCGATGCTTCGGCAGCCAGTTACTTTTGGGGCGCGGCGGCGGTCACGGGCGGCGAAATAACCGTGCAAGGACTTTCCCAAAACGCACTCCAGGGAGACGTTCGCTTCTGTGAGTGCCTGGAAAAAATGGGCTGCCAGGTGCGTTATGCAACCGATGCGATCACCGTTTCGGGAGGCCGACTGGCGGGCGTCGACGTCAACATGAACGCCATCAGCGATACGGTGCAAACGTTGGCCGTGGTGGCGTTGTTCGCCGAGAGCCCCACCAGGATTCGAGGCGTCGGACATATTCGCCACAAGGAAACCGATCGGATCGGCGACTTGGCCCGTGAACTCCGCCGCCTGGGAGCAACCGTAACGGAGCACGACGACGGCCTCACGATTACGCCCGGCGAATTGCAGCCAGCCGAGATTCAAACCTACAACGACCACCGCATGGCGATGAGCCTCGCCTTGGCCGGATTGCGCATGCCGGGCGTCGTGATTCACGACCCTGGTTGCGTGGCCAAAACCTATCCGAACTTTTTCGAAGACTTGGCGGCGTTATCACACGACGCTGCTTCGTGACGCGCCGACGCGTCCGAAGTTGCAGTTCAATGAAGAGTTGCAGTTCATTGAAGAAAAATGGCGCGCAATCCAACAAGCATTCAGCGAGGCGAACTTCGCAAATGGCTGGCCGACTCCAAGAGTCGATCGGCGCGCCGGAGAATTTCCGACGACGATTCCTCCCAGTCGGTGGGGCTGTCGGTGGGGCTGTCGGGATCGACCGCCTCCAGTGTCGCCTGGCAATGTTGACAGACCACGAGTTTACCCAAGTAGGTAACTCGAATTCGCAATTGTCTCCCACACGTGGGGCACTCTTGCATGAAATAGATCGTACTAGACATGACGGCATCTCCTGCTACCGTTCCCAACTTGACAATACTTTCTTCTGAGTTGGGCGTCATTCTACCCGTGGCGAAAGAGGTTGGCAACCAAATAATCTGAAAAAGGATGGAATATACACCCTTGGACGGTGTTGTCGTTGCCATGACCCCCGTTAGGTCCGCCGTTTGAAGCGGAATTCAAGCAGGATCTTGGTATCGAACCCCCTTTGTACGGGCAACGAGCAGATGGTGTTCAATCGCCCGAAAAAACTTGCTTTGCAGAAGAACGCTTCACGCCGCTGGCGGTCTGTTGCCGCCCGCCGCGCCGCGACGCTCCCAACGATCAAAGAAGCAGCCCACACGCCCCGCGCCGTGGCACACCGCGCCGACGAAACAACCCACGGCAGCGCCGGCCGCAACATCGCTGGGGAAATGGGCGCCCGCCGCAACGCGTTGTAGACCGGCTGCTACCGCGAACACGCCAAATAGCAGAGCGCCGCGGGGATACATGAAAGAAAGCCCGATCGCCAAACCGGCAGCCGTCGCCGTATGACCCGATGGCAACGACTGATGCGCATGGTCGAACATGGCCAACCAATCGCCTCGCAACAGCGGCGAAGGCTCCGCAAACGTATCCCAAACACTCTTCAGCGAGGCGATGTCGAATTCCGACGGCCGCGTGCGCCCAATCAGCGGCTTGAGCACATCGACCATTAAGCCCGACCCATACGCGCACGCCGCCACGCGAAGCAAACGACGCCGATTTGCGGGGTCGAGCGTCCAGGCGGTGAGCAGAATCATGGCCACGCCGGCGCCATGGGCAAACACTTCGGAAAAATCGAGTAATCGCCGTAGATCGCCCGGAACCCGATCTTGCTGGCTGAACCGAGCCACGGCAATGTCGAACAGGAACGCGGTAGCGCAGACACACACAAACCCGACCGATGCGGCATACAGCCGCGACGCGTGTTTATTGCGATCTACTTGTATCGCCTTCGGCCCACTCACCACAAGCATTTCCCTGCCGAATTCGCGCTGCCGAATTCACGCTGTCGAATACACGCTGTCGAATACACGCTGTCGAATACACGCTGTCGAATACATGCCGCCGAATTCACGCCCTTTTCAAACTCGCGTCTTTGTTCAAGCCAATGCTTTGTTCAAGCCGAGGCTTTGTTTCAAAACCCAGTTTAAGAAGCCCGGCTTTTTGAAAAAGCCGGGCTTCTGCTCTCTTCAGTGCGTCGAGTTAGCCTTTTGAAATAAAGCCTGGCATTCGCTACCGCGAACTTGCCTAGGGCGCTGGAACGCCCTGGCTTACTCGGCAGGCGCTTCCGAATCGCCACCCGATTCCGCGTCCATGGCGGCGGGGTCCATTTCGGTTGCATCATCAGCGGGGGTGGCTTCCGGGGGAGCTGGCCGCCCGCCGCAGCCGGCAATAGCAAACACACTCAAACCACACACCAAGAACAAGGCGATAATTTTCTTCATCGGTCGTCTTTCACTGTTTCAGGAAAAAAAGAAAGGTAGCGCACCAAGCGCGGCCGGAAGTTACGTTATAGTTCGCACGGCTGGCAATGGCTCGTTTAACGGCAAGCCGCAGGCGACTGCGTTTTCGGTCTTGCCCGTACCCGCTGCCACAAAACGTAGTCGCCTGCGGCTTGCCGTTAAACGAAAAAAATACCGTTTTCAACCGTGAGCAGTATACTGCCCCACAAATCTACACAAAAAAGCGGCAGCCGACCACCAGGGGGAAGCCGGCTACCGCTTCGTGTTAGGAAATCACTCTTAGCAATGCGAATCAGGGAATCGTAACGGGTTCGCCATCACGAATATCACCAAGGCGATTGTAAACAAAGTAGTCGATCGTTTCCGGTAGGAAGTGGACGCTGCCGTCGCCGAACACGAACTGGGCGCCGCCCGGGTGCTTGGAGCGGAAACCGCAGGAGGCAATCGACCCGCGGCGAGGCGCTGGGCAGTTTTGTAACGTTCGAGGCACGTTGGTCGGCGCCGGACGGGCCCGCTCACCCCAAGGATCGATAACATCGGTATTCATGGGCATCGTGGTGAAGCCGTAGGGGCTGTCTTGAAAGAACCACCCGTTCCGCTGCCAGTTGCACATTTGCGGCAACGCTTCTCCGACGAGGATCACATTCGTCGTACCGTCGGTAATGTCGGCAAAACGAGCGGAAAAAACGGTGCGGGCGAAAGGTCCGGAAACCTCGGAGATCCTATTACGCGCATTGCCGTGATTGTTCGTGACGATATTGAAAGGATTCCTATTAGCGCCCAGTTGATTGCCGTTTACGTCGATGTTGCCGACCGTGCATCCAACGTGCTCCATGTAATTGGCGCCAAGGCTGAAGGCGTAATCGCCCAGTGCTTGAGAGGTCGTTTGGCTTCCGGTATGTGACGGATGCGCTGACGACGGGCACACATACCCTGGAACAACACGACTGTAAATCCGAATGTTCGTATTTGGCATGAGCTGAAACCGGAAGACATTAGTGCCAACCTTATTTGAAAAGTCGATTTGGTCATACAACGGCGATTGCTCCACGAACGGAAGTATGCGAACGAACACGCTGCCTTTGCCAGCATCATTCCAATTGGAAGCGTTGTTCGAATCAGTTGGGCGAGTGGGCAGGAAGTTAATCGGCAGCCGCTTGAAGACGTCGTGATAATTATGCATGGCCAAGCCGAGTTGCTTGATGTTGTTGCCGCAACTCATGCGGCGGGCCGCTTCACGGGCCGCTTGAACCGCCGGCAAAAGCATCGCGACCAAAATACCGATGATGGCAATCACCACCAAAAGCTCCACCAGCGTGAAGCCGCGTCTCCCTTGTTTCGTCTGCAACATGTCTGCACTCCTCTAATGAAATGAAAAAATAAAAAGAGCTGAGATAAGGTAAAGTGGATAATTTACGCTACTGCCGAGCGCTCATCGGTCTGGAATCGTTACGAAAAGTGAAAGAAACGCAGATGAGCTTCGCAGGCGCCGCCACTGTCGCCGACTGGAATCCCCTTTATATTCCACTACTCCGGCAATGCTGTCAACCCATACGGGGGGATTTTAAGTGGCGTCAAGTGGCATGCACACCAAGCCGGATAGAGATTGCCGCTTTTCCCAGGGGGGACGCCGTTCGACCGCAAGGCTCGTTGGAATTGAGGGAAACAGCCTTTTTCCCTCTTGGAACAGGCTATCGAATAGGGAAGCTGTTCCTGGAAAATTCCCGGGCGGGCGCCGGCTTTCGCTTGAAGGAGGTGGCGTCGGTGGGGAAACATCTGTTTTTTTTAGGTGTAAAAACCTGGAAAAACATTCAAAAAAAGGGCGCTCAGAAAATAATTTCCGGGCGTATTTCGTACGGCCGACAGTTATTTGGGTTGATCGCCAAACAGCCCGGCGGCTTTGAACGGCGCTATTATCGGGGGCGTTCTCTTTGCAGGTCGCGAATGGGGCCTGGCTCGCCGATGCTGAAATCTTGTTCGATGACCGCGCCCGACGCATTTTCCTGTTCGCCGCCGGGCGCTTCGTCCACAATAACCGGCGCCGCATGTACGCCCAGCGGCCCCTGTGCCTCCAGCGGTAGCGAGGGCCGATCCCAAAAGGCGCCTGTTTTCGAGTAGTCTCGCACCGGATGCGCCCAAGGCGCCAACCCCTGGCGTAAGTGCGTATCGATGGTGGCGTCGCCCAAGCCGCTGCCGGCCATGATTTGGCCGCGCAGCTCCACGGCGTCAATATCGAGAGGATTGAAATGAATCGACAGATTGATGTACCGCAAGGCGACATCGGCATCGCCGGCGCTCCACGCCGCCTGCGCGTGCCGCAGATAACGCTTGCCATAAAAACGGCGGCCGACGGGCGACATCTTATCCTTGCGGACTTCGTTCCGATTATAAAATTCACTGGCCGCCGCCGCGCCTTCGCCGCCAGCCACGCCATCGCCCACGATTCGCGGCGTCAGCAAGACAATGATTTCGGTGCGCGTCAATTTTTCATTCGTTTGACGAAAGAGCCTACCGACCAACGGCAGGCTGCCCAGCAGCGGGATTTGTTTCACGTCTTCGGAAACGTCTTCCCGAATCAGGCCGCCTAGAATCACGGTGTCGCCATCGCGGCAGGAGACGTTGGTCGTGACTTGTGTGACCGTTTTATTCGGCAGCGTGAATCCGCCCACCACCTCCACGGTGCCGGTGGAAAGTTCAGGATGAATTTCCAGGCGAATCACGCCATCTCGGGAAATGAAAGGGCGCAGCCGCAACTGGGTGCCGACTTCCAGAAAGTTGACCGTTTGCGTGGCCGCGTTTTCGGTGACCGTGGTGCTGACATAACCCAACTGGGCCCCGATCAGAATTTCCGCCTTCTGCTTGTTCAAGCACAACAGCCTGGGCGAAGCGACAACGTTCGTGTCGCCCACGGTTTCCAAGGCTTCGATAAACAACGCTAGGCTGCTGTCGAGAAAACCGAATTTGAGTCC
>QIKY01000204.1 GCA_003233175.1 Planctomycetaceae bacterium | reverse complement strand
TCGAATTGGGCGCGAGCGGCGCGAGGCTGCCCCAACATCAAGTAATGATAAGCCACGAGAAATCGTTTTTCCACGGTGGATTCTTGGCGGATGGCGTTTTCCAAGGTCCGCAACTGCGCGGAGTAGTCGGCGGTTTTTTTGTAATGTCCGCCGAGTGTCTTCCATTGCCAGTGCTTGCCGCGTTGCAACGCCGTATGAGCCGCCTTGCTCGCTTCGTCAAATTTCCCAGACGCAAAGAGCGCCAGTGAACGAAACTGTTCGATTTCCGCATCGCGTGCATTTTGACCGGACGCATTTCCGTCGGGTTGTTTGGTTGCGGTGCGATGGAGGCGGTCGATGAGAGCGGCGGCCAATTCAGAGGCCTTGTTGTAGTCGGCCTGACGAAACGCTTTTCGCGGCGCGGCCAGCAACTGCGTGATTTCCGCCGCCGCCGGCGCGCTGCGTATGGTATCCGGCGGCGCGACGGTTTTCATCAGCGTGAAACCGCTCCTCGCCACTGCCGCGGAAATGGCGTTTACTGAAATTCGGCCACCCTTGGGCGGAGTCAGCGCGAAAAGGCCTTGCTTAAAATCCAGCACCTTCACCTGTTGGACTCCGGCGACCTGCCGAAGCTGCTTGAGCACATTGGTCAGTCAGGTAGGTCAGGTGATGCCGCTGACATACACCAAGTAGCGGCGGTCTTGCTGCTGTTCGATCTGCGACCGTTTTTCGGGCGCCTGCTGGGCATGGCTGATGGCCGCAGGAACAGCCGCAGCCAGCAAGACAAGAATAACAATGCATTTCATTCGCACGTTTCGCTCCTCGATTCGCAAGGGGAGTTTGTTCCCGATTCCGGCGATGATTCAATGACTTGTGAAGGACGAAAAAATCCGACGCGGCGCGTTCGCGCCGCGCCGGACCACGCTTCACATTACTTGTCGACTTGGCAACATCCGCGCGTTGGTTGCGCCGCCGCAGTTTCCGCGACCGCCAGCGGGCATTGATCCTGGCAGACTTCCTCACCCGTCAGCGGGCAACTGACTTTGCCGGGGCAGTCGTCCCGCACTTCGCTTGCCAACGGGCATTTATCCTTACAGACTTCCTCGCCCGTGAGCGGGCACGTGACTTTGCCGGGGCAGTCGCTTCGTTGCATTCCGGCGGCGCCGGCGGCAACCGCAACAACAATACCGATCGCCACAACGGCCGTCAAACCTAACAGTACGCGTTTCATCGTCTCACTCTCCTTACTCTTGCAGTACAACACGGCGGGCGTCTACCTCCGTTAGTAGATGGAAGGCCCGCCGCCAGTTCCGCAAATCATACAGTCTGTAGTAAAGTACGGAGTCAAGACCTCTTCTGGGGATATTTTTCGCCCACTTCAATTTGCACGAAATCCGTCGGCGGGGCGCAGGCGGAACAGCGAACGTTTGCCGTGGAGCGGCGAGGTTGGGCGTTCCAAAACGACGCCCCCACCAACAACAAAACGCCACCGTACATCAAGCCGTCGTTCACGAAAACAAACTTTCCTCCGATCACCATCACGGCGGCCAGCAGACCGACGGCGAACGGACCAAAGCCGCGCCGCCGTTTGGCGCGAAACGCCAACAGGCCGACCGCCACCGCCATGCCGACGATGGTCAGCGGCAAGAGCACGGCGTTGTTCATCAGCATCGGCACGCCCAACGCACTGAGCAAACCGGCGTAGGCCGGCCAACAAGCCGGGCAGGTCAGATTCGGCAGTAACGCCACCGCCACGGCGGGAAGCGCGGCCCATGCGCCGCGCCGGCCAGATGGTGTTTTGTCGTTGCTCACGGTTTTTGCTCCAGGGAATCGAGCGACTCCAGAATGGGGCAATCGTTGGCGGGTCCGCTGCCGTTGCACGATTTCGTCAACTGGACCAACGATTGTTTCATGCGGCGCAGCGCACGCATTTTTTCTTCGATATCGGCGATCTTTGTTTCGGCCCGCTGTTTGACGTCGGCACAGGTTGTTTGAGGATCAAGCCGTAGCGAGAGCAACTCCTTGATTTCGTTCAGTGTGAAGCCAAGGTCTTTGGCGCGGCGGACAAACAACAGCCTGAGCACGACCGATTCGGGGTAATGCCGGTATCCGGAAGGCCCTCTGGGCGGTTCGTCGATCAAACCGCGACGTTCGTAAAATCGCACGGTTTCGATGCCGACGCCCGCCCGCTGGGCGACTTTTCCGATGGTCAGCGTGGTCATTATAAAGGCTCCTCGACTTTCAATCCCGCATTGTACAGCCTGTACCATACTACGGAGTCAAGGGCATCAAGGAATTAGCCCGGACGCACGCTGAAGCGTACGCTCGCGGCGCTCACTCTCTCTCGTGCAGCGCGAACCAGGCTTTCATTTGGTAGCTGCAACGACATTTCGAGGAGCCGTCGGGAACCAATACCAAGCCGCCGGCCGGTATGGCGTTGATCCAACAACTGGGCCGGATGCCGCCGTAATTCTCCGTGCCGGCCTGCCGCGATAAATCGCGATAGCCCAAGGCGCCGCTGCGGAACAACAGCAAATGTTCGCTGGAGGAAATCTGGCCGCAGCCGTACGAACGCTCCCAGGAAAGCGGCAATGGTCGACCCGTGGCCAGATCCCAGACTGCGTCTTGCGCCATGACCGTACCGCCGTTGATCAGCGGCCGTGACTTATAATTCGCAGTTTGATCCCACAACCGGCGCCCCGTCGAAGCCTCAAACCCTGCAATGCGGCCGCCAATTTCCGAAGGCAGCTTGAAGAAATTATGCCGCACCGCCTCGTAGTTCATGATCAGCGTGTTGTGTTGCTGGCTGTAGCCCAACTGTGTGCCGAAAATGTCGTCGGCCTGCCGCCAATCGAGTTTTCCCGTCGCCGCATGGAGCGCAAGCAACGCGCCGCTGGGCTGTTCGCCCGGCTTCAACAACGGCTTGGGCCGACCGTTGCGGCGAGGGTTCGCCACGTGGTCGGCCTTCACTAGCGGCCGATCAATCAAGAACACATGACCGCCGCCAATCGCGATACTGTTATTGCGAATGGAATGTTGCGGCTGGAATTGCCAGGCCGTTTTTCCGCTGGCGAGATCAATCGCGAACAACGATGCCGATTCCGTCGTGAGTTTGATGCGTTGATAACGAGGGCTGACTTTATGCTTTGTGTTCGCCAAGGATCCAAACAGCAGGCCGTCGGAGAAAGCGAGGAAACCCCACTGCGCGTCGGCCGGAACTTCCGTCTCGCCGGGGAGCGGCGGCAATTTGTATTCGGCGATTTTCCTACCGGTTTCGAGGTCGATTCGCAGGCAGCGGTCGCCGCGTTTGACGAACACGCTCTGGCCGCCAATGCAAAAGTTACTGCCTGCTTCACCAACGCCCACATCGTGATGGATGCCGTCGTAATCTTGCAGGTTGCCGGGAATCTCATACTTCCAGAGCGTGTGGCCGTTGTAGGCGTCCAGCGCGCAGAGGCCGTTCACTCCGCCCACGACCATCACGCCATCGTGGTACAGCGGCGCGGGCGCTTGCCCATGCCGATTGGGCAATTGGAAATTGCCGTCGCGGAACCAGTGCATTTCCAGCGGCCCCTTGACGATTTTGTCTTGCGAACAAATCGTGTTGGCGGGATCGGCGTTTTGGTGCGTCCAACTGCCGGCGCCAACCAGCGCGCCGCGCTCGCTCGTTTTCATTTCGCCGATGGGCCCCGTGCAGAGTTGCCCGCCGTAAGGACGCTGGAGACGGAGCATTTGCGCGCGCAGCGCGTCGTCAACGGGATGCGTCAGCGATAGCGAAGAGACCACCAAGTTTGCGGCGTGCTTGGCGTAACGCGATTCCGCCGGGTCGGCCAGATGCACCACCACGCGAGCGCCGTACAGACCGGCTTTGTCCAAACGGCGGCGGGCCAAGGCGACGTTCTCGGGGTCTGCGTCGACGGCAATGATTTGCAAGTCGGTTCGCCTTGCCAGTTCGAGCGCCAACTCCCCTCCGCCGCAGCCCAAATCGATACAGACGCCGCTCGTGACGCCGGTGCGGTGAATAATTTCCTTGGCGGCTATGATTTTGTCAGCGGCTGGGGCGTCGTCGATTTCAGCGGCCGTTTTTTTCGACGGTTGGTTGACGGTTTGCGACGACGTTTTTTCCGGACCGCCATCAAAACAGTACACTCGCCCTTGATCGGTGCTGACAATCAAACGTCCGCCGGCGTAAGCCAAACCGAGCGCGCGGCCGGCAACTTTGTGCGACCACCAGGTGTTGCGTTGCCGGGTGTAGTCGATCGCACAGACACGGCCATTCTCGCCGCAAACGGCGTCGCCATCGGCGATGATGAAATCGAGCACCTCTCGCTCGCAACCTACCAGACGCGTTTTTTCCAACACGCGGCGGCGAACCAGTTTCCCCTTGCGGTCGGGCCGTTCGATGGTTTTCCAGCGATAAGCGGCCAACGACTTGCCTTCGCCCCGCACCACGCCCGAAGGCGTCGCGACGGTGGCGCCAATGCCGAATTGGGAAATCAACTCGCCACTGGCGGCGTCGAACAAGCAACCGGCGGTGCAAAGCTGTTGCTCGGCCAGCATCGCGCGGGAGCCGCCTCGATGTTGATTTTTTTGCAAATGGTAGTAGGCCAGTTTGCCGTCGGCGCGAAGAAACGCCGCCGGCACGGCGCGGCCGGTGGGAACGAAAATGTGTTGCTCGTCGGCCAACAAATAGCCTTGGGCCGAAACGCCGCTCTTGGAGCGAGCGCCGCCGTGCGGTTGCGCCATTTCGAGAGGACCGGTGCGGTCGTTGGTCCAGATGAGTTGGCCGGTTTTCGCGTTGAGTGCGTGCAAATAGACGCCATCGCTGGGCCAAATGCCGGCCGCGAAATAGACGGTGTCGTCCAGCACGACCGGTCCGCCGCGGGCCGGCCAACGTGAAATCATGCGGCCGTTGCCAAACACCTGCCGATTGTTGGGCCCGCCGCGATGTTTCCACAACAGCTTGCCGTTTTCCAGCGAGAGTGCGTACAGCCAGCCGTCGTCGCTGGCGACGAACACCCGATCTTGCCAGCCGGCGGGCGCGAATCGGATCGGCCCTTCGGTAAAGAACGACCATTTCGTGCGGCCGGTGTGGGCGTCGAGCGCGTAGAGTTTATCATCGGCCGAACTGCCGAAGAGCACCACGTCGCCCATGATGATCGGCTGGAAGGCGTTGTCGAATTGCATTCTCTCCGACGAAGGCCATGCCGGGTTCGGCGGCCGCCGGCTGGAAAACTCCCAACGCAATTTCAGTTGGTTGGGCAGCGGCTCCGACGTGAAGCCGCTGCGGGCGGCGTCGGCTCTGACGGCGGGCCAGTTTCCAGCATGGGAGGAGGCAACCACCATGAGCAGCAGCACACAAGCTGCGAGAAGGGGACGAATCTGATTGGCCATTTTTTTCCTCACGCGCCGTTTCGATGTTATAGAGGTTCTGCCAAGTGCTTTTTCCCACAGAGAAGCCAAGCACCATAAACGACGTCCGACCCGTCAAGCTCTGAGTGCTCCGTGCTCTCTGTGGCAAATTTATCGCATGATTTGTTCGAGCGAGATGCTATGCCCGCCAGCGTTTCACAACGATGAGCCGCTTTGCCTGGAGTAAGCATGAGCCTTAGGCTTCCGGCAGGCCGTAGGGAGCACGGTACGTTTTGGAGAGCATTTTTTCGGCCGCCGGGTGATCGAGAAAGGTTTCTCGCCGGGGATCAAAGTGCAGCACGCTTTCGGTTCGATAGGCGATTTCTCCCAAATGCACCAACGCACAGGAGAGGTGCGCGATGTCGGCGGTGGCGTTGGGCGTTTCGCGCGAGCGGAGGCAGGCGAGAAAATTCCGCATGTGTTCCACGTAGCCGCGTCCTGCATTGCCGCGAATGGCTTGCGGAACGCCCGGCCCTTTTTTCTCCTTGGGGCCCAGGTAGGTTTGGAAGTAGCCGCGCCGGGAGAAGATCATGTATCCGTCGTCGCCGTAAAATGCGTTGCCGCTGTCGAAGCCGTGCATGCCGTACGGGGTGAAGAGCCGGTCTTCATAGATCAGCACCTTGCCTTCGTCGTATTGGAAGCTGACGTTCATGTTGTCGGGAAATTCTCGATCACCCTTGTTGGCGCCGGCGTAGTAGAGGTCGCTGCCGTGCGCCGTGATGCGGTTGGGGTGCGTCGTGACGCCAAGCCCCCAACGAGCCATGTCGATATCATGGATGCCGTCGTCGCCCATATCGCCGTTGCCGTAATCGCGATAGACCCGCCAGTTGGCGTGAAAGCGGTTCACATTGAACGGCCGCACCGGCGCCGGGCCCAACCAACGATCGTAATCGACGCCCGCCGGCGGTTGGCTATCGGGCACGATGGCGTGCGTGCCACGATCCTGCACATTCCAAGCCTTCGAGACGCGCACCTCGCCAATAACGCCGTCCACCAAGAGTTGGCCGGCCATTTTTGTCACCGGGCTGGACCGCATTTGTGAACCATGTTGTAGGATTCGCCCTGACTTTTTCACCGCTTGGCGAATGCGTTGGCCTTCGGCGAACGTGTGGCACAGCGGCTTTTCGCAATAGACATCTTTTCCCGCCGCCAAGGCGTGGAGCACCATCGGCGCATGCCAATGGTGGGGCGTGGCGATGATCACGGCGTCGACCGATTGATCGTCCAGCACGGCGTGGTAATCTTGGGTTTGGCGGGGCGGCTGTTTTTGAAAACCGGCAATCTTGCCACCGATCGCCTCGCGATTGATTTGTGCAGGGTCGACATCGCACACATGCACGAACCGCACCGCCGAATTGCGCTCCACCAAGCCGCCAACATGGTAGGCCATGATGCCGCCGCAGCCGATCAAGGCGAGGTTGATTTTATCGTTGGCGGCGGCCGAAGCGGCGCTGCCGCCCAATACTGAAACCGCCGCCGACGCCGCCGCGACGTGCTTGGAATGCGAGAGAAAATCTCGCCGGCTGACATCGTTCGACCTATTTGAGTTCGACATGTTCGCTCCTTCAAAAGGCTATGTATACGACCACGGCGTTCGCGGCGTGCGGGAGCGCAGGGCGTTGGCGTCGTCGTCGTTTTTGAACTGCTCGGTTTGAGGATCCCAGTGGAGGGTGCGGCGCAGCCGGTAGCCCAGGTTCGCCAAGTGGCAAACCGTGGCCGAACGGTGGCCGACTTCCGCCGGGCAGACGGTCGCCTTGCGGCTCTTGATGCAGTCGAGCCAGTTGCGATGATGATTTTCCGAAAGGTACACGCGGCGGTCGTTCTCGCCCAACGGTTGCTTGGCAAGTTCGGGCGGATCGCTTTCGATGATCGGCCGGTTCACATAAAGTTTGCCGGCGGTTCCCTCGAACGTGCAGCCGGGAGGACCGCCGTGATACATTACAACGCCGTTGGCGTACGTGAATTTGAGGCCGGTGTCGGCGTCGCCGGCGGGCGGCTCTATTTTGATGGGGCCGGAGGCGTCCATTTCCAAGGCCCACTGCGCGATATCAAAATGATGGGCGCCCATGTCGGCCAAACTGCCGCCGGCGAATTCCTGGTACTGGCGAAAGGCTGGGAAATGACGGTGGATTCCCTTCGGGCAGAGAATTTCGTTGTAGCCGCGCCACGGCGCAGGGCCGACCCACATCTCCCAGTCGACATCTTGCGGCGCCTTTTTCTCCGGCAAGTCGCAAGGACGCGGCGGCGGGCCAACGCCAATGCGAACTGTTTTGATGGTTCCCAAACGGCCGTTGCGAATCAGGTTGGCGGCCAGACGAAAACGTCCGGCGAATTCGCTGCGTTGCTGGCTGCCGGTTTGAAACACGACTTTATTTTCGCGCACCGCGTCAGCAATCAAACGGCCTTCGTGAATGTTGTGGGTCAGTGGTTTCTCGCAGTAAATATCTTTTTTGGCGCGCGCCGCCTGCAAACAGGGAATGGCGTGTCCGTGATCAGGCGTGGCGATGAGCACGGCGTCGATATCATCGCGGGCGAGCAATTCGCGGAAGTCGGTGTAGGTGTCGCAACCATGGTAGACGCCGCTCTTGGTTCGCTCGGCGTACTGTTTTTCGACATCGTGCTGGGCGGTTTCGCGGCGTGTCTTTTCCACTTCACAAATCGCCATGACTTGCACGTCGTCGTAGGTGAGCATTCGCCGCAAATGGCCACGGCCCATCATACCCACGCCGATAAAGCCGATCTGGAGCCGATCGTTGGCGGCCGTTTTTTCGTCGGCGCGTGATACTCCGGAAAGAATCGCGGGAGCGACCACGCTGGCCGTGGCGGCGGCTTGCACGAACCGGCGCCGGGAAAGGGAAGTTTCACGCGGGGATCGGGCCATGAGGGAGCATCTCCGGAAAGTTCAATCAACAAATGGATAAAAACCAAGCCTACCCGCCGCCGCCGCCGTCCGCAACTTTTTCCCGACCGGCCATGATGGAGGGAACTACGGCAACCATCCAGCCGACGGCGAATCAGTGCGTTCAGGACGCTCGAACAAATGCTGCAAGGATTTTGCCACAGAGAGCACAGAGCACACGGAGAAGAAAAGGTCGGCGCCATATAAACCGAAGGCAACACGCGCCGCATCAAACTCCGTGTTCTCTGTATTCTCTGTGGCTAACCTTTGGCGGCCGTCCCCGCCACTCTGAACGGCCATGTAGCATGCGCCCATTGTTATTGTTCAATCGACGGAAGCCTGTTCGGTGGGGTGCGCGGCGCCGGCGGGAACAACCGGTCGGCGTAAAACGCTCCAGTAGGTTAGCACTTCGTGGCGGGCATGCGTCGGGACGGGAAAGAAAACGCTAAGCCCGAGCGATAAAAGCACCGTGATGCCGAAGCCGATCGGCCAAAACCAAAGCGAAAACCAATCGGGTTGGAAGACGATCACGCATAGCGTTCCGATGGCGCCGGCGAAGGTTCCAGCGAACACGGCGGTTGCCGAAACGCGGCGAAAAAAGAAACCCAAAATAAACACCGCCAGCAGCGGGCCGCCAAAGCCCGCCGTGACGGTTTTGCTGATCGAAAACACCTCGCCCAGCGAGCCCACAAAGTTCGCCAAGACCACCGAAATGATTCCCACCACCACCACCACGCCCCGTGTCAGCCAAAGTTCGCCGGCTGCGGTTTTCGGTTTCCAGTGCGGCGCGAAGCGGTCGCGGAAATCGACCATCAGCGCCGTGGTGACCGAATGGATGCCGGAATCGATGCTCGACATAATCGCCGCCATCAGCGCCACCACCATCAGCCCCGCCACGCCAATCGGGAAGTGCAGTTTCACGAATCGGGGAAAGGCTTGATCGCTCAGGTTCAGCTTCACGACGTCTTCCCGAATTTGCCCAGTGTGCGCCAGATAGTAGGTTTGCACGTCGTCGGGCGAACCAAGCTGCAAATTGGGATGCAAGTCTTGCACCTCTGTTGCTTGCGCGGCCAGCACCGGCGCCAATTCGGCCGGGTGGTCGAGGTAATATCCGTAGAGCCCGACGCCGATCAGCAACAGCCCCGGCGTGACGATCAAATTGCCCAACACCGTGACGACAAACCCGATTTGCGAGGTGCGTTCATCGCGCGCCGCGATGTACCGCTGCACCGCGACCTGATCGGCGCCGAAGGCGGAGAGCCCTTCCAGGAAGGTGCCGATGAGCAGCGCCCAACTGCCGAATTTGAGCGTCATGGAGAGCGAGAAGTCGACGACCAAATCTTTTCGGCCCGCGAAGTAGTGCTGCATCATGCCGGACACGCCGCCATCGGTGTGCATGATGAGGAGGCCCATTGCGAGTAGGATCGTGACCAAAAAAACAAAGAACTGCAAGACGTCGGTCCACATTACGGCGCGCAGACCGCCGAGAATCGTATAGCCGATCGCGACCACGCCCAACGAATAAATAATGACATGCAAATTACCGCCGGAAATAGCGGCGAGCGCCAGGGCGGCGGCGTACGTGGCGGCGGCCATCCAGGCGATGCGGAGCAGAATAAAGAGCCCGCTGGCCAGACAGCGCACGGAAACATGAAACCGCATTTCCAGGTATTCGTAAGCGGTGCGGCAACCCAAACGCGCGTAAATCGGGATAAACACGCCGATAATGACCGGCGCGAACAGCAGGAAGGCGATCAACACCATGCCGACTCTGAGGCTGTTGCCAAAGGCCGCCGAAGGGTACATGACAAAACTGTTGGTGGAGAACAGCGTGGCCATCACGCTGAGTCCCACCGGCAGCCAGCCCATCGACTTTCCAGCGTTGAAAAACTCTTCCGACGATTTCTGTTTGCGAAAGAACAGCCCCAAGCCAATGGCGAAAGCCATGTAGGCCAGCACAACAGCGTGATCGAGCCAATGGAGCGTCATGATGAAGCCGCCTGTTGTGAAGCAAGGTGTGAATTTTGGAGGTTTGCACCGCTCACGGTTGAATAGAGCACATTTTTTCGTTTAACGGCAAGCCGTGCGAAGTGGAATAACGATGCCCCGGTTCAGAAGCCGGGCGTAACTATTCAGCGACGAGCTTTGATCGGTGCTTAATGGAACCACGAATGAACACGAATAGACACGAATTCTTGTGGCGAGCTCTCCACATAATGGCACGGCTGACGTTGCCTGTTTCCAGGAGAAAACCTGAGAGCCCGTTGAAATTCATTCGTGTGAATTTGTGTCCATTCGTGGTTCTCGCAAAAAAAACAGCGTGCGATCATCGCTGAGTAGTTGCAGCCGGGCTTCTCATCTCAACAATCGACTTGCTCGCGCGTCAATTCGCCGAACAGTTCGGGGCGCCGCGTTTTCAAGGTGTAGTTCGCCAACGAACGTTCGGCCGCCAACAACTCAGCGGGGAGATCTTGCACGATCATTTCATCTCGAATTTCCTCCCGCGACGTGGCCGCCAGCAGATCGCCGTTGGGGGCGAACACCAGCGCAGCGCCGGCGTGGTGCGGTTGATTGGGGGAATCGCGAGGATACATATCGACATAGCCGGCTCTTCCCGCCTGATTGGTCAGCACGGCGAAGCAGGCGTTTTCCCGAGCGCGCATGCCGTAGGACGAAATGAAGAAATCGTGGGCGTACTCACGCGCCGCTTGCGCCGCGCCGGGGGAATCGTCCCACATTTTCATGCGGGCGGCGTGCGGCATGAGCAGCACATCGGCCCCGCGCAGCGCCAGAATTCTGGCGATTTCCGGAAATTGGTTGTCGTAGCAAATAATCATGCCGACTTTGCATTTGCCGATGTCGAACACCGGCATTTCGCGGCCGCCCTTGTAGTACAAAACTTCGTCTCGCGAGCAGTGCAATTTCCGCTGCTTGCCGAGGTAGCCGTCAGGACCGATCAGCACCTGCGTGTTGAAGACGATGTCGCGCTCTTTTTCGCTGATCCCCACGGAGAGAAACAGTTTGTGTGATTGAGCGATTTCGGCCAGCCGCCGGCAAATGGGTCCGGTGGGAACTTCTTCCGCTAGTTCCCAGGTGTTGGGCGTGCAATGCCCTTGCATTTGTAGTTCGGGAAACAGCACCAGTTCGGCGCCTTTTTCGGCCGCGCGCTGACTCCAAAATGCGATCTGCTCGATATTCCGGTCGACCTGGCCCAGCAAGCTATTGATGCTGACGGCCGCCACGCGAATGGT
The DNA here is from genome assembly GCA_003233175.1 of Planctomycetaceae bacterium. Taxonomy (GTDB): domain Bacteria; phylum Planctomycetota; class Planctomycetia; order Pirellulales; family Pirellulaceae; genus SZUA-33. Next base: position 9,630 of record QIKY01000204.1, on the reverse strand, counting down.
TTGCAACGTTCTTTTCCTTGAAGGGCTCTCGCGATTTCGTCATCGAACAGGGGCCGAACTTTGTCAGCCGTTACAAATTTTTTCGACGGGACGGTTTCAATTGTATCGACCGACATCGAGATATACTTCACACGGCTGACGATGGCTCGTTTAACGGCAAGCCGAAGGCGACTGCGTTTTGGCGCCAACACGTTCGGGCAAGACGGAAAAACGCAGTCGCCTTCGGCTTGCCGTTAAACGAAAAAGGCGACATTTTCAACCGTGAGCAGTATAGCAACGAACGCTGCAAGCTGCTCGAAAATAGCGGAGGAAATTTGCCAACGGGCTTGTCTCATGGGAGAATAACAGCCCCAGGTCCGCCTCACTCAAACAAGGAAAAACGCAGTGCCGAAAAAGTATCGTGTGGCGGTGATTGGCCGAACCGGCAAGGGAAATTATGGCCATCGGTTGGATGTCGACTGGCTGCACATCGACCGCGCCGAAGTCGTGGCCGTGGCCGATGAAAACGAGCAGGGGCGGGCGCAAGCCGCCCAGCGGTTGCAGGTCGACAAGGCCTACGCCGACTACCGGAAAATGCTCGACGAAGTGCAGCCCGATATCGTTTCGATCTGCCCCCGCTGGCTCGACCAACATCGCGATATGGCCGTTGCCGCCGCCGAGAGAGGCGTCCATATTTACATGGAAAAACCGTTCTGCCGGAATTTGCTCGAAGCGGATGAAATCGTTGCGGCGTGTGAGAAAACCCACGCCAAGCTGGCCATCGCACATTCCACGCGTTACAGCCCCAAACTTCAGGCCGCCCGCCGGTTGATCGAACAGGGCGCCATTGGTCAGGTGCTCGCATTGCGAGGACGCGGCAAGGAAGACCGACGCGGCGGCGGCGAAGACCTCTGGGTGCTGGGCTCGCATGTGCTCGACCTTTTTCTGGCGTTTGGATATTCGCCCCAGTGGTGTTTCGCCAGTGTTTTGCAAAATGGAGAACCGCTGAAAAAGGAGCATGTCACGCCCGGACCGGAAGGCATCGGCTTGCTCGCCGGAGACGCCGTTCGAGCGATGTACGGTCTGAAGGAAGGCATGACGGCGTCGTGGCAATCGTATCGCGGCGCGGGGGGCAGCCCTTCGCGTTTCGGTTTGCAGATTTTCGGCTCTCGGGGCATTCTCGAAATATTCACCGGCCAGATGCCGGGCGTCTATATTCTGGAAGATTCCAGTTGGTCGCCGGGGCGAACATCGAAAAGGTGGCAGCCGGTGTCGTCGGCCGGAATCGGGCAACCGGAACCACTCACCGGGGGGAAATACAAGCATCATCAAACACTGGGCATGGAAAACCTGCTGCAAAGTATCGAGCAACAGAGCGAGCCGCTGTGCGGCGTGTATGAAGGGCGTCGGATCGTGGAAATGATTGCCGCGGTGTTTGAATCGCAGCGTTTGGGGGGCCCCGTTTCACTCCCGCTCAAAACGCGGGAAAACCCGCTGGCGTTGCTTTGAATGCGATTGGAAAGCACTGCCCAGGTCTGCATGAAAAGCCGCCGTTCGCGCCCCCCCTACTTGCGTTATCACATTCGTCGCGTTTAGCATGAGCTCTTTCGGCGGAGACGCCGTTCTGATTGAAGCGTAGGTATTCCGCGCCTAAACAGGCGCAACAAAACAAAAAAGGGGGAGCGTTCGATGGTGTTATCAAGATCGTTGTTTGTGGCGGTAACAATGGCGGCGATGGCGGTTTGGGTCACGGGTTGTGACAAACCCGATGCGGGGCAACCCGACACGCCCGTGGAAGCCGGTGAAGAAGGTGGCGACGAAGTGGGCGATGGCGGCGAGCATGGTCATGAACATGCTGAAGGCGAAGGCGAACACGCCGGTCATGAACATGCCGAAGGTGAGCATGCCGAAGGTGAGCACGCCGGTCATGAACATGCCGAAGGCGAGCATGAACATAAGGACGGCGATGAACACGCCGAAGGCGAGCACGCCGATCATGAGCACGGAGACGAAGCCAAGGACGATTCGGCGAAAGTCGAGGCGAAAATCAAGGAGTCGTTGGCCATGCTGACCGACGAAGAGCGAGCCTTGGCCGTGAAGCAGTCGATCTGCCCCGTAACCGGCGGCCAGTTGGGCGCCATGGGCAAGCCGATCAAGCTCGAAGTGGAGGGCACGGAATTGTTCATCTGTTGCCCAGGCTGCAAAGCCCCGATTCTCAAAAGCCCCGAGAAATTCTTGGCCAAGCTGAACAAATAACTTATCAGCCACAATGGCTTACCGATTCGTTTACCGATAAAGCCCGGCATTTTCAAAATGCCGGGCTTTTAACATTGGTAAATTTTTATCTGCCGCGCGCTGTTACTCCAAGCCTTGCAGCGTGGCGAAATAATCGTCGAGCGTTTCGGCGCGGCGAATCAGCCGCACGCCGCCATCTGCCTGGAGCAATAGTTCAGCGCTGCGGAGCTTGCCGTTGTATTGAAAGCCCATGGAATGGCCGTGGGCGCCGGCGTCGTGGATCACCAATAAGTCGCCACGCTTGATCGCGGGCAGCGGGCGGTCGATGGCGAATTTGTCGTTGTTTTCGCAAAGCGAGCCGACCACATCATACACGCCGTCGGTCGGCGCGTGCTCCTTGCCCATCACGGTCAGATGGTGGTAGGCGCCGTACATGCCCGGCCGCATCAGGTTCGACATACACGCGTCAACGCCTATGTACTCCTTGTAGGTATGCTTTTTGTGAATGGCGGTCGTGACCAAATACCCGTAAGGGCCGGTGATCACGCGGCCATTTTCCATCAACACGCGCAGAGAGTGCAGCCCGGCCGGACGCAGCATGGACTCAAATAATTTCTCGATGTCAGCCCCGACCCGCTCCAAGTCGACCGGGCTTTGATCCGGCCGATACGGAATGCCAATCCCCCCGCCGATATTCACGAACTCCAAACGAATGCCCAGAGAACTTTGTAGCTCCACGGCAATCTCGAACAGCATTTCGGCCGTGGCGGCGAAGTAGGCGCCGTCCAACTCGTTCGAAGCCACCATCGTATGCAAGCCGAACCGCCGCACGCCCCGCTCATGGCAGGTTTTGTATCCCTGGAAGAGTTGCTCCCGCGTGAACCCGTATTTCGCCTCTTCCGGCTTGCCGATGATCGTGTTGCCCTCGCGCAGCGGTCCGGGGTTGTAGCGGAAACAAAGCACCTCGGGCAAGCCGCCGCATTGGTGGTCGACAAAATCGATATGGGTGAAGTCGTCCAGATTAAGAACGGCGCCTTGTTGCTTGGCCTGCACATAGTCGGACGCGGGCGTATTGTTCGACGAAAACAGGATGCTCTCACCCCGCAAACCCGCACGATCGGCCAGCACTAACTCCGCCAAGCTGCTGCAATCGGCCCCGAAGCCCTCTTCCGCCAGAATACGGAGTATGTGTGGATTGGGCGTCGCCTTCACGGCGAAAAACTCCTGAAAACCTTCATTCCAGGCGAAGGCCTGTTTGAGCCGCCGGGCGTTTTCGCGAATCGCCCGTTCGTCGTACAGATAGAACGGCGTGGGGAAATCTTTGGCAATTTGCCGCAACTGGGCTTCATCGAACGGCAGCGAAAGATCTTTAATAACGGGCGAACCAGCAGACATCGGCTTTTCCAAAAAAGATAGCGGGGACGGCTTCCAACGGGCGTAACGGCAGACATCCGACTTGACGGGAATTCCCGCAACCAGATCTTATCCTGCGGCAACGATATTGTACCCTACGACGACGGAATCTTATCCAAGGCCGCCGTGCGTTGCAATGTTCAACCGGAAACCGACGAGGAATGCTTGGGGTTCCGTTTTTGTCGGGAAATAACAGATGGGCGGCTAGCCGGTTTTGTTTGGCGTTTCCCAGTGAATACGGGCCACGTACACGCTGCCATCGGCGCCGTATTTATTGTCGACCGGCATCACGTAATTCGGCCCCCAGGTTTGCATCCACTCCGAAACCGTCACCCACGTTTCGTGTTCGTTCACATGCGTCACGCCAAAATTGCCCAGCCGGGCGCCGCGCTCCGGCACGAGCACCTGCTCCGTCTGGCGGATCACGCGTAGTGTTCGCGGTTCGACCTGCGCCATGAATAACGGCGCCCGATGCCGAAAGACATGGTCGTTGTTCGCGCCGCGCCGCGTGTAGACCAGAAAGAGGGCGTCGTGGTGTGTGACCCAATGTTGCTGCGTATTGTAATTGCCGAGGTCGGCGCCGTCGTCGAACTTCCACGTTTGCATCGGCTCAAATTGAAGACCATCGCGGCTGCGCGCGACGAAGCCGCGCTTATCGTTGCGAATGGTCAAGAAAAATTCACCTTGAAATTGTGTTAGCGAGGGCTCATGCAGGCCGCGCGTTTTATCGTCGATGTGCATTTCGTTGCCGTGCTCTTGAAACTGGAGCGTCTGGCCGTCGAACGTGCAGCGAGCAATAGTGACTCTGGAATTACTGTTCGGCGGCGAAAAATAAATCGGCAGCAAAATCGAGCCATCGGCCAAGTCGTAACGCTGCGTGCAGCCGGCGCCGGCGTTTTCAAATTTCGCGCCGGCGGGCATTTCCATGGTTCGCCAAGTACTCCATTGATCGGCGGCGGGGTCGTAAACGGAATACGCCGTTTGGCGAGGCCGATCATGAGCGACCTTCCACTCCGGCGTGTAGACCACCGTATGCCCTGTGCCGAGTAACTTCCTGCTCGCTTCATGCCAGGTCGGCCAACAGTCGCTCAAGGCCACGGGCCGTTTCTGGCCGCCGATGGTTTCGTAACGCGGCGCCAGCGAATCGACCACCCGGGGTTCGGTCCAGTTTTTTCCCAGGTCGTCGGTTCGCAGGTCGAACATTCCCTTGAACACATCGCTGCCGGAAACATTGAGCGTGTTCATGGTCATCACGACGCGCGGCGCGCCGGCTTTGCCGCCGCCCGGCACGACGCCCGCGCGAGGATGGCACCAACAACGCTCGCCGTCGTACAACCGCGTGGGAACCTCGCGCGTGAGCCGGTAAGCGACCGACGCCGCATCGTTTCGCACCGGCGGCGGGTTTTTTTCAGCGGATGACTTTTTAGCGGCCGGTTTTTCAGCAGCGGGTAACCTACCGCTCCATGTCGCCAGCGACACGCCCGCACAGAGAGATGAGGCAAGAAATTGACGTCGTTCATTCATGGTGTCGTCCACCTCAATTTATCATGCGATTGTGGCAAATATACTTTCCGCGGTTACGAATGACCATTTAACCGCAAACGGTATTCTAAATCGTGTGAAGATCGCCATGCGCTCTATCGTTGCATGCCGCGGCGCGTCGTAATAGTAGGCCAGCGAATACGGAAAATGCTCGCCTCACAACGCAGGCGGAACACAATGCCGCTTCCAGACGATTCGGTTTGTGTTTTTCCTCATTACTTGTTACACATGAACATTATGGCTGAAACTCCCCCGCCCAAAAAACGTCGCTGGCTGCGGTTCAGCTTGCGGACGCTGCTGTTGGTGATGATCGTGGCCTGCGTGCTACTGGGTTGGAAAATGAACGAGGCGCACCGTCGGCGAAAGGCGGTGGCGCGTGTTCGTGAAATGGGCGGGCGCGTGAAGTTTGATTTCGCCGAGATGGGGCAAAGTTACTTCGGTACAGCCTTTAATCCCCCTCCACGATCGGCGCCCGATTGGTGGATCGACCTGTTGGGCATTGAGGCGGTCGCCGATGTGACAACCCTACATCTTGATGACGTCGAACTGACGAACAAGACGCTGCGGGCGGTGCTGTCGGATTTCCCGGAACTCCGGAGTTTGAGTTTCTCCGGCAGCCAAATCGACGACCTCTCGCCGATCACCCGCCTGACGAAGTTGGAGTCCTTGCTCGTTCGCCATACGCAAGTGCGGGATCTTACCCCACTGGCGGAAATTTCTGGCCTGACCGTACTGACCATGGCCGAATGTCCGCTGGATGACTTAACGCCTCTGCGTGAAATGAGCGGCCTACAATATCTGTGCTTGCTTGATTGCCCGGTCGACGACCTCGCGCCGTTGGCCAGTCTCGACGACCTCCACAATCTTTACCTAACTGGCGGCCAAGTAAGTGATCTCTCGCCGTTGGCCGAATTACCGCAACTTAGGGCTATCTTGATCGAATCGCCGCGGCTCACCGACCTTTCACCGCTTGCCAACCTGAAGAAACTGGATTTTCTTGAGATCCACGGCGCGCAAGTCAGCGATCTGTCGCCGATCGCCAAACTGCCCAAGCTTCGCGTGCTACACCTCAACGGAAGCTCGATTCGCGACCTCTCGCCGCTGAGCGGGTTGGCGTCGCTGATGTATTTCCGCATCTCGGAGACACAAGTCAGCGATCTTTCGCCGTTGGCCGGGCTGAAGCGTTTGGTGAACGTTCACATCTCGGCGAGCCCTGTCCGCGACCTCTCGCCGTTGCGCAGCCTGCCGGCTCTCACGTATTTGGAACTTGGCAAGGAAATTATCAGCCGCGCCGACCTCACCGAACTCGAACGAGCGTTGCCGAAATGCGAAGTCGACTGGCCCGTGAAACCCGCTCGCCCTCCCACACTTTAGCAAGCGACGTTGCCTCCCCAGTTGCAAGCAGCCGCCGCCTCAGCCCAATTCGTGCAGCCGGTAGTGGTATTTTCCGAGTTTGCCGCCGTAATTGCCGGCGCCAATGGCGAGCACGTCGGGGCCGGCCGCAGCGTGTATCGCGGCGTGCATGGCGGAGGCTACGGTGGGTTCGTCGACGCCATCGATCACGATTTCCAGCGCGCAGTTGACGCCCTCGAACAGCTTCGATTCGACGCGTCCTTGCAGCGTGGGGCAGAAGGCGTCGGCCGTGGAGGCGATCAGTTTTTTATACCGCGAGCCCACCTTGCTGCCGCTCCGCGCCACGCCGCCGGGAAAGGGCGTGATGGCGCCGGGGATTTGTGCAATCGCCTCGACGCCGCGTCGCGCCGCATCGAGCGCTGCCTGTTGGTGCGAGGCTTGAAGAATGATGTTGCCGCCGGCCACACCCTTGGCCACGCCAAGCGTATCGACGACGAGAAATTCGCCGTCCATCACGGGTACGCGCCAGTACCGCATACCGCCAATGATTTTACTTTTCTGGTAGCCATCGCCGAAGAACCGCAGGTGCTTGCCCAGCGGAATGCGGCCCACGGCGTTCTCGGTGGCGTCGAACACCGCCGCCGATGGGCAGGTCATGAGGCATTGCCCCACGCGGTTGGGAATCGCCTTGGCGAGGGCGTCGGCGGAAAAGGCGAACGCCAGCACCACGGCTCCGGGGCGGCCATCGGGTGTTTCGGCAGCGGAAAGCCACTGGGAAACACCGGTTTCGGCATCGCAGGCAATCACCGACGCGCTGTAGCCGGTGAACTCCCGCAGGGCGGCGTCGAGCCAATGGGCGTCGTGCGCGGTGATGAGCAAGGCGGTAAAACGCATGCCGAACGCTTCGGCGTAGGTGTCGTCTATTTGTGTGTCGCCGATCTTCAATGCAACAAACCTTCCCATAGCAGGTCTGAGAAAACTCTTAGAACTCCTAACGTAACCCCTGTTGGGCGTTTCAAACACGGAGCTTGATGCTAACCTACGAAGTTGTGTTAGAAGGTTTTAACGATAACGCCATGATGACCGCCAAGCGGTAGGCTGCCAAGCCGTGGCCGCAGGGCCGGTTTAATCTGCATAAAAAGGCTAGTCGGCAACGGGCGAATCCAACCCGCCGGACCCTACGGGATATAGCGTTCCGGCGGCCGCCATTAACGAAGCGTTGCGATGCCGCGGCCAGGCGGTGTTTAGTCGTTGCCGCCGCGCGGTCGATACCAAGAGCAGAGCAAGTCGAGTGGCGGAAAAAATTGACCAGTCGCGACAACGGCGCCGTTGCCCGTCGCCCAGGGAGGAAAACGATCATGGTTCGAGCGTTTTTTGGCACAATCGGCGTTTTTCTGATCGTACTCGGCGCGCAATGCCTCGTGCTCGACAAAGCCGTGCTGGCCGACTTCAAGGAGCCGTCAACGCCGCAGGAGAAGGTCTCTTCACTGTTCATGCCCACCGAACAGACGGTCGACGCCAAAATCATTCAACCGCCAGAATGGGCTTCTTGGAGTTTGATGTCGGCAGGCGCCGTGATTCTGCTCTACTCGATCAGCATTCCCAAACGCAGTGAATAAACGCGACCCGCTCTCGCTTGCACAACGCGTGCCATGAATTTGCACGGAAAGCACAAAAAAGGCGTCAATATAACTGTTCGTTCGATTCGAAACCGAGTTCGCGCACCCGCAGCCGATCAGCCGCCGCCTCCCGCATGAGGCCCAGTTTGGCCCACACTAGCGAACGGTGGCGCCGCATGACGGCCAAATTTCGGTTGATCAGCTTTTCGTTCCGCTTCAATTGCCGAGGGTCGAGCAGCGACTGCATACGCCGTTTTTTTGTCAGGTAGGCCAATCGCTTCGCGGTGGATTCCGCTTCGCGCACCGCCCGATTAAGGTCTTTGAGCGCCGCTTGGTAATCTCCGGCCCGGTAGTAAAGAAAACCCCGCGTATCAAGCAGTGCGGCGTCGGGCGACGTCCATTGAATGGCGGCGTTGACGTCTTTCAGACCTTCCTCGATTTCGGTATTGGCCAACGCGCGCGCGTAGGCCAAATCGTTCAAAACCCGCGCACGCTGCTGGTGTGGAATTTCGTCCTGTTTTTCCATCAATCCGACAACATGTTTGAGATCGGCCAACGACTCCCCAAAACGCCCCCGCCCCCACGCCGCCTCGCTTCTCAGCTCATAACCGAGGGCTTCTCGCGGCGCCAATTCAATCATTTTCCCGGCTGCCGCAGCGCTCGCTTCGTAGTTTTCGCCATCCAACTCCCACTTGGCCAACATGCCGTAAGGTACAAGATAATCGGGCGCCCACCGGGCTGCTTTTCTGGCCTCCTCCGCAGCGGCGTTGTAGTTGCCGTTGAGCCACGCTTCGGTTCCAATCGCGATCCGCCAACGCGCCATTTCTCGCGGCGCTTCCCGGTAGCCGATCGGTCCAAACACCAACGCCGCGACGCCCAACACCAACCAACGGGCGCTGCCGCGAGGCCGACCGCCGCTGGAAGGCGCTTCATCGTGCGCCGTGGTTCTAGCCGAGGCGTCGTCTTGATCTGAGAGCAAGGGTTCCCGCATGGCCGCTTTCTCGTAGGGCTGATTCGACGACAATAGTTCGACCGCCGCTAAAATATCGGATAAAGAACTGGGAGAGACGTCAAACGCGCCGTTTCTTAAAGTAACGTTTCTTAAAGTAACGATATTAAACCATCGCCAACCACGCGTTGTTAGGCGAGCGGCAGAAAATAACTTACCCGCACGTAGCGGGAGTTCGAGAGTTTTTTTGGGTTCCCGCCTACATGGGAACGACCGTTTGCTGATTCACTCGCTTGCGCTTCGTACTTGTATTTATACCTTCTAACACAACTTGTTAGGTCAGCATCACACTCCGTGTTTGAAACGCCAAACAGGGGTTATGTTAGGAGCTCTTAGGTAATTTTTCATCTGCCTCTCGCCTTATAGCAAAAAATGCAACCCTACTTAATTTGCCTCGTTAACAGAATTGGTGGGCGAGTTTGTGTTCGGGGAGTCGGGCAAGTTCATGATAGAGCACGGTTTCGTAGACTTCGTCGGTCT
>QIKY01000309.1 GCA_003233175.1 Planctomycetaceae bacterium | reverse complement strand
TTGGGTTTTGTGTTCGCCTTCAACCCAAGGTGCGCTCACTTCGCTCGCGACCATGGGCTTTGGAATGTAACGCCTTCGGCGTAAAACGTTCGCGCCGAACAACGTTTGACCGTCCGACTTGGAGTGACTGCATGTGCTTGCAATCGCAAAAACACCACTGCTTTCTGGAGCTCGAAAAACAACTCGTTCAACCGCGCACCACTGCCCCTCCGCGCCAATAGGGCTGAGCAAATCATCAACCTGAACCCGGGAAAGAGCCATTCGTTTTTTTTGCAGCTCGCCTTATTTTCCAGCAGGATGACGAACCGTCACACTGGTCGAGATGCCGCCGCGGGCGGTAAAATCGGCTCGTAATTCCAGGCTTCGGGGTTGGAGCGTCGCGACAAGGTCGTCGTGAATGCTGTTGGTCAGGTGCTCGTAAAACACGCCCTCGTTGCGGTAACTTTGCAGATAAAGTTTCAGGCTCTTGAGTTCGACGCAGAGTTTGTCGGGCGTGTAGCGAATTGTGAGAACGCCGAAATCGGGTTGACCAGTTTTCGGGCAAACCGAGGTGAATTCGGGGCACTCGATTTCAATCGCATAGTCGCGGTCGGGAAACTGGTTGGCGAATGTTTCGAGCAAGGCGTGTTTAGGTTCGCCGTGTTTATTTTCGCTGTGTTTATTTTCGGCCATGGGGGCTCTCCTTTCGGTTTGGGCTGTATTGTGCCATGATGGAAAATGAGCGGGAAGGGGACATCCTGCGGCGGGTGTTTTTTATTCCGCCGGCCTTATTCTTGTCTGAAACTGCCGTAGAAGACCAAAGCCCATGCGCGTCGCCGAAATTTATGAGTCTGTTCAAGGCGAAGGAGAACTGACGGGGCAGGCGAGCGTCTTCGTGCGGGCCTCCGGCTGCAACCTGAGGTGTGGTTTTTGCGACACGCCCTACGCTTCCTGGACGCCCGAAGGCGACGATCTTTCGGTGGCCGCGATTCTCAAGCAGATCGAGCAATTCGACGGCTCGCACGTCGTGCTCACCGGCGGCGAGCCCATGCTTTTTTCCGAGTTGATTCCCATTTGCGAGAGGCTCCGCGATGAGGGGCGCCATGTCACGATCGAAACAGCCGGAACACTGCACCTTGCGCTGCCTTGCGATTTGATGTCGATCAGTCCAAAAATGAACAACTCCACGCCGCTCGGCGATGTCGACCCGCGTTGGCGGTTGCGGCATGAGCAAACGCGCCACTCGATTGATGTCGTTCAAAGGCTGATCGACGACTATCCTCACCAATTAAAGTTCGTAGTTCGCTCCCTCGCCGATTGCCAAGAGGTGCAGCAGTATGTCGAGCAACTCTCCAACATCGCCCACAGCCGGGTGATGCTGATGCCGCAGGGAGTCGACGCGATCGATCTGGCCGCCGCGGCCAAGTGGCTGGAGCCGGAGTGCCAGCGGCGAGGTTTTCGTTTCTGCCCGCGAAAACAGATCGAATGGTTTGGCTTGCAGCGAGCGACGTAATCGCCGGTTGAAAAACTCATTCTGGCCGCAAGCAGGCAAATACCGCCGCTCTTACGAAGGAGTTTGTTTGTTGGCGGGCGTCTGTTGGATTTTGACGACCAGCGTTTCAAAAATGCCCTCTTGCACGATCTGCCCGCGCTGGTTGACAAGCCGGCGCCGCCATTCAATACGGCCCGCGCGCCGATTCCCCTCCGACTTGCCGGCCACCTCCACCACCGCATGCACCGTGTCGCCGATAAGCATGGGCTCCAGAAACTTCCACTCGCGCACCGCCACGAAAGCCATCGTATTGACCGCCGGGCACTGGCTCGCCAAACCCGCCACCCACGACATGCCCAAGAGTCCATGCGCGATCGGTTGGTGGCACAAGGCGCCGCTGGCGAATTCGTGATCGACATGCAGCGGATCGTAATCGCCGGTGATGCCGGCGAAATTTACGATATCGGCCTGGGTGACCGTGCGCGCGCGGGTCGTCCACTGGTCGCCGATTTTCAGGTCTTCAAAGTACAGCGAGTGACTCACGAAAAACTCCCGGAGCGAACACCGTGGTTCGAGGCGTGCAGGCGTCATCGGCGGTACGCATCGATCTTTTGCAGGCCGTCGAGGAAATTGACGGGCCGAGCCGATGGCTACTTGTACCTAAAACAGCGGTTTCGTAATAGACGAATCGCGGCCGCCGCGCCTGGAATGCTGTAGCCAGCGGCGCGCCGCCCAAGGCCGACCGTATGCAGTATAGCTCGGCAAAACACGTGCTCCCTCTTGAGAACGAGGCGATTCCTCTTGCGAAGCGGGCGCCGCCAGGGTTAGACTCGCCACATCGGCAGGGGAGGATTATGCGTCCTGGAAGGTATGCGCCGTGGAAAAAAACGCCGTGGAAAAAACGCCGTGAATGTTGAGCACCGCACCGCCTGGCTGTCCACCGCCGAACGTGAAGACGCGTGTCTGGCGCCCTACGCCATGCGCTCGCATGATTCACTGGGGCGAAAACACCCCGAAGAAAGCCACCCCTACAGGGGATGCTTTCAGCGCGACCGCGACCGCATCGTACATTGTTCGGCGTATCGGCGTTTGTCGGGAAAAACGCAAGTCTTCACTGGCATGGGCGACTACCATCGCACCCGCCTGACGCACACCCTGGAGGTGGCCTCAATCGCCCGGACGATGGGCCGTGTGCTGGGCCTCAATGAAGATTTGGTGGAGGCCATGGCCATGCTGCACGACATCGGGCATCCGCCCTTTGGACACGCCGGTGAAGACACGCTCGACGAATGCCTGGCGGAACATGGAGGATTCTCGCACAATCAATTCGCGCTGACATTAGTGGAGGAGCTTGAATCGCGGTATCCTGATAGTCCAGGACTCAACCTCTCGGCGGAAGTTTTGGAAGGCCAAAGGTTTCGTTCGGCCAAACCGGAACACTCCGCGGCGCCTGGGGAGCAGAGCCGCCGCCCGCTTCTGGAAGCTCAGATTGTCGAATCCGCCGATAGCATCACCTACGACGCCCACGACACCGACGACGCCGTCAAACTCGGCATGGTGACGCTCGCCGAGCTCGCCGAAATACCGCTCGTCGCGCGCTCGTTGGAAATCGTTCGCCAACGCCATGGCGCCCTACCGCCCTCCATGCTGCGCAAGACGTTGGTTCGTCATCTGATCGATGAACAAGTTGGCTGCGTGCTGCAAGCGAGTTTGGCGAAACTTGCCGAGCACGATTTCCACCACGCCGATGAAGCACGCGCCGTGGGTAATCTGATCGGAGTCTCGAGCGAGCTTGCCGCACAGAAAAAAGAACTCGAAGACTTCCTCTACCAGCGCGTGTATCGGCATCCTCGCATTATCGACGTGCGGAAGCTGGCCCAATCGCGTCTCAAAAAACTCTTCACGGCTTATCGCGACCAACCCCGCATGATGCCTCGCACCTTTCGGAAACGCACCGAACAGGTTGGCGTGGAGCGGGGCGTCGTGGAATGTATCGCCGGAATGACCGACCGATTTTTCAATATGAAATATGAAGAGTTGTTCGGTTCAATCGGCTGAACCGGAAAAGAGCCGGTTTTTTACGGCGTCATCCGCCGGTGAGGATCCGAACTGCCTGGTCGCCGCCGATGCCGTCTGACTTGAAGTAGTTGATGTAATGAAACACGACCGGCGCCATCAGCAGCAAGCTGTCGAAGCGATCGAGCAGGCCTCCGTGGCCTGGAATCATGGTGGACATATCCTTGACGCCGAGGTCGCGTTTGATCGACGAGATCACCAAGTCGCCGCATTGCCCAAGCGTGCTGATGAGAAAACCGAGCATCAGAAGATGTGGGATGCGATCAATCGTGGTGTCTCGAAAAACATAGTGGCCAATAGATGCCGCCAGCAAAGTGGTGAGAACCACGGCGCCGATTGCGCCACCCCAAGTTTTGTTGGGGCTCGTGTTGGGGAGCAGCTTGCGTTTGCCGATTGCGTTTCCGACAAGGTACGCAAAAACATCATTCAACTCTACGCATAAAAGCAACCAAAGCAAGATTGGGCGGAATAGGCTGTCGTTGGAAATGAAGGCCAGATGTCCTAGGCTTCCGCCAAACAAGGCAAAACCCACGATCGCCAGAGCCACGCGCTGGATGTATCCTCGTGGCTGGTCTGGCACAAGCCCGACAACGGCAATCAGGCACATTCCCAACGCCCACGACGTCGTAAATAAATCCAGCCAATGATCGAGCACCGCGAAGTACGTGGCCAAAATCGCGACGACTACGGAAATGGTGGCCGTTCGCGATTCGCTCAAACCGGTCGCTCGCGCATATTCGCGAAAACAAAACAGACTGAGTAGCAAAAAAAAACCGCACACCCAGGCAGCGCCCAACAAGATGGGAACCACCATGGCCGCAGCCAGCACATACCAGGAGCGGGTTCGAGCGAGCAACTCCAGGTAGGTTTCCTCTTGGATTTTTTGCGTGCGTTTGAGAATTCGTAACAAAAGAGAAGCCGAGAGCAAACCCAGCACGATTGCCGTCACCGCGCCAATCGTGACGGGGTGGTCGAAGGCTTGCGATGGATCGAACAGCCGTTGCAGCGTCGTCACTTTGCGATTCCCTCCAAGTGTTTGGCCGCCCGCACCAGACGCCGCGCCGCTGTCGCGACGCCGCCCAAAATGACGATCACGAGAATCACTTTTGGCTCGCCCCACGGCAACCGCCAAGAATCGGGCGAGAACGACATATACACGGCAACAGCCGTGGCCAACGCCATGCGTTGGGGCTTCGCCATCGGTCCGCTGAAATCGTTGGGGGCGCCGATCGACTTCGCCATGGCGCGCACGTAGGCCACGAAAACGGAAAGCAGGGCCGCAATGCAGCCCAGAACGACCTCGCCTCCCGCCGCATAGCCCAAGCCGATAAAGACCGCCGAATCGGACACGCGATCAGGAACTTCGTTGTAGAGTTCGCCTTTGGGCGAAGCGATGTCGCGTTCCACCGCCACCATGCCGTCGAACAAATTACACAACAGACGAAGCTGGCATAACACGCCGCCGCAAAACCATAACGCGCGCTGCGCGGGGCCGGTCGTGAGACTCGTCGAAAAGAACGCCGCTCCGGCGGCTATCGCGGCCAGCATGCCGAACACGGAAATGGCGTTCGGCGACGCGCCCAGAGCGATCAGGCGGCGTGTGGCGGCTTCGGCCCAACGCGTATTCCGACTCTGGATAGGCCGACGCTCCAGAGGTTCGTAAGACGGTTCGGTCATCCTTGCTTTCCAAGTTAGGACATCACGAGCGATCATCCCGCCGAGTGTTGGAAACGGAGATTGTTCAATCGTCGGTCCACAATAATCGTTGGTGTCCAGACACAAACCGGCCCGACCGGCCGCGATGCATGGCCGGCCGCCAAACTTGCCTCCGCCGTCAACCTTCCGACGCCCCGTACTGTATCGATGAAACGCGTGTTTGGCGAGTAGTGGGTGGACGAAGCAATGGTCCCAGCGTTCGGCCGCCCAAAAGGTTATAATCGGCTGCCCAGGATTTCAGGAAGGCCGCCAATTTTGACGAAGGCCGGTACATTTTGACGGCGGCCAACTCTGCTGGCGGTCCTCCCTTTACAGACGGATCTAAGCATGTCGCGCGCGACGAATTATGAGAAGCTCTCGATTGCCGAGGCGGTCGAAAAACTGCAAGTCGACCCAGCGAGCGGCCTCACCGCGGAACAAGTCGAACAGAGGCAACAGCAATATGGCTTGAATGAAATCCCGGAAAAAGAGGAGTCTCTGGCGAGCCGAATTCTGAAGCGGTTTTGGGGGCCGATCCCCTGGATGATCGAGGCGGCGGCGATACTCTCCGCCGCGGTGCAAAAGTGGGAAGACTTCACGATCATCGTGCTGCTGCTGCTGGTGAACGTGGTCATCGATTTTCGCCAGGAAGCTTCGGCGCTCAAAGCCCTGAAACTGCTCAAGGAAAAACTCGCACGCACTTCGCTCGTGCTCCGAGATGGCCAATGGCGCGAGATTCCCGCCGGCGAACTTGTGCCCGGCGATGTGGTGAAACTCCGCATTGGCAATGTTGTTCCGGCAGACGTGAAACTGCTCGACGGCGATTATTTGCAAGCCGACGAGTCGGCGCTAACGGGTGAATCGTTGCCGGCGGATAAATCAGTCGGCGACATCGCCTACGCTAACGTGATCGTCAAGATGGGCGAAATGACGGCGCTCGTCACGGCCACCGGTTTGAACACCTTCTTCGGCGCCACGGTGGCGCTGGTCGCGCAAGCGGAGAAGCAGCAGCGGAGCCATTTCCAGAAGGCCGTGGTCAACGTAGGCAACTATCTGATCCTGATCTCGGCCGTGATGGTCGTGATTATTATTTTCGCCGGCGTCGCGCGGGGCGATTCGCTGATGGAGATCCTTCGCTTTTCCTTGGTGCTCACCGTGGCTTCGATTCCGGTCGCCTTGCCGGCGGTGCTTTCGGTCACGATGGCCGTCGGCGCGGTGCGTTTGGCCAAGCGTGAGGCGATTGTCAGCCGGTTGGTGGCTATTGAGGAACTTGCCGGCGTCGATATTCTTTGCAGCGACAAAACCGGCACGCTGACAAAAAACCGCATGCAGTTGGGCGAACCGACAGCCTACGGCGGCCATACCGCCGAAGAAGCAATTTTCTATGCCGCGCTGGCCAGCCGCGAGGAAAACAACGATCCTCTGGAAACTCCTATTTTCGAAGCTTTGAAGCATTCCGGCGGCGATGCGAAGTTGGCCGACTACAAGCAGTCGGCCTTCTTGCCGTTCGATCCGGTGGGAAAGCGAACCGAAGCCACGCTCGAATCGGCCGATGGCCAGATCACGGTGACCAAGGGCGCGCCGCAAGCGATTTTGGCCTTGTGCGACAATGCGTCCGGTGAAGCCGCGGCGATCGAAAAAAAGGCGACCGAACAGGTCGAGGCGCTGGCCAATCAGGGTTACAGAACGCTGGGCGTGGCCGTTAAAAAATCGTCCGAGGCGACGTTCCGTTTTATCGGCTTGCTGCCTTTTTTCGATCCGCCCCGCGACGATTCCGCCGAAACCATTGCCGCGGCGATGTCGTTGGGGTTGGATGTAAAAATGATCACCGGCGACAATCTGGCCATCGCCAGGCAAATCGCCCAAACGCTCGGCATCCAGGGAGACATTCGCGACCACTCCGAATTGAACGAGGAGAAGCCGGTCGAGTTGCTTCTGGTAGCGGATGTTGTCTGCGAAATGCTTTACACGCGTCTGAAACCAGACGCCTCCGCCGCCGAAGTTCGCACGGTTGCGGAGGAGGTGGTCGAACGGTTGGAGGAGAAACTCAGGGTGTTAAAACCCGATCAGGGTTTCGTCCGGCGGCACGAATCAGAGATCATTCGCCTGATCGAGGAAACCGGCGGCTTCGCACAAGTTTTTCCCGAAGACAAGTACAACATTGTGGATCGTTTGCAGAAGAACGACCACATCGTGGCCATGACCGGCGACGGCGTGAACGATGCGCCGGCCTTGCGAAAGGCCGATTGCGGCATTGCTGTTTCGGGCGCCACCGACGCCGCGCGCGCCGCCGCCGACGTCGTGCTAATGCAGCCCGGCTTGTCGGTGATCATCAATGCTCTCGAAGAAGCCCGCATGATCTTCGGGCGGATGAAGGCCTACGCCATTTTTCGCATCGCGGAAACGTTGCGCGTCATTCTATTCATGACCTTGGCGATTACGGTTTTCAATTTTTATCCCGTCACCGCGATCATGATCATCTTACTGGCGCTGCTGAACGATGTGCCGATCATGACGATCGCCTACGACCGCGCTAAAATCGAGGCGCGGCCGGTGCGTTGGAACATGCGGGAGGTGCTGACACTGGCCACCGCTTTGGGAATCGCGGGGGTTGTGTCGTCGTTCCTGTTCTTTTTCATCTGCGAGCGTCTGGGATTTGATCGGGTCGTCACCCAGACGCTTCTTTTTCTGAAGCTCGATGTCGCCGGGCATTCCACTTTGTATGTTGTCAGAACGGGGGATCGCCATTTTTGGCGGCGGCCGTGGCCAGCGCCGATTCTGATGGGGGCGACCATCGCGACGATGCTCTTGGGCACGTTGATTGCCGTGTACGGTGTTTTCATGGCGCCGATCGGCTGGAAGTACGCTGGCGTTATTTGGGCTTACGCGATGGCCTGGTTTGTTTTCAACGACTTCCTCAAAGTGGCCGTCTACCGTATGTTGCACAAGACGAAATGGCTGCTGGGCCGTGAAGAAGAAATCGACGTCGAGGAAAACTAAACCGGCCGCTGCCGAGAAAAAGGGATCGAGCAGAATGTGCCAAACCTGTCCGATGGCCCTGGAAAGCTGTTGTTTATACACAAATACACAACGCGCCCCTAGATAGTTTTTGCCACGGAGAACACAGAGGCCACTGAGAAAAGAGGCCAGAACGGTAAGCGACGCCCGAGGCATCACACCCTGTGTGCTCTGTGTCCTCTGTGGCAAATTCATTGCATGTTTTGTTCAAGCTTAGCCCGACTTAAAATACGAGGGGATTTCGTGTCTAGCAGTAACGTTTGCATTGCGATCATCGACGATCACCAACGAGTGAAATCAGCACTGGATCGTTTGGCGGACTCTGAATTCGACTCCCAACAGATTTCAGTGATCGGCAAAGACCATCCTCACGACAAGCATATTCACGGCTACGCCACGACCGGCTCGCAGATGAAGTTCTGGGGCGGTCAAGGCGCGTTTTGGGGCGGAATCATGGGCGCGCTGGCCGGGGCGGGCTTTTTGTTCGTGCCCGGCATCGGTCCGCTGGTGGTCGGCGGCCCGCTGTTGGGTATGATTGTTGGCGGTCTGGAAGGTTCGGCCGGATTGGCGGGAATCGAGGCGGTGTTTGCCGGTCTGTTGCACTTGGAGTTCTCCAAAGACGGCTTAGTGCTCTACGAAAAGGAGTTGAAGGCCGGCAAGTGGCTGGTGCTTGTTCACGGCGACACGGGCGAGGTGCTCCGCGCCAAAGACGTGCTCACCAAGGCAGGCGTTGCCGCTGTTTTCGTTCATGCGGCGTGAGTTTGGCGGCATCTTTTCGTTCGTCTCGGCGGCGTTTTCGCTTGAATACAGGAACCGTAAAGTTATGAATAAGACGAACTCCGGCCATGAGCGCCACCATGGCGAGAGCACGAAAAAGCACCGGCCGAACGGAGGAGGTTTGCACAAAGACTGGCGGGTGCGGCTCGCGGTGCTGCTCATGCTCGTGGCGATGGCCGTCTACCTGTTGACGATGGACGAATCGTTTGGCCCTGAGCCGGCGCCCGATCAAGCGTCTCCTTCGAATGTGGAAATACCGGTAAGATAACCCCGTTTTCAAAAGGATGTGGCTGATGTACAAGGAAATTGGCATTACGATCGTCGGGAAAGTGATGGAAGTCGATGTAACCGGCAAGCTCGCCAAGGAAGACTACCAGCGGTTCGTTCCTATAACGGAGGAACTGATCAAAGAGCATGGTAAAATTCGCATCCTGTTGGTCATGCACGATTTTCATGGCTGGTCGGCGGGCGCCCTCTGGGAAGATATCAAGTTCGACCTGAAGCACTTCACCCACATCGAACGGCTAGGCATTGTCGGGGAGAGTAAATGGGAACACGGCATGGCGATTTTTTGCCGGCCATTCACGACCGCCAAAATGCGTTACTTTGATGTCGCTCAGATCGAAGAGGCTCGTCAATGGATCGCCGAAGAGTGACCAACGTTCGCAATGTTTCCAACACGAACACTCTATGAATTGAGAGAACCACGCCATGGAAAAACAAACGTTAATCGACCGGCTGAATGAAGATTTGGCGGCGGAATTGAGCGCCGTTGT
Source organism: Planctomycetaceae bacterium (assembly GCA_003233175.1). Taxonomy (GTDB): domain Bacteria; phylum Planctomycetota; class Planctomycetia; order Pirellulales; family Pirellulaceae; genus SZUA-33. Next base: position 14,575 of record QIKY01000309.1, on the reverse strand, counting down.
GCAGTACATCACGTACGCCGCCAAGGCGACAGGGCCTTATCGACCGCAACTGACACAGTTTTTTCTCGCCGAAGTGGCCGACGAACAATTGCACGCGCAATTCCTGGCCAACAAGATCGTCGCCTTGGGCGGCGAACCCGCCACGACGCCGAAACCCGTTGCGAAAGCCGCATCGAACCGAGCAATGCTGGAAGCAATCGTGGTTGCTGAAGGCAAGGCGGTTGCCGACTACACGCAGCGCGCCCAAGACGCCGAAGCCTACGGCGACAAAGGGCTGGTCGTTCAGTTGGAAGACATGATTCGCGATGAATCAGGCCATCTGGAGGAAACCGAACGCATTCTGCGAGACTGGCCTCTGTAACGAGCCAAAACGAACGCGCAGATCAGCCGGAACGCGCTAGCGTCCGGTTCTCCGAGAATGCTGTAAACCGTGAGCTAGCGCTCATCGGGTGATGAAACATCCGGGATAGTACTCTCTCACTTCCACGATTCCAGAAAATATTTTTTGCCTTCCACGGTTCAGCGTTACATGTCTTGTGAGCGGTTGCGAACAGAAGGATCTTATTTCGGGACTGCCCACCTAGGGCCGTACGGTTTTTTTATTGTCGGTCACTTCATCACCGCGCAATGTTGAGCAGATAACCAGGAACGCTTATGCCGACACCATCGAATCCCGACCAGCGTCCGGCTTTGAACGACGAGCATGGCGCAAACCCCGTACAGCCGCCCGAAGCACGCAGCGCCGCGGTGTCGATCGCCATGGCGGCGGTGTTTCTCGGCGCCGCTTTCTTGGGGCTGTTGTTCCAACGTGAACTCAAAAACGCCTGGCTGCGGGCCTTGCCCGACCCCAACGCCGGGCGGCAAGTCCTCTATTGGCAATCGCCGATGGACCCCGGCGTTCGCAGCGACAAACCGGGGAAAACGCCCATGGGCATGGAACTGGTTCCGGTCTATGCGGACGAAGAACCGGCCAAGGGTCCTGCCATTATTTCTCCTGAACTTCAGGAAAGCGAACACACCACGACGTTGGTTGAAAACGGACCGCTGGTGCGTTCGCTGGAAACGCTGAGCACGGTGAGTTTCGCCGAACCGCTGATCGGCGAAGTCACGCTGAAAGTGGAGGCGTGGCTGGAGAAGTTGCACGTCGATTATGAAGGCCAAACGGTAAAGAAGGGCGATCCGCTGTTCGACGTCTACGCGCCCGCTTTGTTTGCCGCGGAGGAAGAGTTCCTGATCAGCTTGCAGTATTCGCAAGACCCAGAAAAATCGACCACGCTCGACGCCCAGGAAAATCTTGCAGCTTCGCGGGTCAAACTTCGCTACCTCGACATGACCGACGAACAAATCGATCGTCTGGCTGAAAAGGGAGTCGTGCAAAAGACCGTCACCTACTACTCGCCTTTCTCGGGTATCGTGATTGAAAAAAAGGCCTTTGAGGGAAAGTCGGTTCCCGCCGGAAAAACACTGTATCGTATCGCCGACCTGTCGAAAATTTGGGTCAACCTGTTTATCTACGAGAACCAAATCCACTGTGTTTACGAAGGCCAAGAGGCCACGATCACGCTTTCGGAATTGCCGGGTCGGGTGTTTCGGGGCAAGATCGTTTTTATCTATCCGTACCTAGATCCCAAAAGTCGTACGGTCAAAGTCCGCCTGGAGTTTGAGAACCCCGATCTGCTGCTCATGCCCGATATGTTTGGCCGCGTGAAGCTGGAGCCTCACCACATGGGCGATGGCCTGAAGGTGGCCGAATCGGCCGTCATGCAGACGGGAAAACGGAGCCTGGTTTATGTCGCCTTGGCGGGAAATCGGTTCGAGTCGAGAGAAATTCGCACCGGCATGGAATTAGACCATGGCATGGTGGAGGTGCTTGGCGGGTTGCTGGAAGGCGAGCGAGTGGTTGCGGCGCCCGAGTTCTTGCTGGACAGCGAAAGCCGGATCCGACTGATCGATCGCAAATTTCTTCCGCTGCCAAAATTCCAACGCAACGGCGCGGCCACGCCTGACATGAACGCGACCATGCCCGAGATGAAGGGGCGTTCCAAGAACTCAAGTAGCGGCAAAGCAAAGAACGCAGCCCCGCACGGCAGCTAGAGCCGATAGCACACTGGGAGAACGAAAATGACGCAGCAACCAAAACACACAATGCGGCAGGCGCTCGCGGTTGTGCGACGAGTGGCGGTGTTTTTGCTGCTCGCGCTGCTGGGAACGCTCTGCGGAATGGGGCTTCGCGCCTGGGCCGTACCGCTCATGCCGCCGGCGGTGGCCCGCATGTTGGGTGAGTTGGAGTCGTTGGAGTCGAACAAAACAAACGGCGCAGCCGCCGCAGCAGAAGGACGCGAAGTTGCCTTTTGGAAGTCGTCCATGATTCCGAATTTCGTCTCCCCCCGACCGGGCGTCGACCCGATGAACATGGCCTTGATGCCGGTCTATATGGACGAATTGACCGACGAAAGCCTGATCACGCTGAGCCCTGAAGTGGCGCACAACATGGGAGTTCGAACGGTTCCGGTGGAGTTTGGCGAGGCGACGCGCGTGATTCGCACCATCGGCGAGGTCGACTACGCGGAGCCGCTACTGGGCGACGTAACGCTCAAAGTGGGCGGCTGGGTGGAGGAGTTGTTTGTCGACTATGTTGGCCAGCGGGTGGCAAAAGGGGAAGCGTTATTCACGGTCTATTCGCCCCGGTTGTTCGCCACCGTCGAAGAATATCTGCTCAGTCTGGATAAGAAATCGGCGCCGCGAACGAAAGGTTTCTCGCTGACCGTCGACGAAGTATTCCCCGCCTATCAGAAACTCCGTTATTGGGATGTGCCGGAGTCGGAGATCACTCGATTTAAATCCGAGGGCCGGCTGACCAAGGCGGTTCAGTTTAATTCGCCGTTCGATGGCTGGGTCGTGGAGAAGCACGCCTTCCGCGGCATGTATATGGGTCCCGGCGAGCGCTACTATCGGATTGCCGATCTTTCCACGATGTGGGTCTATGTCACGATTTTTGAATACCAGTTGGACGATGTGCATGTTGGGCAACCGACAAAATTGTCGTTGCCGTATCGGCCGGGTGAAGTTCTCGAAGGCAAAGTGATTTACATCTATCCCTATGTCGACCCGAAAACCCGCCAGATTCGCGTGCGGCTGGAGTTTCCCAACCCCGACCTACGGTTGAAGCCCGCGATGTACGCCGATGTCGTACTGGAAACGCGTCTCCCCGACAAACAGGTGTTGGCGCCGCTCGACGCGGTGATCGATACCGGAACCCAAAAGGAAATCGAGGGCGAGATGCGTCATATCGGTTATGCCTATGTGGAGGTCGGCAAAGGCAAATTCGAGCCGCGCGAAGTTCAGTTGGGCGCTGAATTGGAGGGCGGGAAATTGCAGATTCTCGCGGGTTTGAAACCAGGAGAAAAAGTGGTTGTGAGCGGCCAATTTCAAATCGACAGCGAACGTCGCGTGAAAGAAGCCAACTTGGCAATGCTGATGCAGTATCGCGGCGCCGCCAAGGCCAGCGGGAATTAACAACCGTTCGAGAAGACAGAAACAATAGTAGGTAATCGTTCACGGTGGCGGAGGAAATTGCGGCAACAAACTGGATACGAAGAAGGGAAACGCAGAGGTCGCAAAGGAAGCAGAGGACCGCAGAGAAGCCATAGGAAAGAATTGACAAAATGAAAGACAACGAAATCCCGGCGATAGTCGTCGGCTGTGCAGTGGAATTGCATCGTCAACTTGGTCTGGGATGATTGGAGCCTGTCCTCCGCGCCTTTGCGTTCTCTGCGTTGAAATGATCAACCGGAAACCGCCGAGCAATGTATGAACTTCCGCCGAGGGCGCGTGAAAGGCGAGCGGCAGATAAAAACTTACCAATTGTAAGACGGGCACTCTTGCCCGTCTGAGCATTTTCGATGGGCAGGAGTGCCCGTCGTACTGGGAGCGGCTGGTAAATTTTTTTCTGCCGCTCGCCAAAATGCGATAGCAATATACCCGTCCGTTCAAAAACCACGCTCCATTACCGTAATATTTTGCAGTGCTTGTTTGTGAGTTTGTGTGCGATTCGCCACTCACAAAAGTTGCGCGGCCCAACTAAAGCAGCAGAGTTCGCGCCGCAAAGACCGACGTCCGACAAAACCCCCAGCGTGAGTTGCAAACATGATTGGCAAGATAATCGAATACTCGGTGAATAACCGATTTCTTGTGCTGCTAATGGGCGCCGTGCTGGTGCTGGGCGGCGGTTACGCGGTCTACACGATTCCGCTCGACGCCATCCCCGATTTAAGCGATGTGCAGGTTATTGTGTTCACGGAGTTCCCCGGGCAAGCTCCGCAAGTGGTCGAAGATCAGGTCACTTATCCGCTCACCACCACCATGCTGGCGGTTCCCAAGGCGAAGATCGTGCGAGGCTATTCGTTCTTCGGATTCTCGTTCGTCTACATCATCTTCGAAGACGGAACCGACATTTATTGGGCGCGCAGCCGGGTGCTGGAGTATTTGAGTTTTGTCTCGAATAAATTGCCGCCGGGAGTCACGCCGCAATTGGGCCCCGACGCCACCGGCGTCGGCTGGGTCTACGAGTATTCGCTCTACAGTGGCTGGTACTCGCCCGATTTCCCCATGGGAATCTACCAAGACCCCGAACAACCCGACCACTGGTTCAAGTCGGTGGAAGATGCTCCCGAAAAAATCCGCGAACGTTTGGTGCGGGTGCGCGTTTTTAAGCAGCCGGGCAAATGCCCCTTGAGCGGAAAGCCGCTGGTCCGGTCGGTGCAAGATCTTTCCAAATTGCGCAGCCTGCAAGACTGGTACCTGCGTTACGAGTTGATAGCCGTCGAGGGCGTTTCGGAAGTTGCCAGCGTGGGCGGCTACATCAAGCAGTATCAGGTGGAAGTCGATCCTGATCGGCTGTTGGCTTTCAAGCTTTCGATCCAAGACGTTCGCCGCGCAATCGCGCAATCGAACAACGATGTCGGCGGCCGTGTGATCGAAATCTCGGAGAACGAGTATATGGTTCGAGGGTTGGGTTATTTGGGCGGCGGGGTCGCCGACGAAGGAACCAGCGCGCGCGCCATTGAGGATCTGAAAAACGTGTCGTTGGGCACAACGCCGGAGGGAACCCCCACGTTCTTGCGCGACGTGGCCGACATTCATCTGGGACCGGAACTTCGCCGCGGCGTGGCCGAATCGGACGGGAAGGGCGAAGTGGCGGGCGGCGTGGTTGTGATGCGTTTCGCCGAAAACGCCTACAAAGTGATTGGCGCCGTCAAGAAGCGGTTGGAGGAGTTGAAAGCGGGCCTGCCGCCGGGCGTCGACATCAAACCCGAATACGATCGCTCGGCGCTGATCGAACGAGCGGTCGCGACGCTCAAGCAGAAATTGCTGGAGGAAATTACGGTGGTGGCCATCATCATCATCATTTTCCTGCTGCACTTCCGCAGTTCACTGGTGGCGATTTTCGTCTTGCCGACCGGCGTATTGGCCAGCGTCATTCTCATGCACGCGATCGGCCTCAACGCGAATATTATGTCGTTGGGCGGGATCGCACTCGCGATCGGCGTGATGGTCGACTCGGCCGTGATCATGATCGAAAACGTGCATAAGCACATCGAGCAAGATGAGGGAGAACGCACGCACGCGCAGATCGTGATCGACGCATCGAAGGAAGTCGGGCCGCAGTTGTTCTTTTCGCTGCTCGTGATTACGGTCAGTTTTCTACCGATTTTCAGTCTGACCGGGCAGTCGGGGCGGTTGTTTAAGCCGTTGGCCTTCACCAAGACATTCGCCATCGGCTCGGCGGCCATCCTTTCCATTACCGTCATTCCGGTGCTGATGTACTTCTTCATTCGCGGCCGAATTCCGCACGAAGACCGCAACCCCGTCAGCAGAGTTCTGATGTGGCTCTATGAGCCGCTGTTTTGGCTCAGCCTGCGTGGCCGCGTATGGACCCTGCTGATTGCCGTGTCTCTGGTCATTGTTACACTCTGGCCCTATTCGCAGTTGGGCAGCGAATTCATGCCGCCGCTGGAAGAAGGCGACCTCCTATACATGCCCACCACCGATCCCTCGATCTCGGTGACCAAGGCCAGGGAACTCCTGCAACAAACCGACAAACTGATCATGACCTTCCCGGAGGTCCACCATGTTTTCGGCAAGGCGGGCAGAGCCGACACGCCCACTGACCCCGCCGCCCTAAGCATGCTCGAAACAACCATCGCCCTCAGGCACGATAAAGAGGAATGGCGCACGCGGCGCGTCGAGCGTTGGTTTTCCGGATTTTCCCCTTGGCTTAAAGCACCGCTCACGTATTTTTGGCCCGAGCGGCGAACCATCACCGACAACGAACTGATTTATGGCTGGAACAGGGCCGACGGAACGCATGCTCCCGGGCTGGATGACGTCGTCAAGCTGCCCGGAGTGAGCAACGCCTGGACGATGCCCATCAAAACGCGCATCGACATGCTCTCAACCGGCATCAAAACACCGATCGGAATCAAGGTCGTGGGCACCGACCTGGATGAGTTGGCCAAACTCGCCGAAGACATTTCCTCGCAATTGCGAACATTGCCAGACACCATCAGTGTGTTCGCGGAAAAGACGGTCGGCGGGAAGTACGTCGATTTCAAAATTAAACGCGAAGCTGTTGCTCGGTATGGAATGACCGTCGACGATGTGCAGCAAGTCATTCTGGCGGCTTTGGGCGGAACGAACGTCACGACCACGGTCGAGGGGCTGGAGCGGTATCCCGTTAATGTGCGGTATCCTCGCGAACTGCGCGACAACCTCACCACGCTGCGGCAAACCCTGATCGCGACGCCCACCGGCGCGCAAATTCCAATTGAGCAGGTGGCGGAATTGGTGGTGCATACGGGGCCGCCCGTTATTCGCAGCGAACAGGCCAAGTTGAACGCCTGGATTTACGTCGATGTATCGACCAGCGACATCGGCGGTTATGTTTACAACGCCCGCAAGATCATCGACGAAAAGGTCGTCAATCAGCCGACCTTCCCTCCCGGCTACAGCGTTATTTGGAGCGGCCAATATGAATACATGCAAGAGGCGAATAAGCGGTTGATTGTCGTGGTGCCGATCACGCTGGTGGTGATCATCTTTCTGCTCTACATGGGAACGGGCAGCACGTTTCGCACGATCGTGATCTTGCTGGCGGTGCCGTTTAGCTTGGTGGGCGCCATTTGGTTCTTGTACTTCCTCGGCTACCATATCAGCCTCGCGGTTTGGGTGGGGCTGATCGCGCTGGCCGGGCTCGACGCCGAAACCGGCGCCGTGATGCTCCTGTACCTGGATATTTCGTTCAAAAAGTTTGACGACCAAGGCCGCATGCGCAGCCTGCGAGATTTGGAACTGGCCATCCACGATGGCGCCGTGAAGCGAATTCGTCCCAAAACCATGACCGTGATGGCGGCTTTGTTCGGCTTGGTGCCGATCATGATCGGTTCCGAGACGGGATCCGACACCATGAAACGGCTCGCCGCTCCGATGATCGGCGGCCTGATCACGAGCTTCATCATGGAACTCTTGATCTACCCCGTGATCTACTATTTTTACAAGTCGTTTGAGGTGCGCCGCCGCATGCGCCACGCCGGCGAGAACCCTGAGTTGCCCCACGACTAGCAATAGAACCGGCGGTAAAATCCAGGGTGGTTGCGTGCAACCACCGCGATCAGGGAAGCAAGAAAGTTGCAGGAGCGAACACGTGAGGAAAATGACTGTCGCCGAAGCGCGTGAGAAAAACGCCATCGGCCAATCCGCCTTACTCCAAGGCTGGATCCGCACCCGCCGCGACTCCAAGGGCGGCTTCAGCTTTCTTGAACTGAACGATGGATCCTGTTTGGCGAATATCCAGGTCATCGCCGACGCCGACCTTCCCAACTACGCCGAACAAATCCAAAAGCTTTCGGCTGGCTGTAGTGTCAGCATTGAAGGCGAAGTCAAGGCGTCGGGCGGAAAAGGGCAAGAGACGGAAATCCTGGCAACGGGAGTGGTGGTGCATGGCTGGGCCGACGCCCAGGAATATCCGCTGCAAAAAAAACGGCACTCCTTCGAGAAACTTCGTGAATGGGCGCACCTGCGGCCGCGAACCAACGCTTTTGGCGCGGTGGCGCGGGTGCGGAATTGTGTTTGCCGTTCGATCCACAATTTCTTTCAGGAAGAAGGTTTTTTGTATGTCACGACGCCGGTAATCACGACCAGCGACTGCGAAGGCGCCGGCGATATGTTTCGCGTCACGACGCTCGACATAGACAATCCTCCCAAACAAAACGGCACGGTCGATTTCACCCAGGATTTTTTCGGCAAACCTTCTTACCTTACCGTGAGCGGGCAACTCGAAGCCGAAACGTATGCCTCGGCGCTGGGAAAAGTGTATACCTTTGGTCCGACCTTTCGTGCTGAAAATTCCAATACCTCTCGGCATTTGGCGGAATTCTGGATGGTCGAACCGGAAATGGCCTTCTGCACCCTGCCCGACAACATGGACCTCGCCGAACGCTTCCTCAAACGCATCTTTAACGATGTGCTTCAACAGTGCGGCGAAGACATGGCCTTCTTCAACCAACGTATCGACAACACGACGCTCGAAACATTGCAGGGCGTTTTGGCCAGTGACTTCGTTCGCATTACTTACACCGAAGCGATTGATCGCTTGGAGCGGAGCGGCCACAAGTTCGAATTTCAGCCCTCATGGGGACACGACCTGCAATCGGAGCACGAACGTTATTTGACCGAAGAGGAATTCGCCGCGCCGGTGATCGTGTATGATTATCCTCGCACGATCAAGCCGTTTTACATGTACGCCAACGACGACGGAAAAACCGTGCGCGCCATGGATGTGCTCACACCGAAGGTGGGCGAAATCATCGGCGGCAGCCAGCGCGAAGACCGCCTCGATATTCTCGAACAACGCATGCGCGAGCAAGACCTCGACCCAGCCTCGTATTGGTGGTACGGAGATCTGCGCCGCTTCGGCAGTACGCCCCATTCCGGCTTCGGCTTGGGCTTGGAGCGATTGGTGCAGTTCATCACCGGCATGGCGAACATTCGCGACGTCATCCCCTTCCCGCGCACTCCCGGCAATGCCGAATTTTGAGCCGGTTCCCGCGCCCGGTGTTGGCGCCGATCGCTCGTGTGTTCATTGCGACATCCACCCCCCCTTGCGATGGGGGGTGGTGGTGTTCTGTTCTGAATATATGGGTTTCGCTTCGAGCGGCCGCGAATGAGGTTTTGGCCGCACGAAGCGCCGCTGGCGCCAGTCAAAGTGAATCGGGCCTGAATTATCGCGAAGCAAAGCTGAATATCTGTTGAATCTGAAGGGGTCTGTCGCTGCAGAAGCTATTCTTTTCTGTAGAAAGGGAGACCAATCACGATGAAAGCATTGCTACAACGCATTAAATCGATGCCCCGCATGGCCACCGGGCTGATTGCCGTTTGGGCGATATTCCTTGCCGTCAGCGGCGCCGCCTGGTTGGTCCAGCACATTCAGGCCGCGCCTTCAGCGCACAAGCCGCGCGACATAGCGGACGACATAGCGGACGACCCGTTGCACGAAATTACGATCATTCCCCGCTGGGCGGCTCACCTCACTCCTCCACCTCCCTTCACCTGGTCGCGGGAAAAAAACAGTACTAAACCCTGGCCATCGTTCACGAAAATCAGCCGGACCGATCTGAGCCATCGTCTGGTTTCGGGGGGGCATTCGATTCTTGTGTACCATGTGCGCATTGCGCCTCAAGGTGAAAAACTACCCAGTCCTGCGCAATTGGCGAAAATAGCGTATGGCTTGGCGAGCGCCGACCGTTTGCGTACGCGGGTGTTGTTTTTCCTGCCCAATATGGACCCCTCTCTTTCGCCGTGGGCGCGGGTCGAAGTAGCCAAGGGCGAGCCCGTTTCCGTATTCTCCAACGCGGCTTCGCTACAATAGTCTGCGCGCGGTTGAAAATGGCGCCTTTTCGTTTAACGGCAAGCCGAAGGCGACTGCGTTTATCTGCCTTGCCCAAACGGCTTGGCTCAAAACACGTCGCCTTCGGCTTGCCGTTCAACGAGCCAATGCTAGCCGTGCGCGGCATAGTTTATTGTCCTTGCGATGGGTCTAAAACCCTCGCCTTCAGGCGAATCCTTGAGGATTTTTTTTGAGGTGGCAAGGTTTCGGTTACTACGAAGAATTCTCGTGGAAGGAACTTTTACCACAGAGTACACAGAGTACACAGAGTACACAGAGTACACAGAGTACACAGAGAAAAAGGCTCTCTAAAAAATCTCTGTGCTCTCTGTGTGCTCTGTGGTAATTCTTCTTTTTCCTTGGGTAGTTCAGGTGGAGTTGTTGTTTTGTTGTGTGCGCAGGACTTCAGTCCGTAGCTCACGACTTCTTTTTTGAACCTACCGGCTTCTAGCCGGTAGTCGTTGAGTTGCGTGGGCGTCTGGCGTGGGCATTGACGAGAACGAGAAATGAGAAATCGGCGGCGCGAAACGATCTTGCGACGTTACCTCAAAGTGGGTACAACTCCCCTCGCAACTTCATCTGCCGCTCATCTAACAGGAATTCGCGATTTTACCGCTAGTGGTTTGCTTCAACGGATTGAAACGCAACCTCAAATTCAGGCCGCTTGAGATTTTGCAAGGCTATAGCCCAAGACGTGGGGGCCCTGCATGTGGGAAAGGATGCCCATGAGTCTTACTTTGTGCGAAATTACCGCTTTGGTCGACGGCGCTTTGCATGGCGCTGATGTCGAAATATTTGGCGCCGCCACCATCGACTCCGCTCAGGCGGGCGACATCACGCTGGCCAACGATGCCAAACTTTTGCCGGAATTGGCCGCCTCTGGCGCGACGGCGGCGATTGTAACCGCCGAAGTGCGGCCAGAAGAAATTCCCTTTATCGTGGTGGACGACGTACATGCGGCTTTCACGAAAGTGCTGCTGCAATTGCGGCCGCCGCGAACGCCGCGGCGCGTCGGCGTGAGCCCGGCGGCGCATGTCGATCCTTCAGCCGTGCTGGGCGCTAACGTCGAAATTCATCCCGGCGCCGTGGTCGGGGAAGACGTCCAAATTGGCGACCACGTCACGATCCATTCCGGCGTGCAAGTGATGGCCGGTTGCAAGATTGGCCAGGGTTCGGTGCTCTATCCTAATGTGGTGCTTTACGAAGGCGTACAGATTGGCCGCCGCGTTCTGATTCACGGCGGCGCCGTGATCGGCGCCAACGGCTTCGGCTACCAAATGGTCGGCGGCCGGCATGTGCTTTCCGCCCAATTGGGTTGGGTCGAAATTGGCGACGATGTCGAAAGACCGCGGAACCTATGGACCAACCATTATTGGCGAGGGGACCAAAATCGACGATCTGGTGATGATCGCCCACAACTGTCGGATCGGCCGGCATAATTTGCTTTGTTCGCAGGTCGGCATTGCCGGCAGCAGCAGCACCGGAGATTATGTCGTGATGGCTGGCCAGGTTGGCGTTCGCGACCATGTTCACATTGGCGATCAAGTCATGCTTGGGGCGATGGCGGGCGTCAAGGACGACCTTCCCGCTTCGGGCCGTTATCTGGGCGTTCCGGCGATTTCCGAACGCAAACAAATGGTGCTGCATGCCGCCATCTCGAAGCTTCCCGAACTGAGAAAGCAGGTGAAGTCTTTAACGCGCCGGCTGGAGCGACTATCGCCCGAACGACGAGACGCCGCTTGAACCTTGCGCCCCAGAGTGCCTGTATTTTTTTGTGCGATGGCCTTCGAAGGCGTTGGTCGGAATCGGAATCGGAAAGAGGACATGACGTCATCCGACCCACTGCAACCGGGAACGCGCGTGGGGCTGGTTGCCGGTTGGGGGCAGTATCCTTTTGTAGTGGCCGACGCGCTCCACCGGCAAGGCTGTGAAGTGGTCGGGTTGGGCGTCAAGGATCATGCCGACCCCGCGCTGCGCGAGCACTGCGACGTCTACCATGAAGTGGGCATCGCGAAGCTTGGCGCGGCGCTGCGATATTTCCGCCGCCGCAACGTAACGCTGGCCACCATGGCGGGCAAGATTCACAAAGTGGCCTTATTTCGCCGCTTCCATTGGCTCAAGCACATTCCCGACTGGCGCTGCTTGAAAACGTTTTATCCTCATTTCGTGGCCACGGCGAAAGACCGCCGCGACGACACGCTGATCCAAGCCGTGATCGACGCCTTCGCCGAAGACGGCATCGTTTTCGCGCCCGCCACCAACTTCGCTCCGGAGTTACTCGTGAAAAAAGGCTTACTTAGCGGCTCGCGTCTGTCCAAAGCCCAAGAAAAAGATATTGAATTCGGCTGGCGGTTGGCCAAGGAGATGGGCGGGCTCGATATCGGACAGAGCGTCGCGGTGAAGGGGCGGGCGGTGCTCGCCGTGGAGGCGATCGAAGGCACCGACGCCTGCATTCGCCGCGCCGGCGAACTCTGCACCGCAGGCGGGTTCACCGTCGTGAAGGTCGCTAAGCCGCAACAAGACATGCGTTTCGACGTGCCCACGATTGGCGTCGGCACGATCCAAACGTTGGCCGAAGCGGGCGCCAAGGTGCTGGCCGTGGAAGCCGGAAAAACGATCATCATCGACCAGGCAAAGGTCATGCAAATGGCCCAGCAACGAAAGCTGACCGTCGTGGCGCTCGACGCCGAAACTCTCGACGCTCCGGCCTTTCAAACGGTGCGAGAAGCTGCTTGAGCCATCACGATCGGTGCATGGACTATCCGCCCGTTTGAAATCATGTCTCGATGGGATGGCGTTCTTTTCGGCGATCATCGAGACTCAATGTCGTTTACTGCTTTCTTGCCGGTTTAGGCGAAATAGACTTGCCTAACCGGCCTATAATTTGTGACAACAACAGAGAGACGAGAAGTCTACTCGCGACCGACCACAAGAAAAAACGCGGCGGCGGCGAACATACACCAGCAAGTTTCACGAAAGGACAGAAAATGGATCGGCAACCTCTGATCGACAAACTGAACGAAGGACTGCGCCACGAATGGACGGGAGTCGCCCAGTATTCGCAAGCAGGTTTCGTCGTGGCCGGACTATGGCGCGAAGTCTACTCCAAACTTTTCTTCGACAACGCCAAGGAATCGTTCGGCCATGCAAAATTGGTGGGCGAAAAAATCGTCGCCATGGGCGGCATTCCCACGATTGAACGCAAGCCGGTGAAACAGACCGACGACCTCATGGAAATGCTGCAAAACGCTCGCGCCTTCGAGGCGGAGGCCGTTGGTATTTACCAAGCCGCGCTCGACATGGCCGAACAGGCAAACGACCGGCCCTTGGTTATCTTCCTGGAAAACATCCTGCTTGAAGAGCAGGAAGGCGTGGAGGAATTTGAAAAAATTCTTCGTCAACAAAAAGGCGCCGCCGAAATGAGTGGGTCCGCCAGCAAGGCAAGTTAGGAATAGTCCTGAAATAAGTTACCGGTTGTAGTTCAGAAAAGCCCGGCATTTTCAAAATGCCGGGCTTTTTCATGCGCCAACCAACAACTTATTTTCGGCCAAGTCTCGCCGCTCGCCTATCAGATTTCATTGGGGTCGCCGCTCACCGCTGGCGGAAGAACTGGCGCCGCTTCCAATACTGGGGGAGTCGCCGGAATAGGAACGCCACCAGGAATAGGAACGCCACCAGGAATAGGAACGCCCGACTGAGCCGGCGCGCCGCCATGGCTGTGGCTGTGTCCGTCGCCGGGAGCGTTTTGGGCGTTCGCCCCGTGGTTATGCCCTGCGTGACCATCGCCCTGGAGAGCCGAAGCGGCGTCTAACGCAGGGGCATTGAGCGCGGGTGCGGCGTCGGCGGGCGGGGCGCCGCCGAACCGCACGATCAACTGCGAAGCCAAACGGTCGCGTTTTTCCAACTCGACCGCTTTGCTCAGATCGCGCAGCGCTGATTCTTGATGACCGAGAAATCCGTGTTCGTAACCACGTACAAAATAGGCGTAGGAGGCGTCGGGCGTTTTCTCGATGAACGTGTTCAGCCGCGACATCTGGTCGACAAAGTCGCTGCCGCGGTAGAAGGTCCGATAATTTTCCACGACATAGCCCCACAGGCTTTCGTCGAGCAACGCGGTGGCGTGGTGAATTGCCGCAGCCGCACTGCGGTAATCGCCCACGGCGAACAAAGTTTGCGCCGTGAACAGAATCAGCTTTCCGTCATTTGGCATTTCAACCAACGCATGATTCGCCAGACGTGCGGCGCTGCCAAAGTCACCCGAGCGAAACGCCGCTTCCGCCTGCTGCTGGTACTTCAAGCCTTCCTCGCTCGTGACCGGCTTCGCCGCCGTTCGCGGCGCGGGAGTCGGTTGCGTTTGAACACCGGCTGCCGAATCCGCATGGCTGTGGTTGTGGCCGTCAGACGCTCCAGCGGCGGCGTAGTCATTGACATCGCCATCGTAGTAGTCATCGTCATCGTAGTAGTCATCGCCATAGCCATAGCCGTAGTAGTAAGGGCTGCTGTACGACGAATAACCGTAGCCGAGATACCACGGATAGTAAAAAAGGCCGTATCCGTAGTGCCCGCCGTAACCATAACCGCCGTAACCGTGTCCGCCGTAACCGTGTCCGCCGTAACCGTGTCCGCCGTAAC
>QIKY01000272.1 GCA_003233175.1 Planctomycetaceae bacterium | reverse complement strand
CTCGACTCAGAGCAGGAGCCGTATGAGGGAATACTTCACGTACGGATCTGTACGGGGGGCCGCCAGCAATGGCGGTCCCTACCGTGTTCGCATTCCGGCTGATGAAGCGTCCGGGATAGCACTCTCTCACTTCCACGATTTCAGAAAATGTTTCTTGCCTTTCTCGGTTCAGCGTTACATGTCCTGAGAGCGGTTACGAACAGAGGGATCTTATTTCGGGACTATTCCTAAACGCCAACGCATCAGACGCCAATTCATCAGACACGAGACAAATAGTCGCCGGTGCGGGTGTCGATTTTGATGCGCTCGCCCTGCGATAAATACTCTGGAACTTGCACGGTCAGGCCGGTTTGCAGCACTGCTGGCTTGGAACGCGACGTGGCGGAATTGCCTTTAATGCCAGGGTCGCACTGCGTGATTTCCAACTCCACCGCCGTCGGCAATTGAAGACCCACGCATGCGTCGTTGTAAATCAGGGCCAACACATCTTCCAGGTCTTCGGTGATGTACTGCAGTTCCTCGCGCACATCGGCCAAGTCGAGTGAATACTGGTTGAAGTCGGTTTGGTCTAGAAAATGGACCTGCTCCGCGTCGGCATACATGAGTTTCACGGGCCGGCGTTCGAAATCGGCCGCGTCGAGCGACTCGCCGCCCTTGAGTGTGATGTCGGTCTTTTGTTTGGTCACCAGATTTCGACCGCGAAACTTATAGAGCGTCGCGGCGCCTCTGGCGGACGGCGTCTGCACCATGATGCCCTGAATGAGAACCGGCGAACCCTGGTAATTGACAACCGACCCGTTTTTGATTTCCTTGGCTTGCATCGAGAATTTCTTTCCGACCCCATCGCTAAACAGACCCGTTACTAAACAATCGTGCCCGATTGCGGATCGATGCAAACGCCGGAGCACATGTCGGCGATTTTCTCCAACACGACCAACAAGGCGCCGGGGTCCATGAATTCGGCGTCTTCATCGTATACGTTTTGTTCAAAATGATAAACGTCGAAACGGGCGTCGCATTTCGGCAGTTGGTCCATCTTTTTTAGCTCACCGGCGTTGAGCGTGGCGGTGCTGAGTTCCTCCAAAAGCTCCTTGCGTTGCTCGGCCACTTCTTCACCCGTGACGTAGGTGATGTCCATGGCGGCGTAGTCGTCGGGCGAGAGGATGGTGACCGATTCGAAGCGGCCTTGGTCGTCGGCTCGCGTCTCGGTGATTTCGTACTGGGCGCCCAGCGTTGTGAAGAGTTTTTTCATCTGGGCGAGTTGCGGACGGTTCCCCTCTTGAAAGAGGATAAAATAGGTTTCTCGCCAAGTGTAGGCGTCGTTTTCGAACAGCGACATTGGTATTCACCTTAATTGTGGCGGATCGTGAGGCCCGGCCAACCGTATTGCGAACGCAGTTGTTTTAGCATAACTGGAGAGGTCGAATTCGCCCAGCACGCCCGTCGAAAAACGCCCGCCGATAAACACCCGACTCGCCGCCGCCACGTTTTTTTCCCCGACCAACCGGTATTCCCCTGAATACGCCGATTTTTCGCCATTGGTTCCGAAAACGCAGGATCGGTGCTCGCAGCTATTTTCACTAGTTCACGATTTGGCTTCTTGTCGACATCGTTCAAACGAAATAAAATGGCCTTGTTCGAAGTCGTCGAACCTGCCGGCCCAAGCGCTCGGCGGCCGCCCGCCACAACCGCCACAGCGTTTGACCGTAAATGAGCGATATCCACCACGAGTGCGGCGTCGTCGCGATTTATCACCTGCCCAGCGATACAGCGAGTCCGTTGTGTACGGAACAGGGGCCGGAAGAGGTTTCTCGGCTGGCGCCGAAGATGCTGCTCGATATTCAAAATCGAGGCCAGCTTGCCGCCGGCATCACCACCTACCACCCCGAACGCGGGCAATTGATCGACACCCACAAGGATGTCGGCACGGTGAGCGAAGTGTTTCGGCTGGCGCACCGGGGAAAGTGCGAAAGCCTGATGCACGAATATGCCGGGCGGGCGGCTATTGGGCACGTTCGTTATGCGACCTGCGGGCAAGACGACCGCAGCTACGCGCAACCCTTTGAAAACCATCATCTGCTCAAGCACAAATGGTACAGCTTCGCTTTCAACGGCCAGTTGGCGAATTATGATCAACTCAAAAAGCAGTTGCTGGCCAACGGCGACCACCACCTGGCGCGTGAAACCGACACCGAAATTTTCATGCACGAGATCAGCCGCGAACTTTCCGGCGACCGCCATGTATCGCTGCTGGAAGTGATGAAAGGCGTCAGCCAACGGCTCGACGGCGCGTACACCGTGGCGATTCTCAACGCTCGCGGCGATATGCTCGTCGCGCGAGATCCCCTGGGACTCAAGCCGCTGTGTTATGCGGTGGAAGGTCCGCTGTTTGCCGCGGCCAGCGAAAGCGTGGCTCTGCTCAATTTGGGCTTCCAGCCGGAGAACATTAAGTCGTTGGAGCCGGGCATGGCGATTGTCATCGCCGACAACCGCCTTTCCTTCGAGCGTTTTGCCGAGAGCAAGCGCCGGGCGCATTGTTTTTTTGAATGGATCTACTTCGCCAACGTGGCCAGCACGCTGGATGATCGCAGCGTGTACCTTTCTCGCACGGCGTTGGGGGAAGAACTGGCCAGAATCGAATTGGCCGACGGCCGCGTGCCGCTCGACGACGACACCATCGTGGTGCCGGTGCCCGACACCAGCAAGGCCGCCGCCGACGCCATGGCCTTTCGGCTGCATGTGCCCTCGCGCGAAGGTTTGATTCGCAATCGGTACAGCGGTCGGACCTTCATCGAGAGCGGGGAAGGCCGCATCAAGAAAGCGAAAAGTAAATACACGCCGTTGCGCGATGTGTTGCAAGGGAAACGCGTTTTTCTCGTCGAGGATTCGATCGTTCGTTCAACCACCATGCGCGTCTTGCTCGACCGCATTCGCGAATACGGCGGCGCCAAGGAAATTCATGTTCGCGTGGCCTGCCCGCCGATTATCGCACCGTGTTTTTATGGAATCGATATGTCGACGGTCGACGAACTGTTCGCGCCGAAATTCCTCAAAAACGGCATCCTGACCGAACAATCGCAACGGGAAATGGCCCAGACGCTCAAAGCCGATTCGTTGCGTTACCTGCCGCTTGATTCGATCGCCCGTTGCGTGCGGTTTTCGCCCGACGAGCTTTGCCAAGCTTGCATTACCGGTGAATATCCCACGCCCTGGGGCCAGAAGCTCTATCAAGTCGCCTTGGAAAATTCCCGCAGCGGAATCACGGGGCGCACCTACGAGAAGGTTGAATCGGCGCGCGCCGCGAAAAAAACACGCTGAAGCGTACACTCGAACCAGGCAAGAGAAAAAATATGTTCCTTGGAAATACACAACGGCTGCTTCTGTTTTTGATCGCGGCTGCTGTTTTGACGAACGTTTGCGGCAAGCTGGCCGCAGCGGCCGACCGTCCCAATATTTTGTTTTGCTTTGCCGACGATTGGGGCCGATACGCCAGTGCGTATCGGCAAGGCGCGGCCGACCAAACGCCGAATGCTGTGGTTAGCACGCCCAATTTTGATCGTATCGCGAGGGAAGGCGCCCTCTTCAACAACGCCTTTGTCACGGCGCCCTCTTGCACGCCCTGCCGCAGTTCGCTGCTTTCCGGCCAGTATTTTTTTCGCACCGGCCGGGGCGCTATTTTGCAAGGCGCCATCTGGGACCCAACCATTCCCAGCTACCCGCTGATCCTACAAGACCACGGCTACCACATCGGCCATACCTACAAGGTATGGAGCCCCGGTACGCCCGCCAACGCGCCCTACGGAGCGCAAGCCACCGCCTACAACAAAGCCGGACGGCGTTTCAACCGTTTCTCGCAGTTTGTCAGCGCCGCCGCCGACCCCGACCAAGCCAAACAAAAGCTCTACGATGAAGTTCGCAATAATTTCCGCAACTTCATCGCCGACCGCGAACCGGGAAAACCCTTTTGCTACTGGTTCGGCCCGACCAATTGCCACCGCACCTGGGTGAAGGGCTCCGGCAAGAATCTCTGGGGTTTGAATCCCGACGATCTCCAGGGAAAAATGCCGCCCTTCCTGCCCGACAACGAAGTCGTGCGTGAAGATTTCTGCGATTACCTGGGTGAAGTGCAAGCCTTCGACGCAGCGGTCGGCGTGCTGCTCAATGAATTGGAGCGTCTCGATCAGCTCGACAACACGCTGATCGTGGTCAGCGGCGATCATGGCATTCCCGGCTTCCCTCGCGGCAAATGCAATTTGTACGACTTCGGCGTAAAAGTCGCGCTCGCCGTTCGCTGGGGCAAGCAGATGCCGGCGGGGCGAACGATCGACGACTTCATCAACCTGATGGATCTGGCGCCCACCTTTGTTGAATGTGGTGGAGCGACGCCGCCCGAAGTGATGACCGGTCGCAGCTTTCTCAACGTGCTCACCTCGAACAAGCAGGGACAGGTCGATCCTGCGCGAGATTATGTCGTCACGGGACGCGAACGCCACGTTGCCAAGGCTCGCCCCGGCAACCTGCCGTATCCTCACCGCGCGATTCACACCCAGGACTATCTCTACATTCGCAATTTCAAACCCGAGCGTTGGCCGATGGGCGTGGCGCCCGGCTTTGGCCTGCCGCCGGGGCCGTTCCCTTCCAACGACGAACTTGAAAACAACACCTTCGCCGCCTTCGCCGACATGGACGCCAGCCCCGTCAAAGCCTGGGTGGCCACCCATCGCGACGATCCTGGCATGAGCAGGTTTGTCGATTTCGCCTTCGGCCTACGCCCCGCCGAAGAGCTTTACGATTTGCGGAAAGATCCACACCAAACCAACAACGTCGCCCAGAACCCCGCCTACGCGGCGGCGCGAAAGAAGCAGGCGGCGCGCTTGATGTCGGTTCTCACGGCGGCGCGCGATCCTCGTGTGTTGGGCGCTGGCGACACATTCGACAAACCGCCCTTCACCGACGACCCGCCGCCGCGCCGGCGGCGCTCCAAACCCAAAGTGGGCAAAAAATAAGCCGCGGGCGTTCACGGCGCTGCGGGAATTTGCGACAGCAATCTGTCCGGCAGCGAATAACCGATAACGGTTACGAAGACGGGAAACGCAGAGGCCGCAAAGTCGCGGAGGGCCGCAGAGAAGACGGTGCGGAGAAGAAGAAATAGCGAAAGGCCAGAAAAAAAACCTCGGCGATGTTCATCGGCTGTACGATTGAATTACATCGTCAACTTGAGCCGAGATGATTGGCGTCCTGTCCTCTGCGGCCCTCTGCGCCTTTGCGTTCTGCGTTGAAATGTCCGCCCGGAAACCGCCGAGCAATGTCTGAACTTCCGGCAGCGTTGCGGGAATTTGCGATAACATCCAGCCGACAGATCAAAATCTATGAACGGTTACAAAATAAGTATCGACCGAAAAAAGTTATTTCGCGTTACGGTCGTTTGACTTTTCTCCCGCCGCCGGCCGCGCCGCCAAGCGAGCCACTTTTGGTTTTACATAGTCGGGCTCCGCGCAGCCATAAATGGAGCAACCGCCGAAATAGCACCAGCAGTCGAGGTGATGCGGCGTTTGGCACCGACGACACAACACGACGTCGGCGCCCAATGCCTCCCCGCAAACCTGGCAGACGGCGGCGGCTATCGGTTGCATCGCCGTTTCCCGCACGAACTCTATTCCGGTGGTCCTCGTGAGTTGTATTTGGTCGTGAAGATCGAGCGTCAGTCGGACCACCTGTAATATTCCCGCCGGCTCCGCCCGTAGCGTTGCTTTTTCGATCGTCAAGAGGCTGCGGTCGACCGAAACGAACATGTCGGCCGCGTGAAAAAGACCAATCAGTCGAGCCAGTTGCAAACGAACGCCAGGGCTCACGAACCGCCGCATTTCGGTAAGATTATTGCTGCGCGCGCGGTAGCGGTTGTCTAACTCCGTTGCGATTCGCAACTCTTGTAGCGACGCGTCCATTCCGAGAAGCGGCGCCGCGCCGGCCGGCCAAATATCGCAACGGAAGTCGGAGTACAACAAGTTGATTCGCACGCGAAGCCGCGGCTCGGAGCTACCCGAAGGCGCGTCGACCAATACGTGCGTGGCGCCGTAACGAAAACGAACGTGTGGTTGTTTCCAGAGCCCGTCGCGAGCGAAGTGCCCGCCAAATTGCCGGCTCACCGCCTTGAGCGCCCGCGTGAACTTGTGGCGGCGTTGGCGAAAACTCGACAACACTCCCAACGCCAAGCATATCAAGCCCACGACCAACCAAAATAACAATGTCAGCGAGCCCGCAACCATCGTACTCCTTGAATCATTTTATGCACGCCATGCCGTTGGAGTTCACGCTTCAGCGTGTTTTCTTCTGTTCGCTCATACAAACAGCCTAAAGGCTGAACTCCAACGGCGCCTCGATTCACCGGCCTTCGCCGTTCACGCGGCAAATTCCTTTTTCGGTGCGCAAAATCAAAGCGCCATCAATTGCGGCGGGCGACGCCATGAAACGTTCGTCCAACTTATTGACGGCTAATTCAGTGTATTTGTCTGCGGGGGCGATCACGGTGCCGACGCCCTCTTCGCTGAAGAAGTAGATTTTCCCGTCGCCGTAGAGCGGCGAAGCGGCGTAATTTCCGCCCAGGCGTTTGGTCCAACGCGGCTGGCCGGTTTCCGTGTTGAGACAAGTCACGATGCCCTTTTCACTGAGAATATACAGGGATTCGCCCACGAGCAGCGGCGACGGCATTCTCGGGGCTTGCTTCTTGAACCGCCAGACGATCTTCGGCTGGTCGGACGTTTTCAAACCAAGACGAACCGCCAGTATTTGCGGCTTCATGAAACTCGTGCTGAAATAGATCATGTCGCCATCGGCGACGGGCCGGGGAACAATCGAAAACCCGAGTACGCCGTAGTTCAGTTTCCAGAGTTCTTTTCCGCTGGTCGGGTCGTATCCGTAGAGCCAATCGGCGGCTGGCGAAATAAGCACTTCGCGGCCGTTGTGCATCACCACCAGCGGCGTGCCGTAGGCCTTTTGTAACTGCGGATTGTCGTTCATTTGGCCGCTGCGGTCTGTCTTCCAGACGACATCCCCGGTGCGTTTGTCGAGTGCGACAATATATTGCTCATCGCTGCCGTCGCAGTGAAAAATCATCAGATCACCGTGAATAATGGCCGTGCTGCCGGGGCCGTTCTCATGCTGCACGACCAACTTCTGGTTGGTCCAGAGCACGCGGCCGGTTTTGGTGTCGAGGCAGCAGGTTCCGTAGGCGCCGAAGTGGCAATAGAGGCGGCCGTTTTCCAACACCGGCGTGGGCGAGGCGTACGAGTTGAGCGAGTGCGTGGGCTGGGGCGACGTTTTCTCCATCAGTTGAATGTTCTGCAACAGGCGGCCGCTTTGGAGGTCGACACACAACGCTCGCAGCACAATTTGGTTCGACACCGACAACGGCTGGTTACCGGAATTGCTCGCCAGCCGCTTCTCTTTTTCCTCTTTCGAAGCCGGGAAATCGATGGCCGTGGTCAGCCAGATTTTGCCGTCTGCGATCACCGGCGATGACCACGCCCTGCCCGGCAGCGGCGTGTTCCAGGCCAGATTTTCTTGCTCGCTCCACGTCAACGGAAGATTCACCGCAGTGCTATGCCCTTGGCCATCGGGCCCGCGGAATTGCGGCCAAGTGCGCATTTCGGCGCCAGTGGCGGGCGCAGCGGCGAAGATCGTCAAACCAATGTACAACGCAGCACATAAAAACTTTTTCATGGGATTGGGGTGTCCGAGGTGGGAGGGGGTTACCTATTTACGGTAACCCGGCGAGAAAGTTCGAGCAAGTCGGTTGGAGTTTTGCACCCCTTGCAGTTTGGCAATCGGTAGTCAAAGCCGTTGTTTGGGTGGGCTTTCGTCGTACTGGAGCCGTTGTGAAATCGTGTTGACAAAAGACACGCATTCCAGGTGTGCGCAAAAGCTGACCCGCACTCTCGCGGCCACGCTTGTCGAAATAGGACTAATACCTTCTAACACAACTTAGTAGGTCGGCATCAAACTCCGTGTTTGAAACGCCAAACAGGGGTTATGTTAGGAGCTCTAAGCGAATTCGGCGGAATCGGTTATTCTGGGGCTATCATGAGTGATCTGTCTACATCGTTGCAGGTCTGTAGGGCCGATGCTTCTCGGCAATCGCGGGCATTGTGGTTGGTTTTCTCTCGGCATGCGGCTGGCGACCCCAGCGCTCAGGCTGCCGCCACGTTGGCGGCTGTTGGCGAGGGGCGACTCTCGCTCGAAGGCTTGTTCACGGCCCAACGCGGGGGACGCCTTGTCGGCGCGGCGTGGGCGTATTCGCAAACCGGGGGCGTGGGCGTGGTTTGGCCCTGTCGGCTGGTTTCTGGCGAAGGCGAGCAAACGCGGCGTTTCTTGTGGCGCAAGGTGGAGCAATTTCTGGCCGACCAGCAAGTGCGGCTTGCGCAGTGCGTGCTTCACGCGTCTGACAACCAAGACGCCCAGGCGATGTGCGACGTCGGCTACCAATGCGCTGCTGAGCTGGAGTACTTTGTCGCCTTGCCCGATGTCTTTCCAAGCGCGCCGCCCGACGCCCAGCCTTTGCAGTTCGAACCGTATCGCGACTCGCAACACGGCCGGTTGGCGAAGATCGTGGAAAAAACGTACGTGGGAACGCTCGATTGCCCGCTGCTCGACGAACTTCGCACCACCGACGAAGTGTTGGAGGGCTATCGCTCCACAGGCCAGAGCAGCGCCCGCCTGTGGCGATTCGTCACGCATCAGGGGCGAGATATTGGCGTGTTGCTCAACGCCATGCACCCCGTCGAGAAGCAGTTGGAGTTGGTGTATATGGGATTGGCGCCCTCGGCGCGGGGCCAACACTGGGGCCGCGCCCTGGTTCAGGAAACGCTGTGGCAGGCGCGGGCGCATGACGCCGAACGGGTAATCGTGGCGGCCGACGCCAAAAACGCGCCCGCTTTGAAAGCCTATCGGCTGGCGGGCATGCATCGTTGGGCGCGGCGGCGCATTTTTTTGAAGTCGGTTTCTGTTTAGAATTCGCCAAGATCGAACCCGCTCGGCGTCGATACTTGTTGCCAACCAACGGTTTGCAGCGTTCGCTGCGGGGCGGATCTTGCGACACGCCGGTGGTGGTGTAACAGATTTTCCACTTCGCCCCCTCTGGTTCGACCGTCTTTTTTCACCGAAGTGATGACCGGGAATCGCCTTCTTTTCCCCGCCTTTTAAGGCTGCAAAGCGATGGAATTCACAATAGTTTCACATTTGTTAAGGAACGGTTTGACACCAGTGCTAGCACGCGTACAATCGGCGTCCACAAGTCAATTTCAAACGCGTTCGGCAAAGCGGGAGAACCTCCCTCGGGGGGTGTTTTTTAGGGTGGCGCCGCCGCCGTGGAAACTTCTTCCGATTGCGTCTTCAAAGCCGGCTGAAATGATTTGTGACATTTTTTAACGTGAATGCCGCGGCGCCTGGAAAGTTGAGTAGCTCACTCGCTTGATGAGTCGCGGCGAAATACAACATTTCCCGTTCGGTGGTTTTCTTCGCAGCCATTGAACTGATCATTATGTAGGAAACGTGCTGCTTTTATCGGCAGCCCTTGTTCGCGCCCCCGGTGGGCGCAGACAGCGGGCGATTCGGATAATCGTGGTGCGCGCAAAGGATGCGCCTTGGAATTGAATCCACGAGATAGGGAGATCGCCTCGACCTTTGTCGAATTGCTTCGCGCCCGAGTAGGCTCCGAGCGATACGACCTTTGGTTGAGTGATGCTCGGTTTCTCGTGGCCTCTGGCGAGTTGCAGGTTGTAGCGGCTAATCAGTTTTGCCTGGGCCGCATCCGCAAGGATTTCGCCGCCGATATCCGAGTTTGCTTCGAAGCCGCCGGCGGGAGTGATTCCATAGGATTCCTCGTCGGCGCCGATATCGTTCAAGAAGGCGTCATTCAACAAGAAGGCGTCATTCAACAAGAAGGCTCGGGCGAAAACGCCGTCGTAACGAGTGGCGGCGCTTCGCCGGATTCCGCAAACTCGGCTTCGACCGCGATCGCGCTGCATTGCAACAGCCCTGCTGCCAACAACAACGCTGCCAACAACAACGCTGCCAACAACAATACGGAACGGGGCGGCTGGGTCCGCCGCCGTTTCTCCAAGCTGCGGGAGTTCGAGGTCGGCGACAGCAATCGTCTGGCGTACACGTCCGCGACGTTGGCCGCCCAAGGATCGCCAACGGCCTCGCCTTTGTTTGTTTATGGCTCCTCGGGCGTGGGGAAAACGCATCTGCTGCAAGGCATTTGGAGTGAGGTCCGCCAAACCGCCGGGGCTCGACAAGTGGTGTATCTTTCGGCGGAGCAGTTTACGAGTTTCTTCCTGGAGGCGTTGCATGGCCAAGGCTTGCCGATGTTTCGGCGGAAATACCGAGACGTGCGAGTGTTGATTATTGACGATGTTCATTTTTTTCAGGGCAAGCAGGCGACCAGAATCGAACTCTTGCACACCATCGACACGTTGCTTCGCGATGGCCGGACGCTGGTGTTTTCGTCCGACCGGTCGCCTGCGGAATTCGCCGAATGGGGCCCCGAATTGTCGACGCGTTTTGCCGGAGGCTTGGTCTGCCGGATCGATCCGCCGGAAATGCAGACACGGCTGCAAATATTGCGGCGGATGGCCTTGCAGCGAGGCTTCGATATTAATGACCGCACCTTGAAGGTCATTGCCGAACACGTCAGCGGCGACGCCCGGCGGCTTTCCGGAGCGTTGAATCGTGTGCAGGCGGTCGCCTTATCGACCGGGCGCCCAGCCGACGCCGACGCCACCGCCGAGATCATTTCCGATTTGGCGACATTGGGCAATTCCATCGTCGCGATGGACGACATCGACCGCGCCGTGTGCGATGTTTTTGGTCTCGACGCCAAAACATTGCATTCCGCGCGGCGTTCCAAGGCGGTCAGCCATCCGCGCATGTTGGCCATGTGGTTGGCCAGGAAGTACACCCGTTCCGCCCTTTCCGAAATCGGCGAACATTACGGACGCCGCAGCCACAGCACGGTGATCTCGGCGCAGAAGAAAGTTTCCAAGTGGATAAGCGGCGGCGAGCGAATCCAACTGGCGCGGGAAAGCTGCAAAATTGAAGACGCGGTCCGCCGCGTGGAACTGCAACTGCGCAGTGGTTAGGCATGTCTCGCATACCGGCGTGGCGCCATGCTTCTCTGAAACGGCGTTTGAGAAGCCCGGCTTTTTCAAAAAGCCGGGCTTCTGAACCGGGGCGTCATTGTTTCGCGCGTTCAATACCGCGGCGTTTAGACATTGCCGCTCTCCTCGGATGTTCGCCCAACGCTGCGTTCTCCAATCAGCACCCAGGCGGCGATGGTCACGAGATGAATAACGCTCGCGACGCCGAGCCAAAAGTGGTAGCTGGGCAACCTGGATTCGTAGATTCCGTTCTCACCCGAGAGCAACCACAACGGTAGTAGGATCTGACCGAGCAGACTCAGCAGCGCAATCAGCCCCACCACGCGCAACCAGTTGGGTCGCGGTCGTTCGGGCGGCGGCGGTGAAACGTCGCCTTCGATTGTTGTTGCGTCGTCCCGCACGGCGGGGGCGGCGTCGCGTGCGCCGGCAACGGCGGCAAATGCGGTGTACAGCGCCGCCGAAACAAACCACAGCGGAATCGCGATAAAGAATTCGTGCAACGTTTCAAACCACCACAACGCCAGCGCGAGCCCCACCGAAATCAGCCAGGCCAAAAGCGCCGGCCAACTGATCGACTTGCCCGTCATGCTGAACCAATATTGCTGAAATCCCATGCGAGGAAACAGCCAATGTTCGACGAACACGATGGCGCCCACCGGCGAAAGCAGAATGCCGAACAAGGCCACGAAGCTCAGCAGTTTCGTGAACACAAACGGGAAGCAGGCCACGGCCGTCGTGGCGATGCCGGCCAGCAAGGTCACGAGCCAACGGGGCCAACCCGGCGTGACCGCTTGCAGCGCCAGGCCGGCGCGGTAGAGCGTCGGATTGGAGGTCGCCCAACCGGCGATGATCACCGCCAGAATTCCGGAAAGACCAAGCGCCTGGAACGCGACCGCGCCGGCATCAAGTTCCGCCAGCGGTTGTTGCAAAATCAAGGCGGCCGAGGCGCCCATCACGCCAGCGCAGATCCAAGCCAAGTAATGACCAAGGTACATCCCGCAGGCCGAGAAGAGTCCATAGGAAGCGCGCGGCGCGTAGCGCAGAACGGCCATGTCCGAGAGGCCAACGTGAAACGCCAGGTTGCAAATCCAGGCAAAGGCCGCGATATGCCAAACACCCAGCCCGCTCTCCGGGTTGTGGATCCAGATTTGTTCTTGTGCGATCCGCCATAAATCGGCCAGGCCGCCAATGCCGTCCATGCCCGGCGACGCATTCGCCAGCACCGGAAGCATGCCCGCGGCGCCGGCCACGAACATCACGAACAACCACGGCACGCAGACTTCGGAAAACTGGGCCAATCGTTTGAAGCCCAGAATGGCCACGCTAACAACCACCGCGCCAACAACCAGCACAATCAGCACGAACCGCATGTCTTCGGGATACCACTTTGTTTGCGGAGCAATTCCAAATGGAATGCGAATCGCCGAAGCCGAAACGGTAATCATGGTTCCGGAAAGGATGCAGAACAGCAGTGCGTTGAGCACGTTGTAAACGGCCGTCACGCCAGGACCGGCAATTTTCCGCAGGTACCAATAAAGGGTCAGCCGCGTGCGGACGGCAATCGGGGCGCAGACAAACGTCCAGGAGAGAACAGCCAGTGCGTTGCCGATCAGCAAGCCGATGAGAACATCAGCAGCGCTGGCGCCCCAGGCCACGAACGCGGCTCCGATGACGAACTCCGTGCCCGCCACATGCTCGCCGGCAAACAGCGCCGCAAAGTGCTTGCCGCTCTCCATTCGGTCGGCCGAAACCGGTTCGCGTTCGAATTCATAGAGTTTGTCGACGCGTTCGGTGAGCGAACCGCCGGCATTGGCTGGGTTTGTCGTTTTCGGCACGGGGATTGGCCTCCGCTGGAGCAAGTTGTTTTTTGGGCGAATGCCGCCTTTTTCGTTTTTCAGTGGTTTGTCTTACCGTGCTCGGTTCGCCGTGGCAAGTTCGTTCGAGCCCTGAAACAGGGCCGCAACTTTCCTTCTTGCCTGGGCGGCACTACACTGAATGGGAGGTGCTCCTTTTTTGAAGGCAGGGAATGTCGATGCAGCGAACTCAAACGACCCTCGTTTTCGCCGTGATTGCGGCGATTCTTTTCTCCGGTCAGGCGTTGGCGCAAGAGAAGTCGTCGCCGCAGGCGTTGCGGGTTTTCAAGGATGCGGCCAACTACCAGAACAAGGAATTGTTCGAGTTGGCGGCCGAGGAGTGGACGCGGTTCTTGAAGCAGTATCCGACCGATCCTTTGGTCGTCAAAGCGCGTCATTACCGGGGCGTTTGTTACGTGCAGTTGAACCGGCTCGATGAAGCCATTGTTGAATTCCAACAGATTCTCAAAGCCCGGCGACCATTCGAGTTGGCGGAAGAGACGCGTCTCCAATTGGCTTGGGCGTATTATACACAGGGCCAGGGCTCTGAGGGAAAGGGTGGTAAGCCGGCGGCGTATCCCGCGGCGGCGCGGGCGTTTAAGGAATTACGGGAGAAATTCCCCCAGGGTCGGCATGCCGACCGGGCACTTTTCTTCGAGGCGGAATCGAATTACTTGGGCGGTCAGAAAACGGCGGCCATTCCGTTGTACCAGAAGTTGTTGTCCGACTTTCCCAAGTCGAACTATCGGGCGGAAGCCGGTTACGCGCTGGGCGCCGCCTACGACGACTTGGGAAAATTCGCGCAGGCTCGCGCTGAGTACGATCGTTTTTTGGCCGCCTTCCCGCAGCATGAACTGGTGGCGGAAGTGCGATTGCGTAAAGCGGAATCGCTGCTGCAACTGAAAGATTTCGCCGCCGCCGCCAAGGTGTTTGAAGGCGTGGCGTCGCTGCCCGGCTTTGAATCGGCCGACTACGCGCTGTACCGGCAGGCATATTGCGTGGCCCAAACCGGCGACCTCAAAAGTGCGGCGGCTTTGTACGCCAAGCTGCCCACGGCCTTTCCCCAGTCGAAATACCGCACCGAAGCGCCAATGCAGGCGGGCCGCTGCTATTACAATTCGGAACAATATAAAGAGGCCGTTTCCTGGTTCTCGTATGTGATCAAATCCAAATTCCCCGATGCCGGCGAAGCTGCGCACTGGGTCAACCAGATCTATCTAAAACAGAGCCAGCCCGCCAAGGCGATTCGCCTAACCGACGCCATGCTGGCCCGCCTGGGCGACGACGCATATGTGGTCGCGCTCAAGTTAGACCGCGCCGAAGCGCTGCTCAAAATTCCCGGCAAGGAGAGTGAAGCGGCGGCGGCTTTCGCCAAAGTTGCCGCCGAACATGCGAATCATGCATTAGCGCCGCAAGCCTTGTACGACGCCGCCTTCACTTTTCTGGAGCTGCGCCAATTCGACAAGGCTATTGTGCAGGCCGACATCTTCCTGAAAAAATATGGGGCCGATCCGTTGGCGGCCGATGTTCGGCGCGTCGGCGCGGAATGCAGTTTGCAAGCCGGCAAGCTGGCGGACGCCGAGAAACTGTTCCGTGAATTGATCGCTTCGTCCCCCAATCACCCCGACCTCCCTTCCTGGATGCTGCGTTTGGGGCACTCCCTCTTGCTGCAAGGCCAGGACCAAGCGTGCCAAGCCTATTTGCAGAGCCAATTCAAACACTTCACTACGCCGCGTCAAATCGCGGAAGCGCGTTACCTACAAGGCGCCGCCCAATTCCACTTGGAGCAATACGAGCAGGCGGGAGCGTCGTTGCAAGCTTCGCTCGCAGCCAGCGCCGATTGGCCGCAAGCCGAAGAAGCTTGGCTGCTGCTTTCGCAATCGTGGCGAAAACGCGGCCGCGCGCCGGAGTCCATCGCGGCGGCCATCGCGGCGGCCAAGCATGTATTAGACGACTTCCCCCAACCGCGATTGCGCGCCGAAGCCCTGTATCGGATGGGCGAAGCCTATTACTCGGCGCAGCAATTCCCGCAGGCGTTGGCCCAGTACCAGCAAGTGCTCGACGCCCACGGCGGCGGCAATAACGCCGCCGATTCGCCCTTCGCCGTCTACGCCCTGTACGGCAAGGGTTGGACCTTACTCAAACAATCTCAATTCGCGCCGGCGGCCGCCGCGCTCACCACGTTGCTCGAAACGCATCCTGAACATGAACTCGCTCTCGACGCCCATTTCGCGCGGGCCATGTGTCGCCGGCAACTCGGAGAACACAAAGCCGCCATCGAAGATTGCACCGCCTACCTGAATGCGCCCGGCGAACTTCTCTACCGTTTCGACGCCCTCTACGAACGGGGCCTCGCCGAAGCAGGGCTGAAAGATTTCAAACGCGCAGCCGCCACGTTTTCCCAGGTGCTCGCCGAGCAACCGCAATATGCCAACGCCGACAAAGTGCTGTACGAATTGGCGTGGGCGCAGAAGTCGTCTGGGCAAGACGCCGCCGCCTTGAAAACGTTTACGCAACTTGCTTCCAAGCACGCCTCCAGCCCATTGGCGGCGGAGGCGGCTTTCTACGTGGGTGAAGATCATTACACGCACGCGCGTTACGCCGACGCCTTGCAGTCGTACGCCGCCGCGAAAAAGCTGGCCAAAGAGCCGACGTTGCAAGAGCAAATCGGCTACAAAACGGGCTGGGCTTATTTCAAGCTAGGCCAGTTCGACCAAGCCCAGCGTGAATTTGAGCAGCAGGCCAAGAGCCAGCCTCAGGGCGCCTTGGCGCGCGAGGGCCGTTTCATGCGGGCTGAATGTTTGTTCAAACGCAAGGATTACGCGGCAGCGTACGGCGGGTTCCAACAAACGCAACAGGCCGCGCCGGTGAATCCTACGGTCGACATGCTGGCGCTGTTGCACGGCGGGCAGAGCGCCGCCCAATTGAAGCGTTGGCGGGAAGGTATCGCGATGCTGGAGCAAATCGGCGCGAAGTTTCCCGATTCGCCGTATCTCCCCGAAGCCCTCTATGAGCAGGGTTGGGCCTGGCAAAATCTCAAAGACGACAAGCAAGCCCTCCAACGCTATGAGCAAGCAGCCCAAATATCGCGCGAAGAGCCGGGCGCCCGGGCCCGCTTTATGATGGGGGAAATCTATTTCTCTCAAAAAGATTATCCCGCCGCGATCAAACAATTCCAGCGGGTGATGTATGGATTTGGCGGCGCCGACGCGTTGGCGTCCGTCAAAAACTGGCAGGCGAAGTCAAGCTACGAAGCGGGCCGCTGCTTGGAAGTGCAAATCCGCACCGCCAAAAACCCAAAAAAAGCCAAATTACTTGCCGAAGCCCGGAAGTTTTATACCTATGTGGCTGAAAAACACCCTCGAAATGCGTTGGCGGCCACCGCTCAAAGCCGTCTGAAAGAACTGGCAAAATTGAGGTAGGGGCAGGTATAATGGAAGGTTAGTAGCGGGACAACAAACACGCCAGGATCGATTACGTCAAACACCAGTGAGCACATGGTCCGAAACCGAGCTATCCGATTGCAGGCCCCGCGAAAATTACCGGCGCTGCGAAAACAGGTGCGTCGCGAAAGCGTGCTGCGTTTTTTTCTGGGGCTGATGCTACTGTTGGTTTCTCTTGGCTCCTTGGCGCGGGCTCAGTCCGCCGCCAACGCGCCGCCGGAAAATGCCATTGAAAACACTGCCGTTGAAAACACTGCCGCTGAAAACACTGCCGCCGGGCCGACTGAAATTCGCCTGTTCAGCTTGCTTCAAGAAGGCGGTTGGTTTCTGGCGCCGCTGGGGCTGATGTCGTTGTTGGTGGTTACTTTCACCATCGAGCGCGCCGTGAATTTGCGCCGCAGCCGAGTGATTCCGCGCGGCTTGGTCCGCGAACTGGAAATTGCCTGCCAACAGCCGAGCGGTTTTGATCCTCGCGGCGCATATAAATTATGCCAACGCTTTCCGTCGGCGGCGTCGACCGTGATCACCGCCATGCTGTTGAAAATAGGCCGTCCTCATTCGGAGGTCGAACATGCGGTTTCGGAAGCCAGCCAGCGTGAGGCGGAGCGTCTGTATGCGAATGTTCGCTGGCTGACGTTGGCGGCGGCTGTTTCACCGCTGCTGGGCTTGTTGGGAACCGTGTGGGGTTTGATCGTGGCTTTTTTCGACTCCACGCAATTGGCGCCGGGTCAAAACAAGGCCGAAGTGCTGGGACACGGCATTTACGCCGCCCTGATCACGACGCTCTGTGGGTTAGTGATCGCGATTCCCGCCGCGATTATCGCTCACTTTTTTGAAGGCAGGATCCAAACATTATTCCATCAGGTCGATGAGCTTTTATTCAGCATTTTTCCGCACATCGAACGTTTTGAGGGTCGCCAGCGTTTGAGCCTCCGCCTGGGAAACAAAGACGTCGAACTTCGCCCCACCGATGCCAACGGCCGCGAACCCTTGCCGGAAACCGGCCAGCGGCAATCTCCGGCCAAGAAAAAAACCAAAGTCAAACAATCATAAGACTGCGGCTGAAACACCCATGGCGGTACAACTAAAAAAAGGCTCGGCGTTGTCGGCGTTGAATATCACGCCCTTGATCGATGTGGTGTTCTTGCTGTTGGTTTTCTTCATGGTTTCCACGCGTTTCGAAAAGGAGGAGCGGGAGCTTGATGTGCAACTGCCGGTCGCCAGCGAAGCGAGGCCCTTGGTGGAGCAGCCCAAAGAACTGTTTCTGAGCATCGACCAAACCGGCCGCTTCCACATCGGCGGCCGACCGATGAACCTCGCTGAAGTCGAAGCGGTGTTTCGCCAGGCGAAAGGCAACAACCCGGCGCAACAGTCGGTCGTGATTCGCGCCGACAAACGCGTCGCTTTTGATTTCGTCACGCAAATCATGAACCTCTGTAACAAGGTGGGCATCGCCGACTACACCGTCACAACCGAAGGCGCCATCGACTGAATTCCCCTGAAGTCCCCGCCCGATCCAAAATGCACCAGCATCACTCCCCACCGCCCGAAGAACCTTCGCCCGAATCGCATTTGCCGGAAAAGCATTCGCCGATTGAGGCCGATGCTCCCCGCAGCGCGTGGCTGGTTTACGTCGCACTCATTCTGGGTGGCGGTTTCCTCGCCGGTTGGCTTTCGGTTCCGCTTCGTTTCGACGACGTCCATTGGTGGAGCAACGCCCGCGTGTGGCTGATCGCGACGCCCTTTATTTTGGCGGTGGCGTTGTATTTAGTGCGGTTCATCGCGGGACGTTGGGTCCGCCGTTCGATGCAGTTTTCGATCATCGCGAGTCTGGGGTTGCACCTGTTGCTCTTGATGGCGGTGATGGAGGTGGTCGTTTTTCGAAATATCTGGCTCGACCCGAAAGTTGCCTCGCGGCGACACGACCAGCCGGTGGTGGTTCCTCAGTACCATGCCTCCCAGCTAGATTCGCAGCGCCACGCCAGCCAAGATTTCCAACAGCCGGTGGAAACCGCCCCGGCCGAGCAACCGCCGGAGGAGCAAGAGCGGCAAAGCCCGACGCAGGAAACACCGCCCGAGATGCAGGTCCGGTCGACGCCCGCCGAACGGCCGCCCGAAGTGCGAGAAATGGAAAGGCAGTCGGCCGAGAAAGCGTCGCCCCGCTTGAACGACCGCCGCTCGTTGGCCCCTCGCGCGAACCAGCAAGTCGAGCGTCCGCAGCCGAAAGCGGCGGAAGCGCCGATGGTTTTGGAAGAAAAGTCGCCGGCTCCCGTCGCGGCGCCGCAGGCCATCAATCGTCAGCCGTCGTCGGCTTCTCCGGCGGCGCGGCGCCAACAGGCCGAGCACTCGCTCCCGAGCGCTCCCCATCGTGAGACGCCACTCCAGCGCCGCGCAGCAGCGAAAAACGCGCCTAGCCGTCCGGTGGCTTCCGAAGCGAAACCGATTCCTCGAACGTCGGTTGCAAAATCTCGATCGGCGACCACCATCGCCGCCGCGCCAGCGCTGCGGGAAGTGGCCGAATCGCGGCCCTCGCTCGAACCCCAACAAACTTCGGCGCGTCGCACGGAATCGACAACCAAATCGCCGGTCGACCTACAACCTCTTGGCCCGGCCGTATCACAAAATAGCGGAGCGGCGCCGGCTCAAAGTCTGACGCGCAACAGGCGCGAGGCGTCGGCGCGTATCAGCAGTGCTTCGCAAGCGTCGCGACGCGCGAGTTTGGCCACGACGCGAGTCGCACCGGCGGCGGCGGTTCGCGCACTGACCAACAGCGTAGCTGCCGGTTCGTCTTCGTCGGCCACGGCTTCATCTCGCTCGGCGGACGCGCTCGCGCCGGCCACGTCCAACCACCGCCGCACCAGCGCCACAAGCGCTTCGCCGCGAGAGGTTCGCGAAGTTGCCTTGGCGGGACGCGGCCCTTCCTCGCTTTCACTGGCGGACGCCACTTCATTCTCAGCCGGTTCGGCTGCGGCGAACTCGCAAACGGCGGGCCGGCGACTCGGCGGCGCGCAACGCAGGGGAGCGGCCAGCGCGGCCCCAACCTTGGCTGATGCATCGGGTTCCGCTGGCCGAGAACGCCGCCGACCCGCCTTTTCGGGCGGCGGGGCTTCCGCCGCTAAAATTTCGACCGATGTTCCCCAAAACGCGACCGGTCTGGCTGCAACAAACAACGCGGAAACAAGCAGCACGGCGGCCGACAGCCTGCCCGGCGGTGTACGTGGTCGGGGCGAACAGGCGGCTGCGTCGGCTAACGTGGATGGCTTGTCGGGCGCGGTGGTGCGAGAGATGAATCTCGCCGGTCCTGCAATGCAGAGCCTGCGACGCGCGACGCCAACCAACCAACAGGCTTCCTTGGGCGATGTGGCTTCACTCGACGCAGCGGCCGCCGCGCGGGGCGCCGCAACTCGCCGACGGCCGGCGATGCTGCAAGTCGGTCCGGCAACCGGCGCTGCCTTGCCCGGCGCTGCTTTGTCGGACGATGGGGCCAGCGAAGCGGTTGCTTCACGTCGTTCCACGGCTGGCCCCGAAAACGGCGTCCTCGACGGTCTTTCCAACAACTCTTTAGAACGCCGCGCCGCGCCGGCTGCGGCTGCGGCTGCGGCTGCGGCTGCGGTCGTCGGTCGCTCGATGCAAGTCAGACCCAGCGGGGCAGATCGGGTAGCGGCTCTTGATGTAGGCTCACCGTCTCGCCGGAGCCGGCAAGACCGGGTGACGTTGTCCACGCAAGACGCGCGTTTTCCTCGTCGGTCGAGCGGTGCGGCCGCCAATCTCGATGTTTCGGTCGTGACGGCGGCCGAAGCGTTCTCCGCCAGGAGCCGCCGCTTGCAAAGCGGATCGAAGCCGGGGGGAGGCCGGCTTTCGCCCGAAACGGAAGCCGCGATCGAGCGTGGTTTGGAATTCCTGGCCCGACGGCAACAGCCCGATGGCCGCTGGTCGTTGACGCACGCGGCCGAGCGCCGTTCGGAGCGGGCGGTGTTGGCGTCCGACACGGCGGCCACTGCGTTGGCGTTGTTATCGTTTCAAGGCGCCGGCTACCATCATAAAGACCATCGTTATCGTTTGGTGGTTGGTCGGGGGCTCGAATTCCTGGTCAAAAACCAACATCCCAACGGCGATCTTTTTGTCGCGGAAAATGAACTGTCCAACCGGAGCGTATGGCTGTATAGCCACGGAATCGCGGCCTTGGCTTTAAGCGAAGCGTACGGCATGACACAAGACCCCCAACTCCGCGACCCAGCGCAGCGAGCGCTCAATTTCATTGCACAATCACAACAGCCCGACCTAGGCGGCTGGCGGTATTCCCCCGGCCAAAGCGCCGATACGTCAGTCACGGGCTGGATGATGATGGCGCTCAAGAGCGGCCAACTCGCCGGCTTGGAAACGCCGCCGGGCGTGTTTGAGAAGATTGAGAAATGGCTCGACGCCGCTCAGGCTTCGCCCGACGAACCGTATCGGTATCGGTACAATCCTCAGGCGCCCGATACGCCGGAACAACGGCATGGCCGCGAGCCCACTCCCTCCATGACCGCCGTGGGCCTGCTCATGCGGTTTTACACCGGCTGGCGCCGCGACGACGAAAACATGCTCGCCGGCGCTCAGCAGTTACTGAAAAATCCGCCGGAGATTGGCGCCCGCCGCGACCCCAAACGCGACACCTACTACTGGTACTACGCCACGCAAGTGATGTTTCACATGGGCGGCGATGGTTGGAAAGCCTGGAACGGCGCGCTGCACCCCTTGCTGATCAACAGCCAGGCAACAAGCGGTTCGCTGTCCGGTAGTTGGGACCCGCGCCGCCCCACGCCCGACCGCTGGGGCCCGCATGGCGGCCGGCTTTACGTGACCGCCATGAACTTGCTGTCGTTGGAAGTGCATTACCGGCATCTTCCGCTCTACGAAGCAACCGCCCCCTAG
>QIKY01000327.1 GCA_003233175.1 Planctomycetaceae bacterium | reverse complement strand
GCCAGGGCGATAATGCCGTGCCCCGCCAGCCAGCCCAGTCCGCCGCCGCCGAGCGCCAAAATGGCGGCTTCGGCCAACACGATCGACATGACCGTGGTGCGTCCCGCGCCGAGCGCCCGCATGATCGCGATGTCTTGCCGGCGGTCGTTCATCGAGTTGTAAATGCTCACCAAAATACTGATGCCGGAGGTCACGCAAATCATGGCGGTGAGCACCAGGAGCACGGTCTGGACCGGTTTGATGAACAGGTCGAAGAGCGTGTAAATTTCTTGCACGGGAAGTACGCCCTGCGCCTGATTGCCTTCGTTGATCATGTTGCTCAGGCCCGGCGTCACGAAAGGGCTGACCGTGCGCAGCAAAATGGCCGTCACTTCCCGCTCCTCAATGGGCAGCGGCTTGAGTTCTCCGTGGTGGTGGTGAGCGTGGTCGTGTGCGTGATCATGATCGGCATGGCCTTTAGCGTCGGTGTGAGTTGGCGGCGCCGATCGTCGCTCTTCGTCGCCTGTTTTTTTGACCGGCTTGGCATGATCGGCCATCAAATAAAACCCTTCCATGTTAATGAACACGCCGCGATCATTAGGCGTGCCGGAAGGAGCGAGAACGCCCACGATGGTGAATTTTTGTTCGTGGCCGTGGCCGTCGGGCGCGCCGTGCGAAGGCGCGATTTCATCGCCTACACGTACGCCGACTTCCGCCGCCACGATGGAACCCACAACCGCCTCGAAGTAGCCATATTCGTCTGACTTCGTGACAAAGTTGCGGCCCTGGGCGAAAACGTATTGGCGGTCTTGGTCGGGGCCAAAGCGAAGATCATCGAATAGTTCGGGCGTCGTCCCGACGACGCGAAACCGATGAAAATAATCGCCCAGGCAAACGGGAATCGCGATCTTCGACAACGAGGCGAATTTCCCGTCGCGCTGACCGTCAGAATTGTCTTCGCCAAAAGCGGCCGCGCGCACTTCGGCGTCCTTGAATTCCAAGTAGTAGTCGTAAGGAATATTCTCGACCGGCGAACTGAGGTAAAACACCGTGTTGAGCACCACTTGCAACGGGCCGCCCTTGGCCGCCACGATCATGTTGTAGCCCAGGCTGGCGTTGTTGCGAAACGACACCGACACCAAGTTGTAAACCACCAACACGCAGACCACGAGCATCACGCCCAAGGCCATCGAGAAAGAAGTCAGGCTCGACGCCAACGCCCGCTGTTGGATGCTCCGCCAAGCGATTTTCCAGAAATTCATGATGCCGTCGTTTGCTCGCTGACTTGGTTGACGTCTTCCAATCGGACGACCTTCTCGAACTGCCCGGCGATTTCCCTCGCGTGGGTCACCATCAGGAGCGTCACTTCCCGCTGGCGGCAGGTGTCGCGGATGAGGTCGACAATATGTTGCTGGTTCGCCGGGTCGACGTTGGCCGTTGGCTCATCGGCCAGCAACAACTTGGGGTGTTTGGCCAGAGCGCGAGCCACCGCCACGCGTTGTTGTTCGCCCACTGAAAGCGCCGCCGGCTTGTGTTGCAAACGGTGGCTGAGGCCGACGTGGTCGAGCAAATCGCGGGCCCGTTTCTCGGCCTGCGAGATACGCGCGAAAGCCATGCCCAACATCACGTTTTCCAACGCGGAAAACCCGCTGAGCAGGTTGAACGTTTGGAAGACATAGCCGATTTTCTCGGCCCGCCAACGGTCGCAACCGACTTCGGAAAGCGTCGTGATATCGCGCCCCGCCACTCGGACCACGCCGCTGTCGGGGCGGCTGATGCCGGCAATCACATGCAGAAGCGTCGTCTTGCCGCAGCCGCTGCGGCCCAGCATCGCCGCCTGTTCGCCCACGGCAAGGTGAAACTTGGGAATATCCAAGATGGGCAACGCGCTGCCATCGGGTTCGGTGTACGATTTTTTGACGTCTTGCAGATATAACATCGTGGCCTGGCGGTTCAGGGCGGTGGGGCTCAAGGACGAAATTCGCATTCCAGAGGCTGAGAGTTTTGCACGATGGCCTTCCAGTCTTATGACAGAACTCACAGTCTGGTAGGGCTCCAGCCCCAAGAACATAACATGTTCGGCCGCTGGCGACGCCACCCGACCGCAGGCTGTTCTACGCACCACCGCCGCATTCGGTTCAGACGCTCTCGCCAGCGGCTATCTCGAGGTTTGCATTTTATGGTGCTCCGCACCTTTCAGGCGAGCGGCAGATGAAAATTTACCTAATACAAGCACGAAGCGCAAGCGAGTGAATCAGCAAACGGTCATTCCCGCGTAGGCGGGAACCCAAAAAAAAACTCACCGACTCCCGCTACGTGCGGGTAAGTTGTTTTCCGCCGCTCGCCTTAGCGGCCCTTCCCGCCGCGGCTGAAAACGGCAGACGCCCGCCGCCAAATCGACTATACTCATTCTTTGGCGAGCGCGCCGCTCGCATCGAACGAACCAGCCAACGATTTCCTTCCTCTCGCTCTTTCCCTCCCCTAACCTGGAGCCCTCAAAATGTCAGAATCTGTCTCCCGAAGAAAGTTTATCGGCGGCGCGGCCGCCACTGGCGCCGCAGCAACCTTGGCCCTGGGCAGCGCCGCAAAAGCGGCCAGCGCCGCGAATAATAAGGTAGTGATCGGCGTGATGGGTTTGAGCCGCGGCCGCTCGTTGGCGGTCGGTTTCGCCAAGTTGCCGAATGTCGAAGTGAAATACGTATGCGATGTCGATAGCACTCGCGCCGGCGCGGGTGTCACGCTGTTGGAAGGGGCCGGCGCCAAAACGCCAAAGGCCATTGGAGATTTTCGCCGCATCTTGGACGACAAATCGGTCGACGCCCTGGTGTGCGCCGCGCCCAACCACTGGCACGCGCCGGCCACTATTCTCGCCTGTTCGGCGGGCAAGCATGTGTATGTGGAAAAGCCCTGTAGCCATAACCCTTACGAAGGCGAACTCATGGTGCGGGCGGCTCGCAAAAACAAACGCGCCGTACAAATGGGCTCGCAACGCCGTAGCGGCGGCGGCCACCAAGAGGCGGTGCAAAAGCTGCGCGAGGGTGCGATCGGCCGCATCCATTCGGTGCGTAGTTGGTACAACAGCCAACGCGGTTCGATCGGCAAGGGCAAACCGGCCGCCGTGCCCGCGAATTTGAACTACGACCTCTGGCAAGGCCCCGCGCCGCGCAGCGAGTATGTCGATAACCTAGTGCATTACAACTGGCATTGGCGTTGGCAATGGGGCAACGGCGAACTGGGCAACAACGGCGTGCATACGCTCGATATTTGCCGGTGGGGACTGGGCGTTGATTACCCCACGCGCGTCACTTCGAGCGGCGGCCGTTATTATTTTGACGACGACCAACAAACACCCGACACCCAAGTCGTGGCCTATGAATTTGAAGGCGGCTCGCAAATCACGTGGCAGGGTTTGAGTTGCAACCGGCACGGCGGCGGCTTCGTTTCGTTCTACGGCGATGGCGGTTCGATGGATCTCGACGGCAACGGAAACTACACCATTTTCGACGCCCGCAATAAAAAAACCGGCGAAGGCAAAGGCGCCAACCGGGGCGACACCGAGCATTTGCAAAACTTCGTGTCGGCCATTCGCAACGACGACCCCACCGAACTCAACGCCGAAATTGAAATCGGCCACAAAAGCACCTTGCTTTGCCACCTGGGAAATATCGCGCAGCGCACCGGCCACGCACTCAATTGCGATCCTAAAACCGGCCACATTCTCGGCGACGACGCCGCCATGGCCCTCTGGAAACGCGCCTACGAACCGGGCTGGGAACCCCAGGTTTAAGGCCAGCGGCGGGTTGAAGGAACGGTCCCGAATTTACATACCGAAATTAAAAGCCCGGCATTTTCAAAATGCCGGGCTTTTTTGAGCTGCAACCGGGAACTTATTTCAGGAATTTTCCTTAGTACCTGTCCAAAATTTATTCCATGCATAGGGTGATATGGAATTCTTATCAAGCCGGAGGCTTGGCAGCCATTAGCCGGTGGTCGAGCGCAGCGAACACCACCGGTTGCCAGCGCGGCAAACGCGATGCATCCCGGCGGGATGCCAGACGGAGCGGTTTGAGAAACGCCCCCAACCAACGTCGTCATTACCGCCGCCCAAGCCAGAGCGCTGCTGGCATCGTCGCCGGGATGCGGAATATCGAGACATCTCCTCCGGTGGTGTTCGCTGCGCTCGACCACCGGCTAATGGCTATTTATCCTTCCAGGATAAAAAATCAAAGACGCCACCCCCTTCGGAATTACCCGCATCCGAAAAACACGGAATAGTTTTTGGACAGGTACTTAGGCCAGCGGCGAGTGAGAATTTGCCAACTGTGTTCTCCTCCCTTTTCAAGGGGGATCTCGAGGGGGTCGTCTGCACCAAGCAGACCCCCTTTCAAGGCAAAAATTATTTTCCGCTCGCCTAACCGGGTGGCGGCTACATGTCGTGTGTGAGATCTGTCATAATGCCGGCATGAACGAACAGCCCGTCAAACCGAAACGCCGCCGCTTCTTCAGGTTCACGCTGCGAACGGCCTTGTTGGCGCTTACCGTGGGCTGTGTGCTGCTGGGTTGGAAGGCGAACAAGGCTCACCGGCAGCGTCAGGCGGTGGCGGTGGTCAGGAAAATGGGCGGCTCTGTTTTTTATGAATATCAGCTAGACGCATGGGACTGGCCCGTCGACGACGAACCGCCGGGACCAGCTTGGTTGCGAAACCAAGTCGGCATCGACTTTCTTTCCGACGTGAGTCGTATCGACTTGATCGATCCGCAAGTTAGCGATCTAACGCCGTTGTCGGGAATGACAAGTCTGCGGCATTTATCGCTCGACGGATCGCAAGTTAGCGATCTAACGCCGTTGGCAAAACTAACAAAGCTGAGCGGCTTGAGGCTGAACAACACGCAAGCCACTGATCTAACGCCGCTGGCGGGGCTGACAAGTCTTCAGTCGTTATCGCTCAACGGAACGCGGGTCAGCGATCTAACGCCATTGTCGGGGCTGACAAGTCTGGGGTCGTTAATGCTCGACGGAACGCAGGTCGACGATCTAACGCCGTTGGCGGGGCTGACAAGTTTGCAGTGGTTAATGCTCGACGGAACGCAGGTCAGTGATTTAACGCCGTTGGCGAGAATGACAAGCATGTCGTGGTTAATGCTCACAGGAACGCAAGTTAGCGATCTAACGCCGTTGTCGGGAATGACAAGTCTGCGGCATTTATCGCTCGACGGATCGCAAGTTAGCGATCTAACGCCGCTGGCGGGAATGAAAAGTCTGCAGATATTAATGCTCGCTGGAACGCAGGTTGACGATCTAGCGCCGTTGGCGGGGCTGACAAGTTTGCAGACATTAGCGCTCGCCAGAACGCAGGTCGGCGATCTAACGCCGTTGGCGGGAATGACAAGTCTGCGGTGGTTAACGCTCGACGGAACACGGGTCAGTGATATAACGCCGTTGGCAAAACGAACAAAGCTGACCTACTTGAACCTAAGCAACGCGCAAGTCGACGATCTAACACCATTGTCGGGGCTGACAAGTCTGCGGGCGTTAGATCTCGACAATACGCAGGTCGGCGATCTGGCGCCGCTGGCGGGAATGACAAGCCTTGACTGGTTAATGCTCGACGGAACGCAGGTCGGCGATCTAACGCCGTTGGCGGGAATGACAAGTCTTGAGGAGTTAATGCTCGATAACACGCAGGTCAGCGATCTGGCGCCGTTGTCGGGGCTGACAAGCCTTGAGTCGTTAACGCTCAGGGGAACGCGGGCCAGCGATCTAACGCCATTGTCGGGGCTGACAAATCTGTCGTGGCTAATGCTCGCCGGAACGCGGGTCAGTGATCTGGCGCCGTTGTCGGGGCTGACAGATCTTGAGGTGTTAACGCTCGACGGAACGCAAGTCAGTGAGGAGAGTATTGAACAACTGCAACAAGCATTGCCGAATTGTGAAATCACGCGCGACTAGATTATGGGAGCGTCCATGAAAGCTGACGACGGTTGCGTTGGCCGCGGAGGAAAATTTCCAGCCGTCCCAGGATAAAGCGGCGATGTTATTCTGCTCGTGGTTGAAAATGTCGGTATTATCGTTTGACGGCAAGCCGAAGGCGGCTGCGTTTTGAGTCCACGCGTTCA
Organism: Planctomycetaceae bacterium; assembly: GCA_003233175.1. GTDB lineage: Bacteria > Planctomycetota > Planctomycetia > Pirellulales > Pirellulaceae > SZUA-33. The sequence goes on along the minus strand of QIKY01000327.1, from coordinate 15,294 downwards.
GGCGATACAGAAAAACGCAGCCGCCTTCGGCTTGCCGTTAAACGAGCTATTCCCAGCCGTGCGAAGGATAACAATGTTTCGAGACATCACCCAATGAAAGAGCAGCCCGCTGGTTCGTCTGACTTCCTCGATAACGCCGCTTTTGAAGTGGAGTTGAAATTTCCCGTCCACGACAAACAGGCGTTGATGGAGCGGCTCCGCCAACTGGGGGCGACGTTCGGCGAAGCCGTGCAACAATTGGATTGTTACTACCAGCACCCTTGTCGCGATTTCGCCGCGACCGACGAAGCGCTCCGCATACGCAGCAGCCAGGGCGTGGCGTATGTCACTTACAAGGGGCCGCGTCTTGACGGTGGCGCGAAGACGCGGCGTGAATTGGAATACCGGTTGGAAAACGAAGATGCGTTCAAGGCGTTGCTCGAAATATTGGGCTTCCAGCCGGTAGCCGTGGTGGAAAAACAACGGCGGACCGCCGTCGCGACTCTGCATGATAGAAACGTGGAATTCGCGCTCGACGAAGTAGCATCGGTCGGCTCGTTTGTCGAGATAGAAACACTGGCCACGGCCAATGAATTAGCCGCCGCTCAGAACTGCGTCAGTGCGATTGCCGAACAACTGGGGCTCGCCAATCCGGAACGCCGCAGTTACCTGGGCCTGCTCCTGGAGCGATTGCGCGGTGAGCGCTAAACCCGCATTTTTTTCCAACCGCCCTGCCAAAAACGGGCGGTCACCAAAAGGCTCCGCAGGCTGACATCGGCCACCATCGCGACCCAGGCGCCCAGCACGCCCCAGCCCCAACCTTGAATGACAATACCAGTGCCCGGAATGGGGATTTCCTCCCAGGCCAGCCAGTAGGCGCCCGGAATGCGAATACACAAGTAACCGACGAAGGTGAACGCCAGCGGCCAACGCGTATCGCCGGCGCCGCGCAGACCGCCGGTGAGAATCATCGTCAAGGCCAACGAGGGCATGGAAAACGCCACAAGCTGCAAGAGCGGCACGGTCAACTGGGTTGTTTCCGGACGATTGTTGCCCAGAAAGATGAGCGTGAGCGTGTCGGCGCCGAAGAAAAACACCAGACCGGCGGCTGTCATCACGCCGCCGCCAACCGCGCAGGCTTGCAGAATGCTTCTCCCGGCGCGCTGGGGTTGCCCCGCGCCGAGAAATTGCCCGGCGAGCGTGGCCGCCGCCACCTGAAACGCGGTTCCCGGAAGATACGCCAACGATTCAATGCGAATGCCCAAGCTATGCGCCGCCGCCGGCAGGACGCCCAAGCGATTGATAATGGCCACGAACCACAAATGACAAAACAGAATAGCCATGATATCGACGCCCGCCGGCGCGCCAACTCGCAGCAGCCGGCTGATAAGATCTGCGTCGGGCAACATTTGGCGCCAACGGAGTTTGAGCCCCGCGCGGCCACGCAAAAGAAGCAGCAAGATCAGCAAACCGCCCAGGGCGTGGCTCGAAGCCGTGCCGATAGCCAGCCCTTGCCAACCCCAATTGGGAAACGGCCCCCAGCCGGTGGCGAGACCTAGGCTGACGATCAGATTGACCACATTCACGCACGACATCACGACGAATCCGCTCACGGTGTCGCCCGCGCCCCGCAAGCTTGCGATGCCCACTTGCTCCAGCATGATGGCCGGAACCACGGGCGCGAGCATCAGCAGGTAGGTCGTGGCCAGCGGCGCCGCTTCGCCCTGCAACTGCATGGCGCGAACGAACCAACCGCCACCCCAGTAGACGACGCACGTCGCGAACACGGAAAGCACGCCGCCGGCAAGCACCGCTTGGTGCATGGCCCGGTTGGCCATTTCGGCGTCTCCTCCGCCAATCAACCGGGCCACCAACGCCGTGGCGCCGATGGCAACGGCGGCGAACATGCTAGGAATGAGCCACAGCACATAAGCCATGAGGCCAATCGCGGCGAGGTGCGCGTCTTTTTCCAGAATTGCGGCCGTGATCCAGGTGTCAACCAAGCCGACCAGCAAGCTGAGCAACTGCTCCAGCAACACCGGGCCGGCCAACCAAAGCATGGGCCGCAGAGAACCCGACGATCGCAGTAACGGAGAATTCAATTTATATACTATTACTTAATGGATTATTTCAGTTCGATTCCCATGGATACTCAGTAACGGTTACGAAGACGGGAAACTAGATTGCAAAGGCGCGGAGGGTCGCGGAGAAGAACATAGAGAAGCCAATGACGAAAGGAATGAAAAACAAATCTCGGCGTCGTGCGAAAAAGAATCGCACGCGAAGCCGCGAAGAACACGAAGGAAGATGGGGTCGGGCGAGCCTATCCTTTGCGGCCCTCTGCGACTTTGCGTTCTCTGCGTTGCAATGTTCATCCGGAAACCGACAAGGCGTGTTTGAACTTTCGCCGGAGCGTGTGGAAATGCGATAGCAGTCGTCCCGGCATTTGGAAAACACCGGGGTTTTCCGTCGGGCATGGACTAACAGCCGCTTTCCGGCGGTGTCGATTGCAGGATTCTTTCCGTCATCCGTTTGAAGTCAAGATAGCATTTCCTGACGCTCTGGGCGTGGGAGCCGATCGCTCCATCGGCCGACTTGAGAAAGAACACCGGTTTTCTCACCTCTTGCGCCATCGGCATCAGGCTCTGGTAGTGACGCACCATGCCCAAGCAATAGGGGTCTTCATCCGGGATGGCGCCATCCGCCTGCTCAAGCACGTATTTTCTGTAGGTTTCGGGGATTCTCTCCACCCATTTTCGGTAAGACTTGACCGGCCTGCTCTTTCGCTCAACGTGCTGCATGACGATGTAACCGGCCGGATTCATCCTCCCAGACGGAAGAGGAATGTTGAGGTTCTCCGGCTTTTGATCGAGTCGTTGCCTCCACCCCCGGCGCCAATTCTTCAACGTTGGCCCCAGGTTCTTTAGTCCTTGAAGAGAATAGAGGTCGGGCGACAGCGGCGAAATCACGTGATCGGCGGCAATCAGGGCGGATCGGTTGATGGCGCCCAGATTCGGGCCCACGTCGAGCAATACAATCTCGGCGCCGACGGCGTCGGCTGCGCTTTCAACGATACGATAAAAAGCGGTGATCGCGCGGAACGCCGCCGGACCCCCATCGAGGCAGAGCGGCCAACTATCCGAAAGTTTGTCCTCGAATCGCGATAGGCCAAGATCACCGGGAATCAGGTGCAGGTTTTCATGGATTTTTTGCGTCGATGCGGGCGCGATATCGCCGATTCCATCCAGAATCGGCCAAACCGAGGCGAAAATGCTGGAATGGTCGTCTTCATCCGGCCACAAGGTTTCCAGCGTTTCCTCCTTCAGGAACATGCTGGAAAGATTGGCTTGCGGGTCGAGGTCGGCAGCCAGCACTTTGTGCCCCAGTTCGGTCATCATCCAGGCAATATGGTAGACCAGTGTTGTTTTTCCCACGCCGCCCTTGTTGTTGAAAAAGGCAATGGTTTTCATGCTTGGGCCTCCCGCACCGTGGCGAGGAAAAAGGTCGTTTGGTTCGTGTCGAATTCGGCGGGCGGGTTCGCGTTCTTCCGCAACTCGGCCTGAACGGTGGCGATACCACGACCAAAGCGGTTGACATATCCAAGTGTCTTCATCGCTTCGGCAATCTTGGGATTTCGATAATCGTTCTGGTGGGGGAAATTCGTGGCGTTGCCGTAAAGCCCGCCCGGGTTCTGGATTTCGATGCGATCGGAAAACCAATAAAAACGAATCGGAGCATTCGACTGGTAGTCGCGGTGCATGACGGCGTTCATCAACAGCTCGCGAACGGCCCACGTAGGATAAGGCGTGACCTGTTTTTCTCGCAATGCGGAATCGGGAACCGGGCGCGACGGAAACAACGTCTTAAGGAAGGCGTCTAGTTCTCGAAGCGCGGTGGCCAGATCACCCGAGAAATTACGCTCGTCCAGAATGTCGGATTCCAAACCGCTCCCCTCATATCGTACAAACTGAAGATGCGCACCGGGCAGCCAGTTTTGAGGGGACTCGGAGAACAACAGGACTCCCGCGTTGGTAAGACACTGATTCCGAGTATCCCAAAGCCCCAAGGCCGCCATTTGTTGGAGCCGGTCGCGGTCGTTTTCTTCGATGATCTCCGGAGCAATAGCGGCGATTCGGTAGTCCTCGAAAAGTGAGTGGACAATCTGTTCCGGACCGCAGCCAAGGCAGGGTTGCATGTCGAATGTCCTGGCCGAATGGACGCGCCGTTCGGTGAGGATTCGCTCCTCCTGCTCGGTCGCGATTCCACGGCGTGGACCCACCCGAACCCAAACCCGCCCGCGATAATGGACCGGCGGCATATCCGACGGCTGCACTTCCACCACCGCGACATCGCCTTCCGGAAAGGATGCCTTTTGCACGACGAGCGACGGCAAAGGAACAATTTGGCCCGAATCCCGGTGGCTGGCGAGGTTTTGCAGCAGTTGGTCGGTGATCGAGGTTCCGGCCAAGTCACCGTTATCGCGTGCGCCAACAATCAAATAACCCGGCTGCGCATGGCCTGGCAAATCGTTGGCGAACGCGCAAATCACTTCACAGAATTTGTTGGTATTGTTCGTCGAGATTGTCCGCTCCACATTGTCTGCTTCAATGTCTTGCAGAAGATTTTTGATTTGTTCGTTCGTTAGCACGGTTCGGTCCCCAGCCAGCTTGGTTGTAATCCTAACCAGCGGCGGCGTAAATTTCGTTGGCCGCCGCGATGCTTGCCCCGTGCGCGAATGAGACGCCTTGCTCTTGTAAAAGTTGCTCCGTGGCGGCGAGGAATAGCAATACGTTTTTCGATCGGGAGGCGTGCCCCATTAGGCCGATGCGCCACACTTGGCCCTTGAAGGCGCCCAGCCCGCCGCCGATTTCAATACCGAAGCGGTTCAGTAAATCGCGGCGGAAGCGGGCGTCGTCCACACCGGCGGGAATTTTTACCGCGTTGAGCATCGGCAGGGCATGGCCTGCTTGGGCCGAATACTCAATGCTGAGCGCGGCCAAGCCGGCCTTTAACGCCCGATGGTTCAAGGCGTGTCGGGCGAAACAGGCGTCGAGCCCTTCTTCCAGAATGATACGCACCGATTCGTGCAACGCGTACGTCATGTTGATCGGCGCGGTGTGATGATACACCCGCTCGGTTCCCCAGTAGTTGGCCAACATCGAGACATCAAGATACCAACTTTGCACCTTGGTTTTTCGGCCCAGAATAACTTTCATGGCGGCCGAACTAAAACTCACCGGCGACAACCCCGGAGGGCAACTGAGACATTTTTGCGAACCCGAATAGAGGGCGTCGATATTCCAGGCGTCCACCTCCACGGGCACGCCGCCCAGCGAAGTGACGGCGTCGACCAGCAACAGCGCGCCGGCGTCGTGAACGAGTTCCGATATTTCCTCCAGCGGCTGCCAGGCGCCGGTCGACGTTTCCGCCATCACGATACCCACCACTTTCGGCCGATGTTTGGCCAACGCCGCTTTGATATCGGCGGGGGAAAACACTTCGCCCCAAGGACGCTCCACTGTCGCGACATCCGCGCCGGCGCGCCCGGCGACATCGGCCATGCGGCCGCCAAACACGCCGTTCACGCAAACCAGCATCGCATCGCCGGGTTCGATCAAATTCACCACCGTGGCTTCCATACCGGCCGAACCGGTGGCGCTAATGGCCAGCGTCATCTCGTTTTTGGTGCGCATGAGGGTCTGCAACTTGCCGCGCAGGTCGTCCATCAGGAGCAGGTAATAGGGGTCGAGATGGCCGACGGTCGGTCGAGCCAACGCCGAGAGAACGCGCGGCGGGATATCGCTGGGCCCAGGACCGAGAAGAATGCGGACAGGAGGATTCACCAAACATGCGGGATCAGACACCAAACAAGACTCCCTCAAAACGATGCGAACGGGTTTCATCAGACCACTTTCTACACCACGCAACGCGCGCAAGCCAGTAGCGTCGGGGCCTTGTGGGTCGTGTTCGGGAGCGTCAAACTTCAAGCATGTGCATTGCAGCATTGATAAAGCGGCGGGCAAGCGTCTCAACCGATTCAGAAGCCCGGCTTTTTCAAAAAGCCGGGCGCCTCAACCGATCCCTCTTTTTTCGCCAACCACTGGCCATCCTCCATGACTGATGTTCTGTTCAAAATTGCCGGCGGGTATGTGTACGATCCGATCAACGGCTGCGATGGCCAAACGCATGATATTTGGATTCAAGGCGGTTCGATTGTGGCGCCTCCCAGCGACCCTGACGTTCGCCCCGCGCGCACGCTCAACGCAGCGGGCTTGGTTGTGATGCCCGGCGGCATCGACATGCACTGCCATATTGCCGGCCCTAAAGTGAACACGGCGCGAAAGATGCGTCCTGAGGAAAAGCGGCGTGCAGCGCCGGTCATGCGCACGGCGAACACGCACAGCGGAACCATGGGCAGCGTGCCCAGCACGTTCGCCACCGGCTACAAATACGCCGGGCTGGGCTACACGACCGCCTTCGACGCGGCCGTGCCTCCCATTTCCGCGCGTCATACGCACGAAGAGTTCGCCGATACGCCCTGCATCGATAAAGGCTTCTACGTATTGATGGGAAACAACCATTACGTGATGAAGTCGATCCAGGAAAAAGATCCTGAAAAACTTCAGGCGTTTACGGCTTGGCTGCTGGGCGCTGCGAAAGGCTACGCGGCGAAACTAGTCAATCCCGGCGGGGTGGAGGTTTGGAAGCACCATCAGGCGGGCAACGTCAGCGGGCTCGATTCGGTAGTCGATTTTTATGACGTCACTCCGCGGCAAATCATTCGTGAAATGGCGGCCACGGTCGACGCGCTCGGCATGCCGCACCCGGTGCATATCCATTGCAATAACCTGGGCATGCCGGGCAACTGGGAAACCACGTTGGAAACCATGCGCGCCTTGGAGGGGCATCGCGGCCACCTCACCCATATTCAATTTCATAGCTACGGCGGGGGCGACGCCGATGAAAACACCTTCAACTCGAAGGTGGCGCAGTTAGTGGAGTACGTGAACGAACACGAGAACATTACGGTCGATGTGGGCCAGGTGCTGTTCGGCGAAACCACCAGCATGACCGGCGACGGCCCGCTGGGATATTTTCTCTCCAACATCTATGGCACGAAGTGGTTCAGCTCCGACACGGAAATGGAATCGGGCTGCGGCATCGCGCCGATCAAATATCGCAACAAGAGCCTGGTGCATACGTTGCAGTGGGCCATCGGTTTGGAATGGTATTTGATGATGAAAGATCCCTGGCGCGTGGCCATGAGCACCGACCATCCCAACGGAGGATCGTTTCTGGCGTATCCGGAAATCATTCGCCTGTTAATGGACCGCACCTACCGCCGCGACATGCTCAAAACGGTGAACCCTCATGTTCGCGAACGTTCGAATCTTTACGACCTAGATCGCGAATACACACTGAACGAAATCTGCATCATCACCCGCGCCGCGCCCGCCAAGATGTTAGGCCTGAAAAAGAAGGGGCGGCTCAACCCCGGCGCCGACGCCGATATCACGATCTACACGCCGCACGAAAACAAGCAAACGATGTTCGAACTACCGCGTTATGTGATCAAGGCCGGAGAAGTGATTGTCGAAGAGGGCGACCTGCGCCAACCAACCAACGGCAAAACGCTGCACATCGCTCCGGAATACGACCCCGGCATTGAAGACGATATCAGCCGCTGGTTCGAGCAGTTCTATTCGATTCGCTTCCGCAACTACCCCGTGACGGCCGAGTATTTGTATGCGGCGGAACAAATTGCCTGCGGAAAATAAGCCCCGATGTGCAGGCGCCGCCCCTCGTTATTTGTTCATAGTCGTTGGAGGGCGCGATGCCGCTCGTGTTTTATCCGGCCGCCAGGTTTATGCCGCGTAATTCCGAGGCGATCGACTTGTAACGCTCGCCGAAATCCCAGGCGATCCAACCCAGGTACAGGTTCCCGCCAATCGAAGCGAAGAGCAGAATAATAGTGAAAACCAAGGTGGGCCACGGCTTTTCGCCTTCCTCTTCCAATGCTGTGTGGTGCGAAAGCGCATGATCATCCAGCGCCGCCGCAACCGGAGCCGCCGCAACCGGAGCCGCTGCAACCGGAGCAGCAGCAGGCACGGCGGCTGCGAGCTGATACACATACCCCGGCGGCGGAGCAGCCTGCGGATAAGGAGCCGTGTAAACTGGCGGATTCGGGGCTGGACGCGGCGGAGGCGTCTCTGCCGCGGCGTAACCACGCTGGTCCGCCTCACGATAATCCGGGCGTCGCGGCGGAGGAGTCGCGTATTCGTTGCGGCGCGGCGCCGTCGCGGCAGGACGCTCAGGGCGGCGGCCATAAACCGGCAGGTCTGTGGAAGATTCGTGAACCGTTCCATCGGCATGGCTGTGGGGCGGCGGTGCTTGGAGGTCCCCCAGTTCGACCTCGTTTTGTTCGCCTTGCGCAGCGGTGGAACGAGCGTTGGCGGCTGGTTGCCGGCCGGTGGCAGAGGACGATGTGGTCGGAGGCTGGCGCGAAGTTGTCGCCTCGCCCCGCCGCCAAGTTGGCGTGGTTAATGTCGGATTTGTCGCCGCCGCGTCGGCCGAGAGCGGAGGAGCAGTCGCTTTGGGCGGAAGACCGCCGTCGTCGGAATGCCCGACGTGCGAAACACCTTGGCGCCGGTAGTCAGGCGGATTCAGAGGTCTTGGCGTACGCGCGTCGTCGTGCGACTCCACAGCCGATACGGCAGGCGCTTCACGCTGTCCTATCGAGCCGCCGCCGTATCTCGAAGCCGCGCCCGACGAAACGCCAGTCGACGAACCGCTGGTAGACGAACCCGCGTTCGCCGAATTCGGAACTCCAATCGTTGGAGTACGGTAACCCCCGGCGGCGCTGCTGTTCTGTCCATAACGGGAACTGTTGAATGCGCGGCTGGCGGCCGGCGACTGCCCGCGAATAGTACTGGGCTCTGGAGAATCAGCGGTTGGTTCCGCAGGGGTTTCAGACGCACCGGCATCGGTTTCCAACGAAGCTGGGCGAACCTGCGCATCGATGATTGTCGCGTTTGCCGGGGTCTGTTCAACATTCACGCGAGGCAGTTCGTCGCGACCGATACGAATACGAATGCGGCTGACATTGCGGGCGTCGGGGTGAATTTCACTGACAATCTCCCCGCCCTCTCGCAACGATTGATAGAGTTCCGGCTCGATTTGAATGATGTAGTCGAGCGTTCCGTCTTCGCGGGGTTGCCAACCGTAGTCGACGCCAACTGTCGCGGCGACAAGCATGATCGCGATTCCGTTCATCACATGCACTCCCTGGGTGTGTCGCCGACCTACATTCTTGGGCTGCGCTACCCCGTGCCGGCGCGTTTCGGCCCGTATCCTAGAAAAACGCGGCCTGTGCGTAAAGACAAACCTCGCCAGCAGTTTCATCAATTTTGGAAAGAAGCCAGGCCGTTGGGAGCGGAAAACCGCAACGCAAACAACCCATGCCTCGCAAACTCGCAAAAAAGGGGCATGCAGGTATGTGTCTTTAGGTTATTCACGGAATTTTCTTGACCAAGTTTCGTACATCCCTAAGATATCCAATGATGGGTTATAGTATGCGCACCGAAAGGTCATGAACGTGTTGCATACTGCTTCATTTCTTTTCTCAACCCCAAATATCGAATGGATGCGGACGCAGCCAACGCGTTGCAAATTGTTCAGGCGCCGGCAAAACTCAATCTCTTTCTAGAGGTTTTAGCTCGCAGGAGCGACGGCTATCACGAGATAGAAACTCTGATGGCGGCCATCAATATAAACGACACCTTACTATTTTCCCCCAATAGCACAGGAACGATTCGGGTTGCCTGCCAGTGGCGCTCCGGGCTTCAAGTCGGCCATTGCGCACGTGCAACGAAAGGCGCTCAGGCAAAAAAAGGCAGTATTGTTGCGAATGGAGGTTTGGGTCCGTTGCCTGAAGGAAAAGACAATTTGGTCTATACCGCCCTTGCGAAACTCCGTAAGCGGTCGGGCGCGCGGCAGGGAGTCGACGTTCGCATTGTGAAAAGTATTCCCGCCGCCGCTGGACTGGGCGGCGCCTCGAGCGACGCTGCGGCGGCGCTGGCGGCGGGAAACAAAATCTGGAAATTAGGATGGTCAAAACAACAATTGGCGGAGTTAGCCGGCGAACTAGGGAGTGATGTTCCCTTTTTTTTAGAGAAGAACGCGGCGGTTTGTCGGGGTCGAGGAGAACACGTGGCGCGATTGGCCAAGTTCCCCCGCCTGGATGTAGTCGTGGTGTGGCCTCCGGAAGGTCTTTCCACGCCGGCGGTTTTTCAACGTTGTCGTCCGGCGGAGTCGCCGCGTAGCCTGGAGCCGTTGCTGCGCAGCGCCGAACAGGGAAACAAAGCAGCCTTGGCCCGCGCCATGTGGAATCGATTACAAACGCCAGCGAAAGAAATTTCACCCTGGATTCAAAAATTAGAAAGCGAATTTGACAAAACCGACTGTTACGCCCACCAAATGAGCGGCAGCGGATCAAGCTATTTCGGGATTTGTCGCAACGCCCGGCAGGCAAGACGCATTGCCGGATGGTTGCGTTGCAGAGGTTGGGGCAACTTATTTTCTACTTGTACCGTCATCAGATGAGCAACGTGTAAGGAATACCGCCGTGGAAATCACTGAGGTCCGGGTTAAACTCACCGAAGACAACGACGACCGGCTGCAAGGCTTTTGTTCGATCACCTTCGACGACTGCTTTGTCGTCCGAGATTTGAAAATCATTGACGGCACCAACGGCCCGTTTGTCGCGATGCCCAGCCGCAAGCTGACCTCCCATTGCCCGCAATGCCGCGCGAAAAACCATCTGCGGGCCGCGCACTGCAACCAGTGCGGACTCCGGCTCAAAGACGACCGCGCCTTGCGCGACCAGGAAGGCCGCGCCAAACTCTACGCGGATATCGCCCACCCCATAAATTCGGCCTGCCGGGAGATGATCCAGAATAAGGTCATCGAAGAGTTCCGAGCGGAAAAAGACCGCGCCCGTCAACCGGGCTACATACCCAGTTATAACGACGATTACGTCGAAGCCGAAGCCGAGCATTCCGCTGCTAAAACATCCACGCACATTCGCACCGACCCAGCCGCTGGGAAGCCGTCGGCGCCGGGGCGGGCAAAGGAATCAAACGCCGGTGAACCGCGCGTGCCTCACCAAAAATCGCCCACCCGACGACCTGCGCGTCCCAAACAAAGCGGCTTTGGAGAAGGTATTTTGTAGCCGTCTGCTGGAGTGATTCCGATGAGAATATCTTCGCCGGTGGATATATCCCCCATTTCGCCCGACGCTGATTTTATCCTGGCTCAACGCGTTGAAGACGTCTCCACGGAGTCCGGCAACGACGCCTCGCCAGAATACGACTCGCTCGCGCCGCTGTCGGGCCCGTCTCGCGAAAAAATCGCCTCTCGCCTGACGCCTCAATTGCAAAGCGATTCACCCGACCCATTGGCGCCCGCCGCGCCGCTCAAGGACTACCAATGGACACTAAAGGAACTGGGCGTCATAACGGTGTTCGCTTCAGTCGGGCTGGCGGGCGCATCCTGGATGCCAGCCCCGATTTTCGCGGGGCTGGTCGGCGCGTTGACTATTCTCGCCATTTTCTGCGGCAGCGTTTTCCTACCCGACGCTCGCAAGCATCGAGCCGTCTACTTCGGCTTTTTCTGCATGTACGCTCTGGCTATTCTGTCCGCCTGTTTCCAGCGTTGATACGCCATTTATACTTCAGTCGGCTGGCAATGGCTCGTTTAACGGCAAGCCGAAGGCGGCTGCGTTTTGAGCCCACGCGTTCGGGCGGAACAGAAAACGCAGCCGCCTTCGGCTTGCCGTTAAACGAAAAAGGCGCCATTTTCAATCGCGTGAGGCACAACGCCAGGAACAGCCTCCCGGCCACGGAAAGATATTCACTCCCGCGATGAATGTGAAGGTAGAACTCTTCGGCGTTCCGCGCGCCCGCGCCGGCGTGCCCCAAGTAGATATGGAATTTCCCACCGACCAAACATCGCTCGGCGAAGTGCTGACGGCTCTGGTGCGAATGTTCCCGAATTTGGCCGGGGAGTGTATCCTGGAGGCTGGGCTCGCATCGGGCTACACGGCCAACCTTGACGGAGAGGCGTTCGTCCGAGATGTGGGGGCGAAAATTCAGGACGGCCAGTCCTTGCTCATCATGTCGGCCGATGCGGGCGGCTAGCCTTTTTATAAAAACGCGTTCCGACAATGCCTTCACTGCACGGTTACCACGGCGGCTACTTGCGAATTGACGTCTCGAATGGGCGGGTCGAATTCGTGCAACTCAGCGCGGCCGTGTTGCGGCGATATCTGGGTGGGGTCGGACTAGGCGTGCATCTGATGTTGCGAGAACGCGCCGCGGAGTGCGAGGCGCTATCAGCCGCCGCGCCGTTGGCGTTTGTGTTCAGCCCCTTGGTGGGCGGCCCGCTGACCACGTCGGCAAAATTCGCCGTGGTGCATAAGAGCCCTCTCACCAACCGCCTGAACGACTCCCTAGCCAGCAGCGGTTTCGCCATTTCTGGAAAGAAGACCGGCGCCGACGCCCTCGTTTTGCGAGGCGCCGCCGCAGCTCTCTCGGTGCTGGTTCTCGACGGACGACAGGCCGTATTGGAGCCGGCGACCGAACTTGCCGGCGCATCGGCCCGCGAAGCCGAAGCGGCGCTGTTAAAAAAATATGGACCCGATTTTTCCGCCGCCGTAATCGGCCCCGCCGGCGAGCGCGGCGTACGCTACGCCACGATTTCACATTCGGGACGTCATGCGGGTCGGGGTGGCGCGGGCGCCGTGCTCGGCGCCAAGAATATCAAAGCCGTGTTGGTGCGCGGCGAGCAACGCTGCACGTGGTCCGACCCCAGCGGCCTGACCGCTCTGGCGAAAGAGCTTGCGATGAAGTCGTGGGGGCCCGCGACAGCCAAGTATCGTGAACTGGGAACGGCCTCCAACTTGTTGGCGTTCAATCGCCTCGGCGCGCTGCCGACGCGCAATTTTCAAGCCGGGTCGTTTGCCGGCGCGGTGGACTTATCGCCCGAAGCGTTGGAAACCGACCGAAAAAAAACACGCCAATCCTGCGCCGCCTGCACGATTGGCTGCGAGCACATCTATCCGGTAAAAGCCCAAAAAAATGATGACGAATCAAATAACACGGTGCGTCTAGAATACGAAAACTTGTTTGCGCTCGGCCCTTTGTGCGGCGTCCGCGACGCCGATAGCGTGTTGGCGGCCTCGCGGTTGTGCGACGACCTGGGCATCGACACCGTCAGCGCGGGCGGCACGATTGCCTTCGCCATGGAGTGCGTGGAGCGTCAGTTGCTTGACGCGCCGTGGCTGCGGTTTGGCGATGGCTCGGCCGTTTTGAAAGCCTTGGAATTGATCGGCCGCCGCGAAGGTTTGGGCGGCCTGTTGGCGCTTGGCAGCCGACGTCTGGCGGAACGCATCGGTCAAGACGCGCTCGCATTCGCGCCGCAAGTGAAGGGCTTGGAAATCCCCGGCTATGAACCTCGCGCCTTGCAAACCATGGCGTTGGGGTTCGCCGTCGGTTCGCGCGGGGCCGACCACAACCGCAGCGGGGCCTACGAAGCCGACTTTTCCGAACAGGCCGACCGACGCGCACTCTCCCCAAAATCGGCGCCGCTGGCGGTGGAATCCGAAGACCGCGCCGCCTTGATCGATTCCCTTATCCTCTGCAAATTCTTGCGCGGCGTGTTCACCGATTTTCATGGTGAAATCGGCCACATCCTGCAAAACACCACCGGCTGGGAGATCAGCCCCGACGAACTTCGAGAAACGGCGAGACGCATCGTTTCCGCTAAAAAATTGTTCAACCAACAAGCTGGCTGGTCGCCCAGCGAAGACACGCTCCCGCAGCGTTTTCTTCAAACGCCGCTGAGCGACGACCCCCGTGCGTCGCTTTCCGCCGAAAGTCTGCAGGCCGCTATCGTCGCCTACAACCAAACGCGAGGTTGGTCGCCCGAAGGTTGGCTGCCGCGGCGCATCGCCGACGAAATCATGGCCGATGCAGATTTGCAGGACTAAAAGCCCGGCACTTTCAAAATGTCGGGCTTTTACGCGATACAACCGGTAACCTACACTTGCGCCCAGCCTGACATCCGCCGGAGGTTGTCGGCCGGCGGCTTTGCAGGTAGAACGTCTGGGAGATTTGTTGTCGGCGAAGATCTGCTTTTCAGGAGTTCCAGAATGCCCCGAGTGCTTGTCACGACACCCATGATCCGAAATATTCCCGGCGCTTACTCGCGGTTGCTGGAATCGCATGGCCTGGAAGTGGCCTATCCTCCGCAAGATGCCGACACCATGCAGCCCGATGTTTTGCGTGAGAATTTACAGGGCATCGATGCGATGTTGGCCAGCACCGATCCGCTCACGCGAGATATTCTGGCCGGTTCGACCTTGCGCGTCGTGGCGCGGATGGGCGTTGGTTACGATTCGGTCGATGTCGAGGCGGCGACCGATCTCGGTATTTTGGTCACGATCACCCCCGGCGCGGTCGAGGAATCGGTGGCGGAACACACCATCGGCCTGATGTTCGCTGTCTCGCGTAATTTGGTCGGCCGCGACGCCGAAGTTCGCCGCGGCGAATGGGCCCGCGACGCCGGGCCGCGCATGAAAGGCAAAACCTTCGGTATCATCGGCCTGGGCCGCATCGGAAAAACGGTGGCCGGAAAAATGCAGGCCCTCGGCATGCAGGTGCGCGCCTACGACCCGGTGGCCGACGAAAAATACGCCCAAGCCAATAACATCGAACTTTGCAGCCTGGACGATTTGCTCGCCGGGTCGGACGTCGTCAGTTTGCACGCGCCCTGTATCCCGTCAACCGAAAAAATCATCAACGCCCAAACCTTGGCGAAAATGAAGGCCGACGCAATTCTCATCAACACCGGCCGCGGAGGGCTGGTCGACGAAGCCGCGCTCTATGCCGCCATGCACGGCGGCCATTTGAAAGGCGCCGCTCTCGATGTATTCCAGCAAGAGCCCACGCCGCTCGATAACCCGCTCCTGACCTTAAAAAACCTCGTGGCCTGCACGCACATGGGCGGCCTGGACCGACAATCGCAATCCGACATGGGCGAAATCGCGGCGCGTTGCGTGGCCGAACTCCACGCCGGCCGCTGGCCCGAAGGCTGCGTCGTGAACGATTCGCTGCGAGCAGGTTGGTCGTGGTAAGTGTTCCACGATTTGCAAGCCGGAGGCTTGGACGTGGTGAGCGCTTGCAAGCCGGAGGCTTGGCAGCCATTAGCCGGCGGTCGAGCGCAGCGAACACCGCCGGACTTCCGGCGCAACGAACG